>JARCMD010000086.1 GCA_030248885.1 Leptolyngbyaceae cyanobacterium MP9P1.79 | reverse complement strand
TGGTAATGACAAGCCTCTTGGGAGAGGGATTTAGGCTTCGACGTGAGCGCTCAGCCCAACGGTGAGGGTCTATAATGGCTACACAATAGGGTTTGCAGCACCCCCACAAAAATCCGAAGTGTTGGTTCTAGATGCTGTTGAGAATAGTGCGAGATCCGGGTTGGTCAATCGCCTCACTTGTATCACCAATTCCTTCAATACAGAGTTAAATAAATTTCTGTACAATTTTTAGAGTGAAGATTCATCTCAAATTGCCAAATATTCTTAATTAATATATTTTTTTGAGAATATTCCTCAGCAAGACAGAGATATTATTGCAGCTTTTCCCTAAATTTCCTCAACCTCTCTTAACCACCCGACTCATACATCGACACTTGTTATCTGCCTATTTGTTAGTCTCCCACGGTAGCCGTAGCTCCTATCCCAAAATAGCAACGGCTCATTTAGCTCAATGGGTCTCAGAGCGCCTAAGAACGTTGGGACAAAATCCAGCAAAGCATCGGGACGCAACACCAGCTACTCAAGCTGACCCCACCCCAGTCCGTAGCACCTCCAAGCACAAGCCTTATCCCCTAAATCCCTGTCCCCTAGTAGGGACTGCCTGTCTGGAATTTGGCGCTTCACCACTGCATCAACAAATTCAGGAGTTTAGCGATCGAGCCTTTGCAGCAGGTTGCGATCGGGTTCGCATCTTGCCCCTATTCCTGCTACCCGGCGTGCATGTCATGGAAGATATTCCTCCAGAAGTGGCACTGGCTCAGGAAGTTCTACAGCGCCAAGGCACCTCAGAAATATACTCCATTGAGTTGTGTTCCTACCTAGGAACCCATCCCGATCTTTGGCAATTGCTCACGCAGCAAATCCTAGAGCCAGTTGCCGCCAGGGTTTTAGTCGCCCACGGCAGCCAGCGCCATGAGGGAAATCAACTGATTGAGCAGGTCGCTGCTAAAGCTGAGGCAGTGGTCGCCTACTGGTCTAAGTCTCCAGATTTAACCCAGCAAGTGGAACAACTCATTCAAGCCGGTCATAACCAAATTGCCATCCTGCCCTACTTTTTGTTTGCTGGCACCACGACGGAAGCGATCGGACAAATCGTTACGAACTTACGCCAGCGCTTTCCCACCACAACCCTCCGTCTCGCCAATCCGATCGGAGTCTCTGCCGAACTGGTGGATATTGTGCTGGATCTGTTGCAACGGGAACCATAGCGCTTGGCTGAACCCCATAAAATCAAACTAAATCCTCAGAATTCGTCTATGCAGCCTGATCTCGGTAAGGTTTATCTCGTAGGAGCCGGCCCCGGCGATCCTGGACTGCTGACGCTGAAGGGCAAAGCGCTTTTGGAATGTGCCGATGTTGTTGTCTATGACGCACTGATTAGCCCGCAAATTCTCACGATGATTAATCCTCAAGCCGAACAGATTCCAGCGGGCAAGCGCCGGGGCAGGCATTCTCTCGGACAATCTGAAATTACGCAGCTTCTGGTTGAAAAAGCCAAAACTGAGGCGATCGTGGTGCGCTTGAAAGGCGGCGATCCCTTTGTATTCGGACGGGGCGGCGAAGAAATGCAGGAGCTTGTCGGCGCTGGGGTTTCAGTAGAAGTGGTGCCGGGAGTAACGTCAGGTATTGCTGCCCCAGCCTATGCCAAAATTCCCCTAACCCACCGGGATTATAGTTCTTCGGTGACCTTTGTCACAGGGCACGAATCAGCCGGAAAATATCGCCCAGAAGTCAACTGGCAGGCAATCGCCCATGGCTCTGAAACGATCGTGATTTACATGGGTATTCACAACTTGCCGTATATTGTGCCGCAATTGCTTACCGCTGGACTCAGCCCCGAAACCCCTGTAGCGCTCATTCGCTGGGGCACCTTTCCAGAGCAAGAGGAGTTAGTTGGCACCTTGTCTACGATCGTCACTCAAGTTGAAGCGGTAGCATTTGAAGCCCCGGCGATCGTCGTCATTGGTTCGGTCGTGAACCTTCGAGCTATTCTATCTGGAAATTCCTAACGTCTTGTAGTCAGAAGGTCGAAGTAGGGACACTGCTGGTAAAAGATATCAGGACATTGTTCAAAGCTGTCACCCCATCACCCAGTTACTCCACTAGTGCAGGCTGGTAGAAATAATTAAGCAGCACGGCTCTTCTGGGTTTGCGGTTGAAACCGTATAATAGAGTACACTTTGTCTCTTTTCCGAAAGCTGAAACCCTTGCCAGGCTTGACATAATTTTCGCTTATCACCCAATAACCAGGAGAGCCGGCAGCACTCAAAACTCAAAACTATCCCCCTAACTGGTCAAAAACTTCTGCCAAGCTGCACTAGCCCACTCTACCTATCGTCCAGGGCCACCACCATTGGGTTGGCGATTCATCAGATATTCCCAAATGCGACGGTTCTCAGTCACCAACACATCAAAATTTCGCTGAAACTGCTCATTGGTATCGAGCATGGCACTGACGGCTAATTTAAGGTCAGCGATCGATGCCGTATTTGCCTCAACTTTAGCTGTCAGATTATCGAGTCTGGCTGTCAGATTGTCGATCGCCATGGCACTCGCTTCCACCATCCTTTCGACTCGATCCATACGGCTTTCAGATTCACTCATAGTTTCTTGACTTTGATATAAAGATATGAAATAAAAAACATCGGGATTTCGGTGAAATCACTTTATTACCCCGTTACCCTACTCTATCTATCGTCCGGGTCCACCACCGTTGGGTTGCCGATTCATCAGATATTCCCAAATGCGACGGTTTTCAGTCACCAGTACATCAAAATTTCGCTGAAATTGCTCATTCGTATCCAGCATGGCACTGACGGCTAATTTAAGGTCAGCGATCGATGCCGTATTTGCTTCAACTTTAGCTGTCAGATTATCGATCGCTACTGCATTTGCCTCAACTTTAGCTGTCAGATTATCGATCGCTACTGCATTTGCCTCAACCTTTGCAGTTAGGTTATCGATCGCTACTGCATTTGCCTCAACCTTTGCAGTCAGATTGTCGATCGCCACGGCACTCGCTTCCACCATCCTTTCGACTCGATCCATGCGGCTTTCAGATTCAGACATAAATTTCCAACTTTCCTACGTTACTAATTTTTCAGATTTCAGTTCTGCCAAAATATTGAATGAAATCTAACACAAGAATTCATAACATCTGGGTCGCGTTCTGGGAAGAGCCGATCGCTTACCATGAAAGCACTGTACCCCAGATAATTTGTTGATTCACCAAAGCCAGAATGTTGCCTTCCTAGCCCTCAAGCCCAATGGTTGATTTACACGCTGAGACCACCGGAGAGCGGCTCGATCGCTATTTGGCAGAGCAACTTCCAGACCTCTCCCGATCGCGCCTCCAAAAATTGATTGAACAGGGAAACGTTCATGTCAATGGTGAGGTATGTACATCCAAAAAAGCAGTGGTGCAGCAAGGCGACTGGATTCAGATCGAGGTGCCCGATGCCCAGCCTTTAGCCCTATTGCCCCAAGAAATGAGCTTAGACATTCTCTACGAAGATGAGTCTCTGCTTATTCTTAACAAACCAACGGGATTGGTCGTCCATCCAGCGCCGGGGCATCCCGATGGCACCTTGGTGAATGCGCTCTTGGCTCACTGCCCCACCCTCCCTGGCATTGGCGGCGTGCAGCGTCCCGGCATCGTCCACCGCTTGGATAAAGACACCAGCGGGGCGATCGTCGTTGCCAAAACTGACCAGTCCCACCAGCACTTGCAAGCCCAACTCAAAGCCAAAACCGCGAAACGGGAATACTTGGCGATCGTCTATGGCGCACCTGCTGGCGATCGAGGAGTCATCAACCAGCCCATCGGTCGCCACCCCATAGACCGCAAAAAAATGGCGATCGTTTTGGAAGAAAAAGGTGGACGGAAAGCAGTCACTCACTGGAATGTGCGAGAGCGGCTGGACAATTACACCTTGATGGACTTTGAGCTAGAAACCGGGCGCACCCATCAAATTCGGGTTCATAGCGCCCATATCGGGCATCCGATTGTCGGTGACCCCACCTATAGTTTTGGACATTCCGTCGGCGTTAATCTACCCGGTCAAGCCCTCCATGCCTGGCGTTTGAGCCTGCAACATCCTATTTCTGGAGAGCTAATTCAGGTGATGGCGGAACCTCCGATCGCTTTCAAAACACTTTTAGAGGTACTGCGCCGCCGCGCCCACTCTCAAAATTCAGGCTTATAAAGAACATAGGTATAAATACCCTGAGAACATTGTTGCAATTTGTAAAGGAATATTTCAAAATATTCAACAATTCCAGAAATACAATGACGACTGGGCAAGGGTTTGACCCATTGCATGGGAGCGGCCAGCCCACTTTAATAATTTGTAATAAATAAGTCCACCACCACATTGTATAAAAAGAACCTGAAGGGATAGATGACAAACAAAAGTTAGCTAAAGCATTCACTTGTCAAGGTTTAGACTCTCTCATACAAATACGAAATTTTCTCAGATTTCCCAACCTCATTGCAGAGTTGCTCATTTTGATTTCATGATTTCTCTCAGAATTTCGTCAAATGACTTCTGTGAAATGAGTAGTAGTGAAGAGTGCTTGATTATCAAATGTTTTGCTTAATTGTCCTTAACCTTTCAAGCTGCTCAAACAGCTTAAGCTAATTGATAGAGTCGATTGATAGAACATTGCTTCCAAAGCGTGATGACAGTGCTCAGCTAAAGTTCTGAAACCAACGCAAATCTTGAAATTAATGCATCCATCAATTCCTCTATTTCTGCTGGGATTCAATCTGTCATAAAGAACCCCAGTTTCGTGAATTCAAAACCTTACTTAACTGCAAATTAGGAGAAAAATCCATGTTAGATGTATTCGCCAAGGTTGTTTCTCAGGCTGATGCCAAAGGTGAATTCCTGAGCAGTGCCCAACTTGATGCTTTAACGAACACCGTTAAAGAAGGCAACAAGCGTTTGGACACCGTTAACCGCATCACCAGCAATGCTTCTACCATTGTTGCCAACGCCGCCCGCGCTCTGTTTGCTGAGCAGCCTCAGTTGATTCAACCCGGTGGAAATGCCTACACCAACCGTCGGATGGCCGCCTGTCTGCGGGACATGGAAATCATCCTGCGCTATGTGACCTATGCCACCCTCGCCGGAGATGCCAGCGTCTTGGACGATCGTTGCTTGAACGGTCTTCGCGAAACCTACCAAGCTCTGGGTGTTCCCGGTGGCTCGGTTGCAGCCCGGCGTTCAAAAGATGAAGGAAGCTGCTGTGGGAATTGTCAATGATTCCAACGGCATCACCAAGGGCGACTGTAGCGCATTGGTTTCTGAACTCGCCAGCTACTTCGATCGCGCTGCTTCTGCTGTTGCTTAATTCCTAGCAACCTATCTTTTGCAGCTCCTTTCTTAGCGTCAAGCTAATTGCCTTTCATTAAACCTTTGCAAAATTAGACTTATTTAGGGAGATACCAAACCATGAAGACCCCAATCACCGAAGCGATCGCCGCCGCCGATACTCAAGGCCGTTTCCTGGGCAACACCGAATTGCAAGCCGTCAACGGTCGGTTTGAGCGCGCTACTGCCAGCATGGAAGCTGCTCGTACCCTGACCAACAGTGCCCAAAAGCTGATTGACAGCGCTGCTCAAGCCGTGTACCAAAAGTTCCCCTACACCACCCAAATGCAGGGCCCCAACTACGCCACCACCACTGAAGGCAAGGCAAAGTGCGCCCGTGACATCGGCTACTACCTGCGGATGGTCACCTACTGCCTGGTTGCTGGTGGAACTGGCCCCATGGATGAGTACTTGATTGCTGGTTTGGATGAAATCAACCGCACGTTTGATTTGTCTCCTAGCTGGTACGTCGAAGCCCTCAAGAACATCAAGTCAAACCATGGTTTGAGTGGTCAAGCAGCGAACGAAGCCAACACCTACATTGACTACGCCATCAACGCGCTGAGCTAGTCAACTATTTTGCCTGGGAGGGTAGGCGAGTGCTGAGTTTTGGCAGTTGTTTACCTTTCCAGGCATTATTTTATCTAAAAAAACTTTGATAATATTCGGGGGAATTTTTTGTGGCTATTACGGCAGCAGCATCCCGTTTGGGAACATCCGCCTTTGATGAGGCAGCACGCGTTGAACTTCGTCCCGATGCCAGTCGTGAAGATGTCCAAACTGTGATTCGGGCAGTTTACCGTCAGTTACTCGGCAACGATTATTTGATGGCTTCTGAGCGTTTGACCAGTGCTGAATCTCTTTTGCGTGACGGCAACTTAACAGTTCGTGAGTTTGTGCGTTGTGTAGCAAAGTCAGAACTCTATAAATCCAAGTTCTTCTACAACAATTTTCAAACTCGTTTCATTGAACTCAACTACAAGCACTTGTTGGGGCGCGCTCCTTACGATGAGTCAGAAGTAAGCTTCCACAACGACTTGTATCACAACGAGGGATACGACGCAGAGATTGATTCCTACATCGACTCTGCGGAATATCAGGCTAGTTTTGGTGACAACACGGTGCCTGACTACCAGGGGTTTGAGTATCGGGCTGGGCAGCGATCGGTTGGATTTACCCGCCTGTTCCGGTTGTATCGCGGCTATGCCAACAGCGATCGGGCCCAATCTGAAGGCAGCAACCCTCGCCTAGCGCGAGAACTGGCGAAAAACCAAGCGTCTTCAATTCTGCAACCATCTGGCACCCAGAATTGGTCTCACTACCGTGCCTCTGATGATGTGGCTCCCAACCAATGCTTGGGCGGCTCCTATGGTGAGAGCGGTCGGGTCTACCGGATTGAAGTAGCAGGAATTCGTCAGCCTGGCTATCCTGTTGTCCGTCGGAGCAGCACTGCTTTCTTGGTTCCCTACGAAGGGCTGTCCAATAAAATGCAGCAGATCCAAAAGACTGGGGCCAGAATTGTTAGCGTCAAGCCCGCTTGAGCAAGGAAGGACTGGAGGTTAGGAGCTTGCTTCTGCCTCTAGTTCTTTTGTTTTATGTAACTACTTAGACTGCAAGCTCAATGTCGAGCTTGCCCTCATCCCCCAGCCCCTTCTCCCACTGGGAGAAGGGGAGCCGGATTGAAATCCCTCTCCCTGGGGAGAGGGATTTAGGGTG
>JARCMD010000473.1 GCA_030248885.1 Leptolyngbyaceae cyanobacterium MP9P1.79 | reverse complement strand
GAATTCTAAACCTCTCAGAAGGCCCAAATTGTCGCCCGAACCGCCCCCCTGCCCCCCAATTCTGGGGGGTTCTGAGATTGAAGTCCCCCAGAATTGGGGGATTCAGGGGGAAAGTGCAAGGTCTGAAGCATTTGTCAGACACTCTCTAAGCTTTTTAAGAGATGTTGGTAATGACAAGCCCCTGCTGGGAGAAGGGGCTGGGGGATGAGGGCAGACTTTAAGTTGCACATTACCTACATCTAGATATCCATGATGTCCCACTGTAGAGGAAAAGAACTGACTTCTAGAATAAAGGGATACTCTGTCATTCAGCCATGCAGCCAGCATCCGTGGATTCCAGTCTCGACTTTCGTCCCCGTCAAGTTGTCTATTTAGAACACGAAGGCAACAGGTTATATGCCGAAGTGATTCAGCTTGTAGAACTGCGCCACATGTGCTGGGTGCGACCGCTGATGCTTGTCCTGGCTGAGGGGCTTCAGTCCCATGATTGCCAGGACATAACTGGTTTAGCGTTGCCAGATGTGGACTCCCCTTTAATGCCCCTCCTGCATGACCTGCGGTATGGGTCAGATCTGCTCTTTCCTCTCCACCTGTTTCAGGCTGCTCTCGACACGGATGTGGTGCCGCTCTTGGCGCAACTTTATGAGTTGCAGCCCCATAACGACACCATTCGCATTGCTCAGCAACAGATTCACCAATTTATTAGGCAACTCTGGCAGAGCTATCCTAATTCGTTTCAAGCGTAGCGAATGCCTGCGTCGGTCATGCGTTGAATGGCTTCATGCATCCGATCGTCAGGAACGGTGAGGGCAATGCGGAAAAAGCCTTCCCCCGCTGCCCCGTAACCATTGCCGGGGGGCACAATGATGCCGCATTTTTCCAGGAGCAAGGTGACGAACTCAGCCGAAGTGAATCCTTTGGGAACCGGGGCCCACACGTAGAGAGTAGCTTTGGGAGCCTGAATTTGCCAGCCCAGAGATTGTAGTCCTTTGACGATAATGTCGCGGCGTTTTTGGTAAACGGACATGACAGCTTGAAGTTCCGATTCGGTGGTGGACAGCCCAGCGATCGCCGCCCGTTGAATGGCTTTGAACACCCCAGAGTCCACATTGGTTTTGACCTGCCCCAACCCTTTGATGCCCTGAGCGTTGCCCACTACAAAACCAACTCGCCAGCCCGTCATGTTGTAGGACTTAGACAGGCTATGGAATTCGATCGCAATATCTTTGGCACCAGGAACTTGTAAAACGCTGGGAGGCTTGTACCCGTCATAGGCCATTTCAGAATAGGCGTGATCGTGGCAGAGCAAGATGTCGAAGCGTTTGCAGTAGTCCACTAACTCCGCAAAAAACTCCAGGGTTGCCAGTCCCCCGGTGGGGTTGTTGGGATAGTTGATCCACAGGAGCTTGGCTTTGCGCGCTATCTCTTCTGGAATGGCTGCCAAGTCAGGTAGAAATCCCCGTTCCGGCAAGAGAGGTATGGAGTGAGGGGTGCCGCCAGCAAAGATTGTGGAGGTGCGATATACGGGATAGCCCGGATCGGAAATCAGCGTATAGTCTCCCGGATCAACAAAGGCAAGAAAGGTGTTGTGGATGGCTTCCTTGGAACCGATCGAGGACACCACTTCTGTGGCGGGATTCAGCCCGGTGACCCCAAACCTGCGCTCCATCCACGCCGCCACTGCTTCCCGATAGTCCTGGGTGCCTTGGTAGGGGGGGTAGTTGTGGGTGGACGGATCGTCGATGCCCTCATGCATGGCTTTGACGATGTGGTCAGGGGTGGGGCGATCGGGATCTCCTACGCCCATGTTGATGATGTCCACTCCCTTGGCGACCATTTCATCGCGTTTGCGATCGATTTCCGCAAACAGGTAAGGAGGAATCTGCTCTAAACGCTTGGCAAACTGCATGAGTCACAAATCCACGGCTAATAACCCAAGTATTTTAAGCTGGAATGGCGACGATCGGGGCTACAAGTCTGACTAGATTCAGAGTTCTTGTACATTCAGAATTTTTGTACCTGATAGTAAAAAATAGTTCGGACATTTTTGCGATCGCTAGCCCTCATCCCCCAACCCCTTCTCCCGTTCTGGGAGAAGGGGAGCCGGATTGAAGTCCCTCTCCCCTCTGGGGAGAGGGATTTAGGGTGGGGGTCTATACTGGTTGTACAACAAGGTTTCCAGCACCTCCACAAAAATCCGAAGTATTGAGTAAAGCCAAAAGACTTTATGGACGCACAAAGCACGGAAGCACAAAGCGAATTTGAAGCGATCGTCACCGAAGTTGTGACCCAAGTTCGTCCCTACACAATGGTTCCTGAGGGAGCCGTTGGATTTATAGTGAATGCGGTCAAACACATTGTCGATAACAATGTGGAAGGAGATTTTGTGGAGTGTGGTGTATGGCAGGGGGGGTGTTCAGCCGCAATGGTGCTGGCAAATCTGGCGTTACAACCTGCTAAACAGCGCCTAATGCATATGTTTGACAGCTATGAAGGACTGCCACCAGCCAAACCAGAAGATGGGCCCTTAGCATTGCTATGGCAGTCCAGCGTCAATAGCCCTACTTATTACGACAACTGTGCAGCATCGTTAGAACTGGTGCAACAGAATTTTGCCACTCTTGGGATCGCAGAGCAAAATATCCAGTTTCACAAAGGCTGGTTTGACCAAACAATTCCCCACTTTGCTCAAAACAACTCTGACTCAAAGATTTCGCTGCTTCGCTTAGATGGAGATTGGTATGAGTCCACAAAGGTCTGTCTTGAAAATCTTTACCCCCTAGTTTCCGAGGGTGGAATCGTCATTATTGATGATTACTACTCCTGGGATGGCTGTGCTTTAGCGGTTCACGAGTATTTAGGATTGCACAAGTTAAGCCACAGAATTATTACTGTTTCAGATGTGTCATCGGCCTATTTTGTGAAGCGAAAGCACCGGATCAAGTAAGGCAATTTTTAGAAAAGGGAGTGCCAGCCTAGCAATTTAGGATAGGAAACGCCAGTATCTACTTCACTTCAGTCACCCGCCAACTGAGTTTGAGGTTGATCCAGAAGTTCCAAAAGGTGACGATCGCAATAGCAATTAACTTCGCCACAATTTCATTGACGTGAAACACCCGAAACAGCGCGCTAAAAATTAGCGTATTCAGCGCCAAGCCTATTAAGCAAATCAGGTTAAATTTCAAAAACCGCTTCAGCCGCTGCTTCCTGCCGCGTTGTTGTCGGGAGATGTCGCCAAAAGTCCAGAGGTCATTCCAAAAGAAATTATTGATAATGCCCATTTCACCAGAGATGGCGCTGGCCAGTTCTGCGGGAATGCCCAAAGTGGGAAACCATAACTGGGAACCGACGCGCAGAATCCGAAAGATAGAGAGATCGACGAACAAACCAGTGAACCCGACCGTGCCGAAGCGCAGGAACCGCCCCAAACCCAGCGACAGCCGGAGCTTGACGAGGTGCCGCAGGTAATCAATGTACTGTTTGCGCGTGACTTTGCTTTCCCCTTCCACGCGCTCTCGGAAGACGTAGCCCACTTCGGTGAGTTGGCGAATTTTGCCCCGTCCTAGGACTTCGATCAGAATTTTGTAGCCAAGGGGACTGAGTTGGCGTTGGGCGATCGACGATCGGCGCACCAAAAAATAGCCACTCATGGGATCAGAGACGCGCCCCACCACGCCCGGCAGGATCAGCAGCCCAATCAATTGCGCCCCACGGGAGAGAACACGTCGCAACAAACTCCAGGTGCTAACACCTCCCCCACCGACATGGCGACTGGCCACGGCTAAGTCTGCCCCTTGCTCGATCGCCGCCAACAATTGCAACAACACCTCTGGGGGATGCTGCAAATCCCCATCAATTACGCCCAAAATCTCGCCCCGTGCCGCCTGCCAGCCGCGAATCACAGCCGTTGACAAGCCGCGCTCGTTTTCGCGGCGCATCACTTGGAGTTGTGGATAGGTGGCAGTGAGGGAGTGGGCGATTTCCCACGTGCGATCGGGGCTATCGTCGTCCACCAAAATTAACTCATAGCCACCGGGCACTTGACCTGTGAGCAGATCACTCAAAATTTTGACCAGATTCTCCACGTTTTTCCCTTCGTTGTAGGTCGGCACAATGAGGGAGAAGAATACAGGGGGCGCCTCTGATCCCGCTGATGGATCTGCCGGATTCTCAGCAGTCACGGCTTGCTCAGGAATTTGCAGCAGTCCAGTCGGGGTGGGCAGAAGGGGGTGGGGTTGACGATCGCTCATGGCTGGGAGGAGGAGAGAGCAATGAAATGGCTAGCTTATTGTATGCTGTCACTTCTCCACCGACCAACTATAGCGACGAAGGGGGCATTGGCGAACCAGAATAGTTCCATCCATCTCATACAGTTAGATAGCTCCTAAATAGCTTCAGAGAGGGGTTCGCGTAGTGTGTGCTTACACTTAACATTCAGACAATAATTTCTAGTCAATTCAGGAATTTATGTCTAGTGCAGGCTAGTAGAAATAACTGAGCAGCACTCAAAACTCAAAACTCAAAACTCAAAACAATCCCCCTAACGGGTTAGAAACTTCTGCCAAGCTGCCCTAGTCCTCTTCATGGGGCTGTGAGAGGGGCGAACGCATGGATTCTCGACCCAGCATGAACAAGCCAGCAACGCCTAGCCCCAGGAACCAAACGTATTCATACCAATGGTGTTGAATTCGCTCTGCGGCGGTGAGGTCTGGTTGTTGGTTGTTGAGGTAAAGCAATAGGAAGATCAACATCAGCGCCCCAAAGCCTACGAAGGCTAAACCAACTTGAATTCGGGCGGGGCGAAGATCCTGGTCATCAATGTCGCCCAGGTTGATGGCAGTTAGTTTTTTGAGCAGAATGCCAGCGGCGATCGTAGCCTCCCGCACGGTCACTTCCACCGATGGGTCAGCCGCCTCGATCGCTTCCATCACAGGTGCAACGGCAGATTCCATCACAGGTGTTTCTGATGCAGACTCTAGTGGCTCCAAGAATTCCAGTGTCTGAGGCAGTGGCTCAGCAAAATCAAGGCTGTTCTGTGCGGATGCAGGGATTGGCTTTGGCTCAGGATTCATGACTGCTTTATGTTTGGGGCTGATCCCATAATAGGCGGGAGTGGGGGAGTGATGGGACGAGCAATGAAAAACTATCTTTTGTCAGAATTTCGTTCCCAGAAGATGCCGTCGCTGTAGCCTTGGATGGCAGAGTTGGATGCGGCGATCGACAGTCGTTTTGCGGCTAGACAACAGTAGTCTGCATCAAATTCAACACCCACATATCGCCTGCCTAACTTTTTGGCCACGACGGAGGTTGTGCCTGAACCCAGGAAAGGATCGAACACCAAATCATTAGGATGGGAACTCGCCAAGATGATTTTCGCTAATAGTTTCTCTGGCTTTTGAGTGGGATGATCGGTGTTTTCTGGCATCGACCAAAAGGGAACGGTTAAATCAGTCCAGAGATTAGACGGATGGGTCATTCGGTAGTTGCCATGCTGCATTTTTTCCCAATCTTTGGGGATGCCAGATGCATCGGTGTAGGGGGCAATGACTCGGCGTTTGATCTTAACAGCTTCTAGATTAAAGGTATAGCGATCGGAAACTGTGCAAAACCAGATATCTTCAGCACAATTCTTCCAATTTTGTTTTGCACCTCTGCCCTTTTCGCGCTCCCAGGTGATGCGATTCTGCACAGTTAAATATTTCTCAGCAATCAGATGGATGGCGGTGGACGATCGCCAATCACTGCAAATGTAAACCGATGCAGTGGGTTTCAAAACTTTAATCAGTTTAGAGAACCAGGACTCCAACCAAATTTGATAATCGGCGATCGATCGCTCGGTAAATGTTGTGGAATTAAAAGATTTCGTCAGGTTATAGGGAGGATCAATAAATAGTAAATCGACAAAGTTTTCTGGCAACCAATCCAGAATTTCTCCTAAGTCTTGGTGAATGATTTTATTCTCAATCTCAGCGATTTCCGTTGCCTGAGATAACTGCACTAATTGGGGTAAATAGATCTCTTTTTCGGCTGCATCAAGGGTCAATGTTCTATTCCTGGACGCCCTACTTTTTAGAAGCATGGATTTCGTAAGGTGCTAAAAGAGTTGCGGGGTAACTACTCAGACTGCCCTCACCGTTCGGCTGAACGCTCACGTCGAAGCCCCAACCCCTCTCCCAGAGAGGGAGAGGGGCTAAGACTTGGGTTCGGTTCCCCTTCTTCCTGCTTGGGAGAAGGGGCTAGGGGATGAGGGCTGTTCGACTTTCGGCAAGAGTTCAAGTAGTTACGTTGCGGGAGTCGCATGGGTTTTGTATTGCACACTTGAACAGACGTTCAGATATACTTTAAGCAAACTCCTATCCATTTTAGGCTGAAGCGATGACGCATCATCACCATTCCCACCCATTACAAAAATACGATCGCGCCTTTGCGATCGGTGTCCTGCTTAACTCAGGGTTCGAGGTGGTCGAGGTGGTTTACGGTTTTTTGTCTCACTCCCTTGCCTTACTAGCCGATGCTGGGCATAACTTGAGTGATGTTTTGGGGTTGCTGCTGGCATGGGGTGCTAGTTGGTTGGTGCGCCGCCGTCCCAGCGAGTTGACCACGCCACCATTCAAGTAGAAACAGGTCTCATGGCAACGGGCGATCGGGCCCCATGCTGCAATCAAGAAAACTGCTGCCTGTAGGGAATTCATTCCCGGCTTACCCGTGGGGCAATTCTAGGGCGATCGGCCCCAGCACACCCTTCCGAAAATCGTTGAGCAGTTGACAGGCTGTCCGCTCATGGTCGGCTTTGTAGCGCTGAGCCGCCAGAGTTTGCAGGTAGGCTTCCCCGCTCATGTCACCCAGGGCTAACCCATAACGAGATTCCAGCGATCGGCCTGCCTGTAACTGTTGCAGCAAATCCACAAGAGTTGCGGCCACCCGCTGGTTATCGTAGGATGCCTCGCCAATATCATCACAGATTGCTAGCTTCAGCGCTGCTTCTTGGTCATGAAGTTTTAGGGGCAACACGCCTGGAGCGTCCAATAATTCAATCTGGTCAGAAATTCTCACCCAGCGTAACTGCCGCGTTACGCCAGCCCGCCTGGCACTGTCCACCACTCGCCGATTCAAGAGCCGATTAATCAGAGCCGATTTTCCCACATTGGGGAAGCCGATGACCACGGCCCGCACTGGACGCGGCAACATGCCTCGATCGCTTCGCCGTTGATTCATCTGCAAGCCTGCCTCCTGGGCCGCCGCTGCCACCGCTTCAATCCCCTTGCCATGCTGGGCATCAGTGAAATATGGCTCCTCTCCCCCCGCTCGAAACCACTCCGTCCACGCATGTCTAGCCTCAGCGGGAATCATGTCAATGCGGTTCAACACCAGCACTTTGTTCTTGCCGAAAATCCACTCAGCAACGTGGGGGTGCTGGGTTGCCAGGGGAATGCGGGCATCCCGGACTTCCAGCACCACATCCACCCGCTTGAGTTGCGCTAGCAGCGATTTTTCTGCCTTGGCGATGTGACCGGGATACCACTGAATTGCAGGAATTGCCATAACACTTGGTTGCTTCTTGAAATGACTTTTACTGTTGGGTACAGATAAAACTTAACACATGAATATGTGAATACCTGTTCATGTGTTGTAGAATGAGGATGTTGAATTAGGTAACTACCATGACCACCGTAACTCAAATGAAATGTGCTTGTGAATCGTGCCTTTGCATTGTCTCTCTGGAATCAGCGATTCAAAAAGAGGGCAAACACTACTGTGGCGATGCCTGTGCTAATGGGCATCCCGCTGGTGCTGGCTGTGGGCATCCAGGTTGTACGTGCAGTCAGTAAATGAGTGGTGATGTGGGTGTCCCGATCGGCTCCAAGCAAGCGAGACACCCGATCGTTTAAGCCGATCGGCTTCCCATCTCAACCTTGTTTAATTTCTATTTTTAAGGTTGCCAAACGGGTAAAGTAGCTTCTGGAAGAGGGTTAGGTTGGTTTCATAGCCTAACTCTAGGCGACTTGGGGACAGGGCACCCTCTGATATCTTGCTTGCACGGTATGTTCCGTGGAGGCGATCCCAAAGGGTGAAGTTTGCGCCAAAGTTTACACCATGGCAACGATCGCCCACCTCCCTAGCGTGGTGCAGGGCATGGTGTTGGGGCATGATGAGCCAGGGTGAGAGCCAGCGGTAGAATGAGCCGCTGAGTCTAAATTGGCTATGTCGCCATAAATCTAACGCTGAGGTGAGGCTCACGCCGATCAGGTAGGCGGTTGGGTCATGGAGCAGGTAAAGGAACAGAGTATGAACCCATAAGTAAACAATGAAAAAGCTAGACCAGAGGGTGTTTCGTGAGGTGCTTAGCACGTCCATAACCGTCAAGGTATGATGCACCTGATGGATTAGCCAAAGCCGGGAATGCAGCCACCGATGGTTCCAATAATAGAGATAATCCACAACCACAAAGCTGAGCAAAAAAGTGACGATCGCTGACATATGCAAACATCCCTGCTGCTGTGGGAGCAAAACATGCACCAGTTGGTAGATGACCGTAACTTGCAACAGGGGAATGAGAATTCCTTGAACCCATAATCCCAATCCATCTAATAGCCAATCCTTCCAGCTTTTAGCCCACAGTTCAGCCCGGCTGGATGGATGGGCGATCGTTAGTCCCATGAGTCCTGCAAACGCCAAAAAGACGATCGTATCTCCACCTCGAACCATTTCCCCCATACCCCATTGAAGTGTGAATATTACCAATCCTGACCAATATCAAACCTGAGAAAGTGTTTGTAAATTAGCGTATAGTCTTGCACTCGCCCCCCAACCCCCCAATTCTGGGGGGCTTACAGGCCATTTTTATTCAAAGTCCTCCAGAATTTGGGCCTTAAAGCCTCTCAGGCATATATGAAAAGGGGGCGGATCGGGGCGCAATTTATGTTTACAAACATTTTCTGAGATGACATGGCATTTCACACCCAAAAGGTGACCTGAATGGACTTATTGGGCAGATTTCGAGGATCTTCTCCAGCAGCAATTGCGCCACGAATCGATTCCACAAAGACATGAATCGTATCCGCTGGAGTATTGGCAAACTGGGCCCCATACTTGGCGATCGTTTCCCCTTGAATTCCCAAAATCTTCACATCCTGACCAATAATGTGTTGGGCTGTCCACCAAACAAACGGCCGGGCAATTAGGTTCCATATGCCGTAGTTAAAGGTGATATCGGTATATACCAAAGTGGAATTCTCGGTTTCAGGAATGGACTGACTCGTGATCAAACAATGACGATCGGGGCCCGAAACATACTCCACACTCGTTACATTAGGCATGTGAAAGCTATCCGTATGTTTGATCTCAGTTCCCGTTTTGTTCAAAAAGCGACTATACCAGCCTAAATTAGTCGTCTCATTTCGATATTCCACAACGGTAGAGCCGTTGCATCGCTCCACGGTCATCTCTAGCTTTTGTTGATGGGCAGTCCGAAAGACACCTGGATGCACTGAGACAGTGTGGGGAATATCGATGAAATTCTCGACACAGTTCGTTACTGTGTTTTGAAAGCGATTGATCACCCGCACTGTCTCCCATCCCAACTCTCTGTAGTGGGGCATCGGAAACGGCTCAAACTCCTCCTCAGCCGGATCAGCCAGCCGCACATAAACATAGCCATCCTGTTCGCGTGTGGCATACCGTTTCGCTTGGCGAGACTGACTCAGCTTAAAGTTTTTTCCCTCAGCGGGAACTGCCACGACTCGACCCTCTTGGTTATAAACCCAGCCGTGGTAGGGACATTGGAGTTTTCCCTGATGGACTTTCCCACATGACAGTCGGCTATTGCGGTGCATACACCGATCGCGCAGGGCTACAGGCTGCCCATCTTCACCCCGAAATACCGCCAGCCACTCACCCAAGAGCGATCTAGATAACACTGTATGAGTTTGAAGCTGGTAGCTGAGGGCAACAACATACCAAAAGTCCTCAAATTTCATGACCTACCGAATCTCAAGGACATAGATAATACCGAATTCGCGAAAAATCTCGCTGTTTTAGGTCTTCAGGATGCACAAAAAAACAAATCTCCTGACAATCATACCAACAGCATCCGAAGTTCTCTGTGTCACTGGTCAGTTGTAAAATTGGCTCAAATTCGATAAATCCAGGATCTCTCCACAGAGCCGATCGGGGATCAACCTGGACAAACCGACCATAGCCTCCTAGCTTATGACACCGCGCAGGGTCGGTGTATCGAGTATAGGCTCGGTATACGGTGGCATCATCCAAAAGGGGGCGATCGTTGGCAAAACACCGCTCAAAATGGTAATCCGTCACATCAGGGGGCGCAGTTTTTAGTTCAAATTGGAGCCTGCCAGGGCGAGTAATGGGATGCTGATGCTCCAAGGGTCTCGTAGGATAACCCATCTCCATCAGCACCAGAAGGTCTGCTTCACTGATATACTCCTCAGGACTAGGGTCAGGATTGGGGAAATATCTCACAGTGCAGTCTTGGGCATTGACGCTAGTGAGAAAAAACTGCAAAATGCCTACTGTTGGATAATGCTCCAAGGGTGGCACTTCAGCAAGGTTGATTTGGGCAATAAATAAGAGAGGACAACCGTTGTCGTCGATGGGATAGTTGCAGGCGTAAGGCAAGTAGGGCACGCCGCCAAGCTTGCTATCAACCATGCCGATCGCGCGATCGGGGTGGCGGGTAATCTTCACAAAAGGTTTTGTCGTTTGCTGGATGCTCCTCCAAAAAGGTTCTAGTGCAGGCGGTAAGTCTCTGTCCATTTCAGCCCCACGGTTTTGCACCTAGTTTACCCAAAAGATACTTTGCAGCCGTTACATGACCTGATATCTGGGCTTGAATGCTAGCAACCCGTCTATTCTAGGACTTATGCCATCAGAATTAAAAATAGACGTAACTACTCAGACCACTAACTCAATGTCGAGCCGCCCTCATCCCCCAGCCCCTTCTCCCAGTTGGAGAAGGGGAGCCAGATTGAAGTCCCTCTCCCCAGGGAGAGGGATTTAGGCTTCGACGTGAGCGCTCAGCCGAACGGTGAGGGTGGGCTGAGTGGTTACAAATAGACAATCTCACCCTAGTGCAGGCTGGTAGAAATAACTGAGCAGCACTCAAAACTCAAAACTCAAAACTATCTAACTGGTTAGAAACTTCTGCCAAGCTGCACTAGTAAGGAGCTAACAAGAGGCTTAAGCTCCCTGTTTCACAAGTCCGGGCGTGAGTCCTCGATTTATTCCTAATTCACCCTGCGGGAACGCTATCCTATGAGATGATGATTAGCTCTAACTTACGTTCATTACACAGGTGATTGCGATGCGGATTAAAATTCGACCTTGGCTAGTGTCAGTTTTAGTGGCGGGTATGTTTATACTCAGCGGATGTATATCACAACAACCCTCAGCTAGCTCGACACCTATTTCCTCTGCCTCACCAGCGGCGATCGAGTCCACTCCCTCCCCTTCGCCTCAAACCCCCACATCTCCATCCACCTCACAGTTCAGTGGATTGCCCCAGTTGGCGGGTAAGGCTACGGTTGAGATGTTGGTGAAAGGTGGAACTGTCACCATGGAAATTGATGGCACAGATGCCCCAGTTACCGCTGGGAACTTTGTGGATTTGGTTAAGCGCGGTGTGTATGACGGATTGGTGTTCCATCGTGTGGTGCGTGAACCTGACCCCTTTGTCGTGCAAGGGGGAGATCCACAGGGGAAAGACTCCAACGTTCCGGTAGGACAGTTGGGCACAGGTAATTTCATTGACCCGACGACCAAAGCTGCCCGTTACGTTCCCCTAGAAATCAAGCCAGAAGGAGCAACTGCGCCCATCTATAGCCAAACCTTTAGGGATGCAGGGATCTCAGCATCTCCTAAACTGAAGCACACGCGGGGCGCGGTGGCGATGGCGCGTTCCCAGTTTCCAGATTCTGCCTCGGCACAGTTCTACATTACTTTGGCAGATGTCAACTTCTTGGATGGGAGTTATGCCGTATTTGGTTACGTGACTCAGGGCATGGAAGTTGTTGACAAAATCCAACAGGGCGATCGAATTGACTCCATGAAGGTGACCCAAGGAATCGAGAACTTGAAACTAGGCAAATAGTATCCAAGCACAGTCAAGAATGTCTTCGGTGGGGATGAGTAGAATAAACTGCTCATCCCTTTTTTTGGGAAATTGATTCGTGGGATTATGGATTAAATAACATAGAACAGTTCCACAAGGTGACTTGCCCAATTTTTGCCAGTTCGCTTAGCGGTGAGGTGTCAGAGATGATGATCACCGATCGCCGCTCTCCAACAGTTTGAGAGTTTCACCCACCTCGTGCTCTAACTCTGCTTGGGTCTGTTCAGGAAAGGGAGAAATCTGATAGATAGTCATTAAGTCTAAGAGTTGCCAGCGATCGAGACTTAATAGTTCTGCGGCTCGTCCGGCACTGAGGTGATGCTGCCGCAATAATTCCATGATGTAGGCTTCTCGCGCTTTATGTTCTGCCTGAAATTGAGCCGCTTCAGAGATGTCGCTAATCTCGATCGTGAATTTAACTTCGGTTTGGTCGATCGTCATTTGATGTGTCCTGACTCTAAGTTTCTTGCAAAACGGTGTGAATGAGTTCTGCGGCTAGTTCTAGCTTATCGCGCTGGGTCAGGGCATCAAAATCTACGGTGATGCTGGGGCGAAAGTAGGTGGCACTGGTTGGTGTGGGCGGTAGGTCGAGGGATTCGTAGAAGTAGTCGATCGCTCTCCCATAAATGGCTGCAAATGCAGGAAGTTCGCGCTCTGCATCCACTTTGCGTTTTCCTGTCTCAATGGTGGAGAGCGTCTGCTGGCTGATCTCAATCTCAAAGCGGTTCTCTAGCTGCTCAATCACTTGCTCCTGAGTAAGTCTAAGCATCTCACGAGTTGCCTTGAGTCGCTTGCCAAGCGAAAACGCCATACATGAAAATCCTGTAACTTACACGAAAATCTTAAGTTTTTCCGTAAAAACACTCAACTGCAAAAACCAGTAGATACTATATATTCTTGTTAGGACAAGAACGCCGAGTGAACTGGAGGACAGCATGGCAAACCGAAAAGAGGATGAAGACGAAGAAAAGAAGCGCGAAAAGGAGAACCGTGAATCGGCTCAGAAGAAGGTTGACCAAGTTGTCTCCGCCTTAAGTCTCACTAAAGATGAGAGAAGGCAGTTGCACGAATCAATTACTGGTAACGACTACATGAGCTACCAAAAGATGCTGGCTCTTGCCAAAGGGATGTTTGATCCTGTTCATGTTCAATCCAGCAAGGGCGAAAAACCACGTTGGTGATTTTAGACTAAATTCAATTTTCTATCGGTAGAAGGTGAAGTTGCCAAGCTACTGCATTATTCAGATTTACAAGGAGTAATTGGGAAATGGCTAAGAGAGGCGAGTACGGTGAAGTCATTTGTGGACGCTGTGGAAGCACCAAAATGGAGTTTGAGAGGTCAGAGAAGCGCGGAAGTAGTGGCACTGTTGAAAGAACTTACTACAAATGCCTCGACTGCAACCAAGTAGATTACGTTGATAGCTCCGCAGGAAAGTAACTGAACCCAGGTGCTTGATATGTTCACAGTTCATAGGAAGTTGTAAATTCTCAGGAGACACCTCATGCTTCAAGAAAGGTTTTTTCAGCCGAAGTACCTTATTGGATGGCTTCTCTCTTCCCTTTTATTCTCCATGTTGATTACCGGAGG
>JARCMD010000472.1 GCA_030248885.1 Leptolyngbyaceae cyanobacterium MP9P1.79 | reverse complement strand
TTTAGGAAAATGGGGGCGATCGAACTTAATCTTTGCCAGAACCCCGGTTTCTCAGTCCTTACATCCCATATGTAGAACCTCTGTTGCTTAAGGTGCGGCGATCGAACTTCGCTTAGACACCAGGATTCTTGGCAGAGGTTTTATGCTTAGATCAACGCTATTCAACTTCAGCCGCCATGACAGCCCACCTGCAAGCAGTAGATACCCAACGCAAAAGATTTTTCTTTAAGTTAGAAATCGAGCAATTGCCCGATGCAATTTGGGCTGAGTTCATCGCCAACAGTCCCCTACTCAACACAACAGGACAGGACAAATCAGAATTCCTGAGCTTGATTGAGTCTCTACCCAACCCAGCCCTAGAGTCATTGATCCAGACGCTCAAAAAAATTAGAGCCAACACTATCCGTCAAGCTTTGGCACAGTCATCTGACTCCTCCACAGAAGCTTTCCTGAGTGAATCTGCCTTTAGCAACGATTGGCTTTCTGCCAATGAGGATGCAGCATGGCAGGATTTGTAAAAGGTGATGTGGTGGTTGTCCCCTTTCCCTATACTGATTTCACTCAACTCAAGCGTCGCCTTGCCCTAGTGATTGCCACTCTACAAGGAGAAAACGCGATTCTCTGCCAAATCACGAGTCAAAAATCCCTAAGTTCCTACATGATTCCTTTAAGCAATGCAGACTTTGAGGCGGGTTCTCTGATGCAAGATAGCAATATTCGTCCCGATCGAGTAGTGACGATCGATCGGCAACTCATTCTTTACAAAGTTGGCAATTTATTATCTGAAAAACTGGGACAGGTCACTCAGCAGGTGATTGAAATTTTAGAACATTAGCTTTGTTTACAAAAAACCGCGATCGGACTTCCCTTAGAAACCTCGACCCTCAAACCGGGGTTCTTTACAGAAATTGGGAGCGATCGAACTTAATCTTTGCCAGAACCCAATTCGCTTAGTCCCGGCATCTCGCAAACAGAACTCCAATTTCTTAATTTCTTGCGATCGTCCTCAGAACGGTAGAATCTGAGTACCTATTGAGAATGGGGCACGTCTGAGTTACCCGTTTCTGTTGTATCCACCATGACTGGACAAGACCTGCGCCAACTCTTGCTAAATAAGTGGGGACATTCCTACGATGTCCAATTCCGCCGAGTACAAGGGAAAATCTTTGTCCAAATTATGTGGAAATACCTGGAACAAGCCTCATTTCCCCTCACAGAAGCCCAGTACACTGCCCACTTGGATAGAGCCGCAACCTACCTGGAAGCCTGGGGAGCCGTCACCCAAGTGCAAACCTTCCTCGAACAAACCCGCGATCGGCCTCGCCTTGGCAAAGCTGTCAGCATTCCCATCGACCTTGGCGATCGAGCCTCAGAGTGGCTGCTGGAGGAATTTTAGAAGGGGGTGACGGGGTGACGGGGTGATTCTAACTTCTAACTTCTGACTAATCGCCAACACTCCTGGGCGATCGTCCAATCCTCCTCAGTTTTCACCACCAGCACTCGCACCGCTGAATTTGCAGTTGCAATATCTTGATCGACGGGAGATTGCTGATTTTTGGCTGCATCTAACTCCAGCCCCAGGAATGCCAAGGTTTCGCAGGCAGCCGATCGCACCGCTGGGGAGTTTTCGCCCACGCCTGCGGTGAACACCAAGGCATCCAACCCTCCCAACGTTGCCACCATACCCCCGATCGCCGATCGCAACCGATGGATATAGGCATCGAAGGCAAGTTGAGCTTGGGCATTATTGGCAGCCACCGCCGCCGTAATTTGCCGCATATCATTCGACACCCCAGACACACCCTTCAGCCCCGACTCTCGATTTAGCATTTGCCCTAACTCATCCCCCGAAAAGTTCTCTTCGCGGAGTAGATAAAGCAAAATGCCGGGGTCAATCGAGCCAGACCGAGTACCCATCATTAAGCCCTCTAAAGGAGTAAATCCCATAGTGGTGTCTATGCTTCTACCGTTACGAATCGCAGCGAGAGAACAGCCATTACCCAAATGACAAATAATGAGCCGCAGGGTGTCTAGGGGTCGCTCCAACAGTTGCGCCGATCGCTGGGAGCAATACTGGTAGCTGATCCCATGAAACCCATACCGCCGAATGCCCTTGCTAAACCACGAGTAGGGAATGGGGTATACCGCCGCTGGCAGGGGAAGTTGGGAATGAAACGCCGTATCAAACACAGCAACCTGAGGAATGGAGGTGCCTAGGATGCGTTCAACGGCTACAATACCTTCCAGATTGGCAGGATTATGGAGCGGTGCAAAGGTG
Organism: Leptolyngbyaceae cyanobacterium MP9P1.79; assembly: GCA_030248885.1. Classification (GTDB taxonomy): domain Bacteria; phylum Cyanobacteriota; class Cyanobacteriia; order JARCMD01; family JARCMD01; genus JARCMD01. Next base: position 646 of record JARCMD010000472.1, on the reverse strand, counting down.
GCAAGGCGGGCGATCGTCTCCTTTACTTGGGGAGTAATGACGATGCTCTCGTAGTAGTCCTGTCCACCATGCACCACCCGATGCCCCACAACTGCCACATCTGAAGGCTGAGCCAACACCTGCGTCTTTCCTTCCCAAAGCGTCGTTAGCATTCGGCTTAGCACCACTTCACGGGAATTTGTCTCAAGGGCCTCCTGGACTGTACCCGAAGCAGTTTTTACGGTCAACTCTGCGGCACCTTGATGGTGAGGCCAATCCACCTTTGCTTCCCAAAGGGGCGAGGAGGGGCGATCGGGCAGGTCGGTATCTATGTTGTATAGGCAACTTTTCTGGCTACTTGACCCAGCATTCAGGACTAATACGTTCATCGCTTCCTTAGTTTTAGATTGACTGGCATGAGACTGGCGACTAAGCTAAGACCATAGTTCATTCTCAGTGATATTAATTCTCCACAAAGTTGCATAGTCACTAAGACTCAGGTCCTCTGTTTCATGCAAATGGATTCCACCCAAGCTTAAAAACTCAACGTCAAATAGAAAACGTAACTACTCAGGCTGCCCTCACCGTTCGGCTGAGCGCTCACGTCGAAGCCCCAACCCCTCTCCCAGAGCGGAAGAGGGGCTAAGACTTGGGTTCGGTTCCTCTT
>JARCMD010000006.1 GCA_030248885.1 Leptolyngbyaceae cyanobacterium MP9P1.79 | reverse complement strand
CGTGTTGGCAGTGATGGCTGCGAGTGGACTGAGCATTCGCTGTAATCTCCAGAACTATCATTCTTCTGCTCTGGTTTTACCCTATTTTCTCTACGAATGGCTAGTTTTTGGGGAGGAGAGGCGATCGTATTTATCCGCAAAGTTGATTCTATTCGTGAAATTACAATACTTCGGACAGTTTTTGTGGAGGTGCTGGAAATCCTGTTGTACAGCCAATATAGACCCTCACCCTAAATCCCTCTCCCAAGAGGGGAGAGGGACTTCAATCCGGCTCCCCTTCTCCTAGAACGGGAGAAGGGGTTGGGGGATGAGGGCTAGCGATCGCGAAAACTAGCGATCGCAAAAATGTCCGAACTATTGAAATTATGCGTTGACACAAAAAAGGAGCCGGGATGCTTCCTGACTCCTGTTTTTAGCTGATTAGAAGATCTGGGGGCAAAAGTTTACCGCTGCACGGGCGAAGCATTTGGGCGAAATACTTTGCCACTCAATCAGGGCCACTTACCAAATGCTTCGCCCCTACCAGATCTCCAAATTATTAAATCCACAATCACTAAGCATGGGGGCCAGAACTGACGGGGGGCGTGGCGGTGAGTTGTTGGGGCGTGGAGGTTTGCACACTGTCTTGGCTTTCGTGCGTCCATTCCGTGTGGAAGACCCCAGCCTTGTCCGTGCGCTCGTAGGTGTGAGCGCCGAAGTAATCGCGTTGGGCTTGGGTAAGATTTTGGGGGAGCCGATCGCGCCGATAGCTATCAAAATAGTCCAGCGAAGCACTGAAGGCAGGCACCGGAATCCCCGACTTGGCCGCTTGGGCAATCACCTCTCGCCACGCAGACTGCTTATCCAAAATCGTCTGCTTAAACTTATCTGCCAGCAGCAGGTTTGGCAACGCAGGATTTTGCTTGAAGGCATCCTTGATCTTGTTCAAGAATCTCGCGCGAATGATGCAACCGCCCTTCCAAATCCGGGCAATTTCACTCAAATTCAGGTGATAAGAGTAGGTCTTAGACGCGACACTGAGCAGCGCCATCCCTTGGGCGTAGGAGCAGATTTTTGAGCAGTACAGGGCATCCCGCACCTGGGTGATAAAGGTTTTGGCATCCCCAGTAAATCGGTAATCTGTGGGGCCCGTGAGCAGCTTCGAGGCGGCGACCCGCTCTGTCTTGTAGGAGGAAATAATCCGAGAATTGACCGCCGCAATGATCGTGGGGATCGATACGCCCTGTTCCAAGGCATCGGTAACCGTCCAGCGGCCCGTGCCTTTTTGTCCAGCCGCATCCAAAATCAAGTCCACCAGGGGTAAGCCGGTATCGGGGTCGAGCTTTTTGAAAATATCAGCGGTGATTTCAATTAGGTAGGAGTCGAGTTCTTCCGTAGTGTTCCACTCAGCAAAAACCTCGTGGAGTTGGTTATGGTCTAGCCCCAGAATATTCTTGAGCAGGTCGTAGGCTTCGGCGATCAACTGCATGTCGCCATACTCAATGCCGTTATGCACCATTTTGACGTAGTGCCCCGCACCGCCGGGGCCAATGTAGGTGACGCAGGGGCCATCATCGACTTGGGCCGCAATTTTGGTCAGAATCGGTTCCAAGTAACGGTAGGCAGTTTCGGTGCCGCCGGGCATCATGCTGGGGCCGTTGAGTGCGCCTTCTTCGCCACCGCTCACGCCCATGCCAATGAAGGTGAAGCCTGTGGATTCGAGTTCGCGGGTGCGCCGGGCGGTATCGGTGAACAGGGAGTTGCCGCCGTCGATTAAAATATCACCGGGATCGAGCAGGGGCCGCAGTTGGTTGATCACGGCATCGACGGGTTCGCCCGCTTTGACCATGATCAGAATTTTGCGCGGACGTTCTAGGGAACCGACAAACTCTTCGAGGGTATAGGCGGCTTTGACGTTCTTACCGACGGCTCGGTTTGCCATGAAGGCATCGGTTTTCTCTGGAGTGCGGTTGAAGACAGCGATCGGAAACCCATTGCGCTCGACGTTTAACGCCAGGTTTTCACCCATTACGGCAAGACCAATCACACCAAAACTTTGCTGTGCCATAAAACTCCCTACTAAATGCTTATGTTGAGATGATGGTTTCCCTTCAGGGTAGTCAATTTTTGTAGGAGGAATGCTGAGTCACAGACTTTCTTTAAGACTTTGCACGTTGCTTCATAGCAATTCTCAGACAAGTGCAGTATGGAAAGCGCTCCATAGCAAGGGGCTTAATCCCCTTATTGCTGACTTAAGTTATTGCTGACTTAAGTCAAGGACTCTGGCGAGATCCCCGGATTCTCAAACAAGGCTGGTGGCAAAACCCCTAGATTTTTGCAGAATCCGGGAATCTGAGTCCCTACACCAGTGCCATTACACTTAAGCTCCTTGCCTGACAAGAACTTATTCTGTTCAAGTTCAATCAAATTAGTATTACCCCCTATGCTTCAGCCGATCGTCGTCAAAATTGGAACCTCCAGCCTCACAGACCCCAGCACGGGCTTTCTGGCGCTCTCCACGATCGCCGCTCTGGTGGAAACCCTGAGTGATTTGCGCCGCCAAGGTTACCCAGTGGTTTTGGTGTCATCTGGGGCGATCGGGGTGGGGTGTGCCCGGTTGGGGCTGACCGAGCGGCCGCGATCGATCGCCCTCAAGCAAGCAGTGGCGGCGGTGGGACAGGGGCGACTGATGCGGGTATATGACGATTTGTTCACCTCACTCCAGCAGCCGATCGCCCAGGTTTTGCTCACCCGCCAAGACATCGTGCAACGATCGCGCTACGTCAATGTCCACAATACCTTTCAGGAGTTGTTGAAGTTGGGGGTGATCCCGATCGTGAATGAAAACGATACGGTGGCTGTCGATGAACTGAAGTTTGGGGACAATGACACCCTGTCTGCGTTGGTGGCCAGTTTGGTGGAGGCGGAATGGTTGTTTTTGCTCACGGATGTCGATCGGCTCTACTCCGCTGATCCCCGTAGCAATCCCGATGCCCAGCCGATCCATTGGGTGCAACGCATGGATGACTTGCAAGTGCAAACGGGAAGCCAGGGTTCTGCCTGGGGAACGGGGGGCATGGTGACAAAAATTTCCGCCGCCCGCATTGCGACCGAGGCAGGAATTCGCACCGTGATTACTGAAGGACGCACCCCCCGCAATATTCAGAAAATCTTGCAAGGAGAGCCACTGGGGACGCAGTTTGCCCCCCAACCCCGTCCCTCCAGAGCTAGGAAGCGCTGGATCGCCAATGGCATGGTGACGAAGGGCAAGTTGTATCTCGATGAGGGCGCGATCGTCGCCATTCGCCAGGGGGGAAAGTCACTCCTCGCAGCGGGGATCACACAAGTGGAGGGAGAGTTTCAAGGGCAAGATGCGGTGCAGTTGTGCGATCGAGGCGGGCGAGAAGTGGCCAAGGGTATTGTCAATTACAGCTACCTGGAACTGCAAAAAATCCAGGGACACCAGTCTGAGGAAATTCCCCAAATTCTTGGCTACGACGGGGCAGAGACGATCGTGCATCGAGATAATCTTGTGGTCGTGGACGCTGCGAGAAACGAGTAAGCCAACACCCATTCATCCCCATCTAGTAGTCTGTCAATTATTAATTGACAGACTACTAGCTCAAGTCCCCGTATCTGAATAAAGCTAGCTGAACATGATCCCCTAAATCATGACAGGCTTTTGTCTGGAGTTTTAAGCAGGGCACTTGAACCGATCGTCTATCCTCTAAGATGAACGTAAATGCAGGCTTACTGAGAAGTGAGCAGATTTGTGTGACCTTTCATCCCTGTTTGGGAGTATTAGTAACTAAGTATTATGGTGTTTCGCTGCTGATCTCGCAACAAGTTTTAGAGCAGCTTTCTGACCCAAAACTCTATCAATTGCGATTTCTAGATCGGGCGATCGTGAAGGGCAGACATGATCCAATTTCTGTCTATGAGGTGTTAGCGGTAGTTCCAGACCCAATCCGAGAACTGAAGCTAATCACCCAACCTGATTTTGAAGCAGGGATTGCGGCCTATCGCGATCGTAACCAAATGGCGGCAGCAAAAGTCGGTTTTGAGCGGGTGTTATCTGCCAATCCTGATGACAAAACGGCTGCACTTTACCTGGAACGGGTCAGTCAACTCTTGGAACAGGTGTGCCAGAAAACTGAACGGGTCTTTGGACTTTTACCCAGAAGTAAAAAATCACAAGACGGGGAGCATTTCTAACCGAGTAAAATTACGCCCTATGGGTTGCTATGGCTCCTTGAGGCGAATCAAGCTCTCCATTCGCAAAGCTAATGCCATTTTGCCAAAGCTCATACTCGCTGATATCTAGGTCGTCATTCCAAACCAATCCATAGCCACCGGGTGCAACGCTAAAATTCTTGAAAAATCCAGGATTTCGTAACGGGGCAAACATGGGTTTTTCTAGCAATCTATAAATATCGTATTTCCTGATTTCTTGATTGGTGAACTTAAGCACTAAAGTGCGATCGTCAACAGCTTGAGCAGAAACAATCCGAGGAGGGTTCATAAAAAAACTGACTGTTATTTCAAAGGGGGAAGTTTAGTAAACTCTTGACTATTCCACATAGACAGTAGTTCTTTCTGGTACAGCGCGGCCCACTCTAGTACAAGCTTTTCAGCCCGATTCGGTAGATCTCCTTCAAGGATTTCTAAAGACTCAATGTTGACCAAAGCATTATATTCTCCGTAAATTGCGTGAAAGTGAGGTGTGGATGATCCCCAAAGAAAACTTTGATCACGATTCCGTAAAATCGGGTAATTTCTGGCATCAAGCTCCTCCATCTATCCATCTAGTAGTCTACGGCGGCAATGTGGATAACCCCCTTTACCCTTCACCCTTCACCCTCCAAACCAAGGTAGCCGAACTCAAGTCCAAAACTACTCGTTCGATCGCCCTCGATCGAAAAGCCTTTCTCGCATCTGTTGAAAACTGGTGGGGTTCACCTGAGACCAGACGACTAAACCGATCGCACTGCCCAGCAAAACCAGCAGAGTTGCCCCGATGAGGAGGCGCTTGAGTTTGCCGCTGGAGGCTGCTTTGGCGGCGATCGGCTCCCCTTGGGGATCGGGTGTTTCATCGTAGAGCAGCGCCTTGGACGTTTCAGCCAAGTCTGGCTCAGTGGTGGCAGGGCTGGAGATCCCAGGTTCAAATAGTTCAATCTGGCGATCGGAGGACACGCGGTAGGACACCAGCACCACAGAGGTATTATCGTGACCATTTTTAGTGTTGGCCAAGTCAACCAGAGATTTTACAGCCGCTTCTAGGGAAAGCTTGCCTCGCATAATCGGTTCAGCATAATCGGCCCACGATCGCTCCACCCAATCGTTGTCGCTCAAACCGTCGGAACACAGCAGCAGCAATCCATCTTCCTCCACAATAAATCGCTGCGTTGTGGGATTCAAAAATTCTCCGTCACGGGTGCCCAAGGCTTGGGTCAGCGCTCCTGCATCGGGTCGGTGCAGGGCTTCACGGTACAACGCCCGTCCCAGCTTCACTTCGCGGCTCGACACATCGTCGTCTATGGTCAATTGGTGGCAATAGCGGGGGGTGATCCAGTACGCCCGACTATCCCCAGCGTGGGTCAGATAAAGCTCGTGAGCATTGCCGGTGCCAAAGGGGGTGGGCACCAATTGCGGCAATTGCAGCGCCATTACCAAGGTCGTGCCCATGCGTTGCCGCGACTCCCGCCCCTGGGTATCGTTTTGGGTGGCGATCACGTTATTGACGACGCGAATGCTGGCTGCCAACTGCCCAGAAATGAGTTCGGGTGAGAGCAATTCGGGTTGGGCTGCCAACTCGGTTAGCAAGGCTTGGATTTGGGGCCTGAGCGATCGAACCGCCAACTGACTCGCCACCTCTCCGCCTTCGTGCCCGCCGATGCCATCACAAACGATCGCCCAGTGTGTTCCCAAGGGTGCCCCAGACAGAGCATTGTCGCGCAAATCTTCGAGGGTCGGATAGTAGGCATCTTCGTTGTGCGATCGTTGTGGGCCAGGGTCAGACAGGCTGGCAACTTGCATCAAGAGCGGATGTTGGGCGGCTTGTTCTAGCAAAAGTTGGTTGAGTTGAGCGGCGATCGTCTCCACCCTCACCCCCGGCTGCTGCATTTGCTCACACAGCGCTTGCAATGGCTCCGTTACTCGCTCCTGCGCCCCCAGTGCCAAGGGAAACCAGTGTTCCGCCAATCTCTGGAGGGTAGGTTGTGCTGGCTGATCTGGGTGAGAAGTCCCGTCTATGGGAGTTCCATCTAGGGAACTATTCTCTGATGGCTCAGGTGGGGTGACGATCGCCGTCCCAGCATCCCCATCCCGCACAAATTGTCGGAGGCGAACGCGCCAGCCTTCAACACGTAAATTATCCACAGAAAGCAAACTAGAGGCAACCCCCAATTTCCAGAGCGGAGTCCAAAGTTGCAGCAGTTGCCACAGCCAGTAAACCTGCCGCACTGCGCTCACCTGGCTCCAAAGCTGCACCAGCGGGGGAAATAGATGTCCCTCCTGATCCATGGGGGCATTCTCCAGCAACAAAACATTTGTGCTTGTCTCCCCCGCACCGATGGGACAAAACCCATACACAGTGGGCACATGCAGCCGATGGGGATAGAGTTCCAAGTAGGGAATCACCTCATCTGGTAGTTCCTGGGGCACGTAGGCTAACGTTCCAGGGTAGGTATCCAGCCAAATCTGGGGGGCAATGACCTGATAGCGCTCTGCCACCCATTCTCCGGGAGCAACCTGTGCCGCTGGGGCCCCGATCGCCCACAGGTAGCGGTAGATCAGCGGAGTCTGACAACTCTCACAGTGCTTGCTGCCCAAGGCGTTGGCTGGATTGGCACACTGCGGGTTGGGGCAATAGATCGGGGGCTGGGAATTGCTCATGGGAGTTGGGAAGTGAGAGGGTGATGGAGGTGAATGGGTGATGGGGAAGTAACTACTGACCCCCAACCTTAAGACTATTTCCAGAAAAGGTTATACCAAAGAACGTAAGGGCGAAGCATTTGGCAGATTATCTTCTGGATCAACTCAAAGGTTTATTTGCCGAATGCTTCACCCATGCAACGGTAAAATTGTTCTCAGAAATCTCTTAACCCTTACCTAACTCCCCAATTGCACAGGCTGACATCGATCGCACAGTCCAAAGAACTCCAAGGTATGGTAGTAAATTTTGAACTGGTGTGCGTGGTGTAGCTGGGTTTCTAGCTCATGGACAGGACATTCGTCAATGGGTGTGGAGGAGCCGCACTGCAAACAGGTTAAATGATGTTTGTCTTCCTGTAAGCTGCTGTAGAGCGATTCGCCACTGGCCAACGTGCGAACCTGAATCACTCCTTCCAACTTCAGCGCTTCCAGAGAACGGTACACTGTAGCCAGCCCCATGCTCCCATCTTGGTTGCGTAATTCCATGTAAATATCCTGGGCAGAAATGGCTTGCCCCAGGGTTTTCAGTAACGTCAGGATACGTTCTTGGCTGCGGGTGCGGTGGGATTTCATGGCGAAAATGGCAGGGGGCAAACGGCGATCGATGATCGAGTGTAGCGTTTTGCAGCCCTCAGCTTCGATCGCCGGTATTTATCATTATCTTAGGGACAGGACATCACTGTGACTCACTATCAAGCGCGAATTTACGTCACCCTCCGCCCTTCTGTGTTAGACCCGGCGGGAACAGCGGTGCAGTCTGGGTTGAAGCACTTGGGCTATGAGAATGTGGCCCAGGTTCGCATCGGGAAGTATGTGGAACTGGCGATCGATGCCCCCGATGAAACCACCGCCCGCACCCAGCTAACGGGCATCTGCGACCAACTCCTCGCTAATCCTGTCATTGAAACCTATAGGATTGAGTTGGACACCAAGATCATGAATTAACCATACTTTGGAGGTTGAGGCCGATCGCACCCATCCTAGTGTAGAGGCGAAGCATTGGGCAAAATATATTGAATGGCTGCAAAGGTTACTGCCCTAATGCTTCGCCTTTCCGGGACTTGTGGGATTAAACTAAACCGTCCTCACCCTCTTCGCCCTTATAGATCCAGGTTGTGTGGCGTTACGTTGAGGGCGAAGCATTGGGGCAAGGATTTTCTGACCCATGCAGAGGTGATCTACCCAATGCTTCGCCCCTACCCGATCTTGAGGTTGTTTAGTCCACGATCTTACGAACGTTGCTGTTAATTGACCTCATTATTTCCACAGATTATGAAATTTGGCATTGTGGTGTTTCCCGGTTCCAACTGCGATCGAGATGTGGCTTGGGTCACGGGCGGGTTGCTGAACCAGCCAACGCGCCTAGTTTGGCATGAAGAAACCGACCTCGCTGACATTGATGTGGTGGTGATTCCTGGCGGGTTCAGTTATGGCGATTATCTGCGCTGTGGGGCAATTGCCCGATTTTCCCCCGTGATGCAGGCAACCGTAGCCCACGCTGCCCAGGGAAAATGGGTGTTGGGCATTTGCAATGGGTTCCAAGTGCTGACGGAGGCGGGATTGTTGCCAGGGGCATTGGTGCGAAACCGGGGCTTGAACTTTGTTTGCGATCGGGTCTCTATCAAAGTAGAACAATCCCGCCTGCCCTGGACTCAGGAGTATGCAACGGGTGAGGTGATTACATTGCCGATCGCCCACGGTGAAGGGAGCTATTACGCCGACCCCGACACTCTCAAATCCTTGGAGGACAGGGGGCAAATCCTCTTTCGTTACTGCACTCGCAACGGGGATATGACCGATGCGGCAAACCCCAATGGCTCGTTGCACCACATTGCCGGAATTTGCAACCCCCAAGGAAATATCCTCGGCATGATGCCCCACCCAGAACGCGCTTCTGATCCGCAGTTGGGGGCGACGGATGGCATGAGGTTATTTCAAGGACTGTTGAGCGCGGCTCTGGCGCTGTCTGCTTAGGAAATTTCCGAGAACGATGTTACCCCTGTAGGGGCGAAGCATTCGGCAAACAGCCCTGATTGAGTTCTAAAGCTTTCGCCCGAATGCTTCGCCCTTCCGGTGCCTGGTATAAGCTTTTCTAGAAGTCTGCTTAGTAAATCGTCAACCTTGGAGCGCATTCCGAAAGTCCTTCACCGCTTGGAGATGGTTAGGAAAGTTGATGCACCGCGTCAACAGTTCCATGTCCAAATCCTTTAACACGGCTGACTGCTGCACGGCTTGATAGCCATTGGGTTGGAGAACATAAATCGAAAGCTTGCCTTTTTCCCAAAACCAAACTTCAGGAATTTGCAAACGCTCATAAGCTTGCAATTTGTCAATGCCGCCGCTGATGATAATGATCTCAATCGCCAAATCGGGACGATCGCGGTTTGGAGCCAACTCGTAGGATTCATCCGCCTCCCGCTTGACTTGCCCTTCCTCGCTTTCGAGCGTCATCGAGCCAGTGGGGGTGTAATCGATGCCCAAGAACTCCAAGTAGTCATCTAGCAACGTGGCAATGCGCCGTTTCACTGTCTCGTGTTTTTTGCCTGGCATTTTTTGGATTTCCAACACCCCATCTAGAAAGGACAGCCGCACCCCCGGTCGATCGAGCAACTGTTCCGCAATTTTGAATTCGCGCCAAGAGAGTCCATCGAACAAGATGGGTTCTGCAACTGGCTCTAAAAGTTGAGTTGGCATCGTCATGTCTCTTTTCTGGAGTCTTAAATTGTATAGGAATCCGATCGTACCTCTGCCAGAAACCGGGGTTCTGCGAAAATTGGGGGCGATCGAACCGAATCATTGACAGAACCCCGGTTTCTCACCCTCTGCATCCCACAAACAGAACCCTAATTTCTGCTGAGCTAGATGGGTGAGTTGCCTTATACTCTGAAGCAACTATCTCCTATGGAACCATTCCATGATTCCCGATCCGATGTCTGATGAAGCGCTTTTGAAGCGGCTCTACAATGCCTTTGATCCCCTGCGACCGCTCCCGGCTGGCGATCCAGCCTATGTCAACTGTCAGGATGTGCGGGGCGATGGCAACATTTTGATCGACTTGGGCAAGACGATTTTGAACTCCGATCGCAGCACCTGCCAACTCTATGCCGGCCATCGTGGCGCGGGTAAATCCACCGAACTGCTGCGGCTGGAAAAATATCTCACTGACAAGGGGTGCTTTGTCGTGTACTTCCCAGCAGATGAAGCCGACTTGGATGCCCAAAACACAGAATACACCGATATTTTGATGGCAACAACGCGCCACTTGCTAGACAAACTGAAGCACAACGCCGATCCGCTTCCCGTGGTGAACTGGTTGAAGGAGCGCTGGACAGACTTGAAGGGCTTGATGGATACCAAGTTTGAGTTCGATGCCCAGGCTTCTGTGGATCTGCAAATTATTCAGTTTGCTAAACTGACTGCCACCTTGAAAGCGATTCCTGGACTGCGGCAAGAGATTCGCGCCAAGCTCAACCCCCACACCACCACCCTCACCGAGGCCCTGAATGGGTTTGTCAAAGAGGCAAAACACGATTTACCCAATGGAGCCTCCCGCTTGGTCGTGATTGCGGACAATCTCGATCGAATTACGCCCGTGATCCAAGCCGATGGCCGCAGTAGCCACGACCACATTTTTATCGATAGTCACGAGCAACTCAAAAGCCTGGATTGCCATGTCATCTACACCGTGCCAATTTCGATGGTCTACTCAGAGCGCATTTCCCAATTGCGCGATCTCTATGGCACCGATGCCGAAGTGTTGCCGATGGTAATGGTGCGGACGGAGCAAAATGCCCCCTACGAGGCAGGGGTGAGTAGGCTCAAAGATCTCATGAGTAAGCGGGTGTATGAAAAAGCTGAAATGCCCGTGACTCTGGGATTAGAGACGCAGATTTTTGAGCAAGAGGTGTTGGGTCGGCTATGCTGGATGTCTGGCGGCTATGTGCGGGAGTTGATGTATTTGATTCGGGATGCCATCAACCGCACGGACACCTTGCCGATTTCCATCAAGGCGGTGCGCCGCGTCATCAGCGAGGCTCGGAATACCTATCGCACTGCGGTATACGACGATCAATGGCTGCCTTTGGCGCGGGTGCATCGGGCGAAGACGGCTCCCAACGATGAGCTACACCGCAATTTCCTGTTCAATCGCTGCATTTTTGAGTATCGCTGTGTGGATGCAGAAGATAATGTGCGCTGTTGGTATGATGTGCATCCGTTGATTGTAGGAATTGCCGAGTTTGAGGCGGCGCTAGCAAAAGTAGACTCCCATGAACCCAGTACCGATTGAGTGGGATCAGGACTTAGAACCCAAGACCCCAGAGGAGGAGTATCGCACCTTGTTGCGGGTGCTACGCCGGGGAGAAGGATTTGGACTGGTGTTTGTCAAGTGTTCCCCCGCCCAAGGAGAGCGCATTATTGCCAGAGTGCAGCAGGATTTGACCACCCAAAAAGTCGGCAGCCTGCGGCTCAGCGCCCCCACCGACACCCTCTACGACTTGGTGACAGATTTCCCAGCCGTTGAGCAATTGGATGTGCTGTTTATCAGTGGCTTGGAATATTCGATCTATGAGTATGAAGATGCCGAATTTGGCGATATTACCCGCCGTAGCCAAGGCAAGCTCTACGAGGGCACTTGGCTGGGGGTGCCGCGCCTACTGGGCCACCTGAACCTGCGCCGCGAGAGCTTCCGAGAGCATTTCAACCTACGCCTCGTCTTCCTGATTCCAGAATTTGTCCGCCGCTACTTCATCCGCCGCGCCCCAGACTTTTTCGATTGGCGCTCAGCGGTGCTGGAGTTCCCGATGGATGCCGACCATCTCCACCAAGAATCCCAAAGGCTCTCATTTGGGAACTATGACGACTATCTCGATCTCATCCCCGCAGAGCGCCGAACCAAGATCTTAGAAATCAAGGCATTGCTGGAAGAACCCCACCAAACCCCCGACCAAGCCGCTAATTTATATTTTGAGCAGGGGCGGTTATGGAGTACTGCTGAGGAATATCAAGCCGCGATCGACAGCTACGACCACGCCTTGCACCACAAACCCGACAAACACGAAGCCTGGAACGACCGGGGCAGTGCGCTGTGGAACTTAGGACGCTATGAGGAGGCGATCGACAGCTACGACCACGCCTTGCACCACAAACCCGACAAACACGAAGCCTGG
>JARCMD010000085.1 GCA_030248885.1 Leptolyngbyaceae cyanobacterium MP9P1.79 | reverse complement strand
GTGTTCCAAAAACCCCAAAACCCTTACAGGGATTGAAACGACGATCGCTCCCTTATCTCACGAATGGATGCAAGGTTCCAAAAACCCCAAAAACCTTCCAGGGATTGAGACAGATCAGCGCTAAGGAGTGTCATCAATTCATTCCCCAACTAGACAGCATAGACAAGCGTCCCCTAGAATACTCACCATCCAACATTTTGGGATCGCGTGGCTGAACTAACCGATGTAATTGTGCAAACGATCGCCGCCATCCTAGGGCAGGCAGGGGTTGTAGCCCATGACTCCCTAACAACGGCGGAACAAACCCAAATAGCACAGGCGATCGTCCCTGGTGCCCAACCCGCTTGCCTCGTCTATCCCAGCACTCAAGCAGAACTAGCTGAGGTAGTTGCCTGTGCAGCTAAAAATCGGTGGCGAATGCTACCCGCAGGACACCTCAGCAAATTGTCCTGGGGAGGCTTGTCCCAAGGAGTTGAACTTATTGTGAGTACCCAGCGCCTCGATCGGCTGATCGACCATGCTGTGGGAGACCTAACGATCACCGTTGAAGCTGGAATATCCTTTGCTACACTTCAATCCCATTTAGCAAAGGTAGGGCAATTTTTGCCCCTAGACCCAGCGTATGCAGACCAAGCGACGATCGGGGGCATTGTGGCCACAGCCGACACGGGCGCTTGGCGACAGCGTTACGGTGGAGTGCGAGATCTGCTCATTGGCATCACCTTTGTGCGGGCAGACGGCAACATTGCCAAAGCAGGGGGACGGGTAGTGAAAAATGTAGCCGGCTATGACTTAATGAAGCTGCTAACTGGCTCCTATGGCACTCTGGGGATCATCGCTGAAACAACCTTTCGGGTCTATCCGTTTCCAGAAGCTTCTCAAACGATCGTTCTCACAGGCCATGCAGAATCGATCGCCCAAGCAACCCAAACGCTGCTTAGTTCTGCCCTCACGCCGACTGCGATCGATCTGCTGTCTCATCAAACGATCGCCACCTTGCAGCCAGGAACAGAACTACCAGAAACAGGGCTGCCAGAAAGACAAATAGGCTTAGTAGTAAGGTTTCAAAGCATCCCTAAAAGCGTTGCTGAGCAAGGGCAACGGCTTTTAGAGCTAGCCCAGTCCTTGCATCTGGCTAGTCACTCCTACGAGGGACAATCTGAAGCTGCCCTATGGCACCAATATCAACAGTTAATCAACGGCACCCCAACAAGCCCAGAAATTACTTGCAAAATAGGAGTAAGGGCTACAGCAGCAGTGGCAACGTTGGTGGAAATCGATCGCCTCGTTGGGGGGATGTCCATCATCCATGCCGGGAGCGGCTTGGGATTCCTGCGATACAGCGGGTCAGACTCCCAGCCGGAATTGGATGCAAAAACGGCGCTACAACTGCGATCGTACTGTCACACCCAAGGCGGCTTCCTTTCCCTCCTCCAGGCTCCCCATCCCCTCAAGCAGCACGTCGATGTTTGGGGCTACACCGGCAACGCCCTAGGGCTGCTGCAAAAACTCAAGCATCAGTTTGACCCCGAAAATCTCTTAAGTCCGCACCGTTTTGTGAATGGAATTTAGGTATGACCACTCTTAAAAGTCACGAGTCAGAAACAGCAGCGATCTCTGGCGAAACAGGCGCTACCCTAGCACGACTTGCCGAGTCCCTCGATGGCTTTGACTCCCATCTTCCCCCCGATCCCAAACTGATTGATGCCTGCGTCCATTGTGGGTTTTGCCTCTCAACCTGTCCCAGCTACCGCGTCATTGGCAAAGAGAGCGATTCTCCTCGCGGACGCATCTACTTAATGGATGCCATCAATGAAGGACGGGCTGAATTATCGGAGGCGGCAGTTCAACACTTCGACTCATGCCTGGGTTGTCTTGCCTGCACCACAGCCTGTCCCTCCGGTGTGCAATACGACAAGCTGATTAGCGCCACTCGCCCACAGATTGAACGCAACTACCGCCGATCGCTCCCCGATCGCCTCCTGCGACGGCTAATTTTCTCCCTGTTCCCCTACCCCGATCGCCTGCGCCTCCTCCTGGCACCCTTGGGACTCTACCAAACCTCTGGATTACAAAAACTAGTGCGCTCTCTAGGCTGGCTCAAACAACTCTCGCCGCAACTAGCTGCGATGGAATCCATGCTGCCCAAGGTTTCCCCCGACGGGTTCAAAGATTCCCTGCCCACCTTGATCCCAGCCCAAGGCGATCGGCGCTATCGGGTGGGCATGATTTTGGGCTGTGTCCAACGCCTGTTCAATCCAGAAGTCAACGATGCCACAGTGCGCGTCCTCACAGCGAATGGTTGTGAGGTGGTGGTGCCCAAAGAGCAGGGGTGTTGCGCTGCTCTCACCCACCACCAAGGACAAGAGGAACAAACCAAAGCCATGGCCCGCCAGATGATCGATCGCTTTGCCGACAGCGAATTGGATGCGGTGATCATCAATGCATCGGGCTGCGGCCACACGCTGAAGGAATACGGCACCATTCTCCAAGATGATCCCCTGTATGCCGAACGAGCCAAAGTTTTTGCTGGCAAAGTGAAAGATGCTCAGGAGTTCTTGGCAACGGTTGGGCTAACGGCCAAACTCTCGCCTCTACAAGAAGAGCCACTAACCATCGTCTACCAGGATGCCTGTCATATGCTGCACGGGCAAAAAATCAGCGTTCAACCCCGTCAGCTTTTGCGCCAAATTCCGGGAGTCCAGTTGCGAGAACCGATCGATGCTGCCCTCTGCTGTGGGAGTGCCGGAATCTACAATATCCTTCAACCAGAAGTTGCCGAAGAATTGGGACGGCAAAAAGTGCAAAACCTGGCTAGAACTGGGGCGCAAGTAATCGCCTCTGCCAACATTGGCTGCTACGTCCAAATCAGCAGACACCTCCAACTTCAAGGCAAACAAATCCCCGTGATCCATCCCATGCAATTGCTAGACTGCTCCATCCGTGGCGTATGCCTTGAGAGCAGCTAAGGGACTTGCAGATAAATAATGTACCCGCGTATAAACCTTGCACGGGCGAAGCATTCGGGCGAAAGTCTTTGTAACTCAATCAGAACCTTTGACC
>JARCMD010000084.1 GCA_030248885.1 Leptolyngbyaceae cyanobacterium MP9P1.79 | reverse complement strand
CCCCTTCTCCCAGTGGGAGAAGGGGCTGGGGGATGAGGGCGGCTCGACATTGAGTTAGTGGTCTGAGTAGTTACAAATTCTGATGATTTGAAACTCTGATTGAATTCAGATTGAATAACGGCATGAGAAGCCATTCATTTGTGTAGAATGGCTTTCAGGCTGAGCAAAATCTAAACAAAGCAATATATTATTGTCAGGATAAAGTTTATGGCACTCATCGTTATAGGCAATAAATTCGTTAAAGATTTAGAGAGTTCCGGCACTCTGGGTGTTTATGTGCCTTTGGAAGGCGGCTCAGAAGGGCGCTATCAGCGCCGTTTGAGAATGGCAGGCTACACTGTGGTTCACATGACCGCGAGGGGATTAGGTGACCTGTCCAGCTACCTCACCAATGTGCATGGAGTCCGTCCGGCTCACCTGGGCAAAAAAGATATTCACACGTTCTTTATTCCCCCAATTCTGGCTTCCAACCTGGAGCAACTGCCCGCCAAGTCCAAGGGTTTGGTGCTGTGGTTGATTGAGGGCCACATTCTTTCCAACCAAGAGATTGAGTTTTTGGTCAATCTACCTAAGTCGCAGCCACGGGTGAAGATTGTGGTTGAGCGGGGCGGCGATCGGACTTTTGCCTGGAAACCTCTACAACAGACGTTGCCAACTGCCAGCTAAGAATCGGGAATTCAGTAAAACCAATTTTTTAGGGGTGTACTGAGTGCGCCCCTAAAAAATAGTTTTACAGGTTATCAAATTTACGCGCCTTAACGAGTGATTAGGCATCTACAAGACGGCTTATGTGAGTTGGGATCTAAAACCACCGTCGCGCAAGCGTCTCGCTTGCCTACTAAATCTGGATGCAGGCTGGAAGCCTGCGCGACGACTGCTACCTGAACAACTCACATAATGCGTACAAGAGTATTAATCCTAGTCTTGGACGCGAATGGCTTGAAGAAATTCTTTGATAGCTTGGGGTTGATCCTGGGGTCGCACGTACTGCCCTAGCAACTGCCAATCCAAATTGGGGAAAAACTGACTGCGATCGGCTGCTTGGTATCCTGCTTCGCCAAGGTGATAAAGCGTCAGTCTCTGATTCTGCCACATCAAAACTTCTGGCACCTCTAGTCCCTGGTAGATTGCCAACTTATCCAGTCCGCCGCTGGTCAAATTAATTTCGATCGCCAAGTCTGGTCGTTCCTTGAGAGTTTCCACACAGTAGCACTCGTCGGGTTCCAGCCCCATCTCCTTGGCTTGCCGCCGATAGGTTGTTGAACCATAACCATGAAAAGGAATACCAGCCTCTTCTGCGTATCGTTCTAGCAGCCTGGCAATCACCTTTTTGAGCATTTCATGTTCTGACGAAGGCATAAAAATTTCTAAGGCTCCCTCCAGGTAAATCAGCCGAAGTCCAGCATAATCTCCTAGCGTTGCGAGGAGGCTTTCGTACTGTTGCCACGTCACGCTGGATAGGATGACCCGTTGTTCTACGGTGTTGGGGGGGGCTTGGAGTAAGGGAGACATAGATCAAATGAATGATTTGGAGGAACTATACCTTAAGTTTAGGCAGGTTCAGCATTGGGGGGAGGGCCGATCGTTGTCACGGCTCGATCGGCCATGGTTTGGATCACGGGGAGGGGAACTTGGCAAAAATAGTGCCGCTGAAACTGTTCTTCCTGCACGGCTACCAGAAACCGTTCCACGTCTGGTGAGTAAAGGTCGGGCGGCACTGGAGGTTGCGTCCACTGCACTGTAATAGTGTCGGCGATCGAAGCGACCTGGAAGCCCAAAACGGGTAAGGTTTGCAGCCCCAATTGCAAGAGCCGATCGCTGATCCCCAATTTTTCACCAAGCTGGGCAAGGGTTGCGGGGTGTCCCGTGCGGCTCAGGTATTTGGCAATGCCGATGAGGTGTTGCCAGGTTTGTTCGGGGGGTGGCAGATCGGGAGTGGAGTAGGCAACTGCCAAGTGCTGTTGTTCCTGAATGGCTCGTTGAAACCAGGGCTGCATCTCACTCCAAGCAGCGGGACAATCCTCGACTCGTAGGGGATCTGCGGGTGCTGATGGGGCTACCTGATTGCGCCAGTCCAGAATCCAATGGCTCACCGAGGGAGCGCCGATCGCTCCAGCTTGGGCAGGTCGAACGGCCAACAGGCGAATTTCGTAGTCCTTTTTGTAGGGGTTGTAATCCAGTTCTACGATCGCGTCGCAGCGTTCCAGGGGCACCTCATCTCGGTAATGCTCCCACCAAACGCCAGGAAAGCTGACTTCGGTGCTGTCATCGCGCAACCGAAACTCGGTTTTGATGTACTTTACCTTGTTTCCCTTCCAGTCCTTGATATTCCGATCGCGCACCTCAATAAACCAGCCATTTTGCACCAGCAGTTTGGGCGCAGGGTTGCCGATGCCGCAGGGTTCCAGCAACCTGAGCGTTCTAAATAAATCCTTGCCCAACTCCGCCACCGTGACTGTCAAATCGGCTTGAATCGTGGAGCCGCTGGGAACGGCTGCTTCGGCGCTCTGTTGGCGCAATTGGCGATTCAGGGCATCGGCAAAGAAAGGGATATTTTCCACAGGCAAACTTAATCCAGCGGCGTAGGGATGACCGCCAAACCGATGCAGCAGATGCTCTTGCCCCTTCACCAACTCATAGAGATCAATTTGGTTGACCGATCGGGCAGATCCTTTAGCTAGTGGGGTAGTAACGTTGGGATCACCATCCTCCTCCACGCTAAGCAAAATTGTGGGACGGGCGTACTCATGGGCAATTTGCCCCGCCACCAAACCTAGTACCCCGATCGCCCACTGGGGATCGCTGAGGACAATCACATGGGTCGTCGAGAGATCAAGCTGTTCCAGTTTGCGGCGCACCTGCTGTGCCACCTCTCGCTGCAATGACTTGCGGCGGGTATTCGCTAGTTCCGTCGCCTCTGCCAATTGGTTGCAGCGCTGCTTGTCGCGACTAGTCAGCAGTTCCACACAAAAGTGAGCATCGCCTTGAATTCGACTCACGGCGTTGATGCGGGGCCCTAGCCCAAAGGAAATATCAGTGGGCCGATCGCCCGCCTTGTTGCAGAGTTCCAGCAGCCGCGCCACACCCGGACGCACCGCCTCACCCTTGGTTTGGCGTTGCAGTTGCTCAATGCCCCGCTGGGCGAGGTAGCGACAATCCCCCGTCAGCTTGACCAAATCTGCAATCAAGCCGATCGCCACCAGGTCTAGCAATTGCTCCAAGGGCTGCTGCGGGACATCGGGCAAAGTTTGATACAACGCCTCTACTAATTTGTACGCCACCGCAACTCCAGAAAGATTGGCTAAAGGATGGTCTCTAGGGAAGATCCGGGGATTGATCAGGGCAATTACCGGGGGCCGATCGATCGGCAACGTGTGGTGATCCGTCACGATGATGTCGATCCCCAAACCTTTGGCATACTCAATCTCCAGAAGATTTGTACTCCCTGTATCGCAGGTCACGACGAGGTGACACCCTTGTTCTGCCAAGCGATCCAGCCCATGGATCGAGAGTCCATGGGAGTCTGTGAGGCGATTGGGGATGAAGTAGCGGAGATGCTGGTCTTGAGCAAAAAATTGTCCCAGCCCATCCCACAGCACCGAGGTTGCCGTAATGCCATCGGCATCGAAGTCGCCCCAAATAACGACCAACTCCCGCCGATCGCGGGCTTGTGTGAGACGAGCGATCGCCCACTGCATCTCTTGCCCAAACTCAAACGGACTCGTCGGCTGATAGTGCTTGTAATTCAGGAACCCTGGCACTTCAGATTCCCCAACCCCCCGCTGCCACAGCAACCGGGCTAACAGATGCGTCAAATACTGGATCTGCTCAAACCCAAGTTGTCCCAATAATTCGGCTGTGGAATCATTGACAACTTGCCCAAAAGAAAGTGGAGGGTCGATCGCTGGCTGAACTTGCCAATGAAGCGGAGATTGCTGAGGCATGGAGAGAAGGAGAAAGAGGCGATTAAATAATAATGTATTCGTGCATAAATCTTGGGTAGTCACCTGAGATTATCTCAGCCCCTCACCCCCAACCCCTCTCCCAGAGGGCGAGAGGAGGCGATCCAGGTTTTGTTCCCTCTCCTTCGGGAGAGGGCTAGGGTGAGGGGTTCGGATGGGTACGAGTTAATCTCACGTTTCTACCGAATCTTGCACGGGCGAAGCATTTGGGCAAAACGTGGGGAAATTCAATCAAAATCTGTGCCCGTAGCTCGCTGCTTGAAGGGTATGCTGCGCCCCCACGCTCACTGATTCTGAAAATCTCTCAAGGGTGCATCCCAGTTTTGCAACCGCCCGATCCACCCTCACCCTAAATCCCTCTCCCTAGAGAGAGGGACTTTGAATTCCGGCTCCCTTCTCCCTAGGGAGAAGGGTTGGGGATGTAGCTTGCTTCCCGAAAGGTGGACGGATCGGAGATCTACAAAAGTGAGATGCACTTATCTCCCAAGGACTAACCACCACTGATTTTGACTTTGTACCCCTGTTGAGTCAGCACTTGCAGGAGCTTCTGAGCATGATCCCCCTGGATCTCTAGTTCAGCCTCTTTCATCGTGCCGCCCGTGCCACACTGGTTTTTAAGCTGTTTAAGCAGCGCATTCAGCACCTCTGGTTTGGTCTGAAACCCACTGATCACCGTGACCGTTTTACCACCGCGCCCTTTGCGGGATACTTGAATGCGGAGATTTTGCTGGGCAACAGGCACATCGGGGAGCGATCGTTCCGTTGCCTGGGCATTGCTCCCCCCAAACTCTGAGTAGATGAGGCGATCGTGACCCGATTCCCCTGCCTTGGTTTGCCGCTTCGAGGTTGCCATAATGAGTTAATTAAAAGTGAATGCTTTGAGCCTTGGCTGACACAGTTCAGAACCTATAATTAAAATTCTACCTGTCCTTCTCCCCCTACCTTGAAACCTGTGACCACAACTCCCCTGCCCCGCCTCCAAACAACCCTAGAAGCTGCTCCCCAACGACCCGATGCTTTGGGACGCTTTGGACGTTTTGGCGGCAAGTATGTCCCCGAAACCTTGATGCCTGCCCTGGCAGAACTGGAAACTGCCTTCCATGCTTACAAAAATGAGCCGGGGTTTCAGCAAGAACTTCAAGGATTGATGCGCGACTATGTGGGCAGGCCCAGCCCCTTATACTTTGCGGAACGGCTCACAACTCACTATGGGCGGGGCGATCGGCCCAGTCCCCAAATTTACCTGAAGCGTGAGGACTTGAACCACACCGGCGCTCACAAAATCAACAATGCCCTTGCTCAAGTGCTGCTGGCCCAGCGGATGGGGAAGCGCCGGATTATTGCCGAAACAGGAGCAGGGCAACATGGAGTCGCCACCGCCACAGTGTGCGCCCGCTTTGGGTTAGACTGCATCATTTACATGGGGGTGCATGACATGGAGCGGCAGTCCCTGAACGTGTTTCGGATGCGCCTGATGGGAGCCGAGGTGCGTCCTGTGTCAGCCGGAACCGGCACCTTGAAGGATGCCACCTCAGAAGCGATTCGGGATTGGGTGACAAATGTGGAAACAACTCATTACATCCTGGGTTCAGTAGCGGGTCCCCATCCCTACCCCATGATCGTCAGGGATTTCCAAGCCGTCATTGGACAGGAAACCCGCGCCCAGTGCCTAGAAAAGTGGGGAGGATTGCCCGATATTCTGTTGGCCTGCGTGGGCGGCGGTTCCAATGCAATGGGATTGTTCCATGAATTTATCGATGAACCAACGGTGCGCTTGATTGGGGTTGAGGCCGCAGGCGAGGGCGTGGATACGGAGAAGCACGCCGCCACTCTGACACGGGGTCGCGTGGGAGTGTTGCATGGAGCCATGAGCTACCTACTCCAAGATGCGGAGGGACAGGTGATTGAACCCTACTCCATCAGTGCGGGACTGGACTACCCCGGTGTCGGGCCAGAACATAGCTTCCTGAAAGATTGGGAGCGAGCAGAGTACTACGGGATCACGGATGCCGCAGCCCTGGAGGGATTCCAACGATTATCTCGCTTGGAGGGAATCATCCCGGCTCTGGAGACGGCCCATGCGATCGCCTACCTCGATACGCTCTGTCCGCAGTTAGACGGCAGTCCCCGCATTGTGATTAATTGCTCTGGACGGGGAGACAAGGATGTCCAGACCGTAACTCAGCTTCTAAATCTGGGCTAGTTTAAGGAGATTTCCAGAAAAGGTTATGCCAGGCACCGGAAGGGCGAAGCATCCGGGCAATAACTTTCTGGTCGATTCAAGGGCTTATCTGCCGGATGCTTCGCCCCTACAGGGATAACATCTCTCTCAGAAATCTCCTAAGGACATTGCCGAGAAACTATTACCGCAAATCGTCTCAACTGAAGGGACACAGCTTAGCTTCGATCGCGCTTTGTCGCGTTAAGCCAAAAGAGAATCGTATACTGATTAGCAGTTCGACTTATGATGAACGTCCCAGTTCTTTAGGAGTTATG
>JARCMD010000471.1 GCA_030248885.1 Leptolyngbyaceae cyanobacterium MP9P1.79 | reverse complement strand
TGTTCTGTCAAGAAAATTCTGAGGGGTCGAAGACCCTCAAAATTTAACTCCAACTAACCTCCCAGCTTTCAGCTACCCGTCAATTAATGATTGACAGACTACTAGGCATGGACTAGAAGAATGCTTGAAGAGTGCCAGTACCAAATGCTGGGAGGCTGACCACCCTTGTGTGGAGAGGCGATCGGACGATCGCCGCTACCAACAGTCAAGCAGATTTCCTGTGGCTGTAAAATTACATCTAGAAAATGTACAGCGAATCGGGGAGATCGGGGGTATAAATGGCGCGATCGTCCTCAAAGGGTCGAGCCGGACTCAGATTCACTGACATGACCCCTTCCGCAGGCTTGGAGAGGGTCGCTCGCAAAAACAGGTTCGACGGCCGCCAGTACAACAGAGACAACCCATGCTCAATGGGAGGCAAACTGAGGCTGACTCGTTGAGTTTGCTTGGGTTGCAGGGTGACGGGGCCGTAATAGGAGGGAATCTCGAATTTGACTGGTTCAACCCCACTGTTGGTTACTTCCAACGTGACCAGCCGCTTCGATCGTCTGGAGGCGAAGGCTTGCCAAACGTCCCGCATTCGCAGGGGGCCAGCCGCTGCGGGACGGCAAAACAGGGTCGAGCTAACGAGGGCAGAGCTAACTAGGAGAGTCGTTGCTAGAACTAGGGGCAAACGTTTAGACATGATTAACACTCCTCAAGACTAGATTTGAGCTGATTTAGTTCAATGGATGCATTAGATGCTTAGAGACACCTTAAAAAATATCTCTATCTGGCTAATTAGTAAACCTTCACCCGTCCATCGTTGAGAATATAAACAGACCGATCGCCCGGAGGACGACCGCCCGGACGCAGCACAATTCTCAGGGTTTTAAGATTGGGCTGGGCTACATTTGCTTTCAACGGTAGGGCTGTTTGATCCCAAAACACAACGGAAACATTAGGCTCCGTCCCTCCCCACCGCTCAAACTGCACATCCTGCCCCGGTCGCAAGGGAATTGCGCTAGTTCCCTGCACCCGCTCCAGCAACACCAAACTAGAGGTTTGGTTCACAACTTCAACCGTGACCCGCCGCCCTGGAATAAATCGGATGGGCTGGGCACCACAGCTAAATCGGGCAGTGCAGGTTCCTGCTAGGGCGGGTTCCAGGTGCGGGGTCTGACCCAGGATCAGGGTGGTGGCTACCAAGGCAATGGGGAAAAGACGCATAAATCATGACTCCAGAGGTTAACTGCTTAATTTATATAGCAGTCCTTAGAAACTGAGGCGATTGGGATGCACTGCTTATCAAGAGCGCTACACAAAGAACCATTACAAAGCAACTTCAGGTTAGGACAAGAAAAATGACTGGGCACATCTACCTTAAGGTGAAATGTTACTGGTCTTAAAGCTCAGATAACCTACGAGAGTCACAATCTTAAAGGGGAGTTTTACGCTTCTTTTTTAAGGATTTACAACTTTACTAAATTGTCCGGTTTGTAGGAGTTGTGGCGATCGTCATTTTTTATGCAGTCTGTGGACTAGTGCTTCGTCAATTCTGATTTAACAAGTGCTGTTGTCATCTAAATCAACTCACGCCTAGTCAGAGCATCACCACGCATGAACCCAGCCTGTAGCTCATTAGCCAGGTTGTTCCCCGGTTTACAGTTAGTCCAACTTAGCCATTGATAGCGTTTGCTCTGATAGCATTTGCTCCACGGCTACCTATTTGGGTGAGTAGCGATCGACAAAATAGTGGTCAGCGAAAGCTTTTTCCCCAAGGTAAGGGCGGCGTAGGTTAGCCGAGAGTTTGATCCCAGGGCAGATTCGCAGTCGGAGTGGTAGCTGCGAACCCTATTTCCTCCCCAATATGACCATTACGGAATTTAAGGTTGAGTCCGGTATCGTATGTCTCCAAATTCTTCTACCTCCGCACTACTTGACAAATTCCTCGCAAGCACAGCCCAGCGTGTTTCAGCAGTTTTTTTGGGTCTAAAGCCTGATAGCAGCCCGACCTTCACGTTACCCCTGCGAGTGCAGCAGGTAAGAAAAGATCCCCGCTTTCTGAAGGCTCAAACGACCTATTTGCAGCGGCGCAGTGCCAGAAGCAAGGCAATGAAGACGATTCAGGCAGAGCTTGTAACGTTGCAGCAAGCCCCCGGACAACCCGGAGAATTAGTCACTGCCGCCCAGACTGGCAGGAAACAGCGAGTGGTGCAATTTCAAGAAGAGGATTGGCGCGATCGGCAGATCGTGAGCAAAATTCAGCGCGACGTAATTCGAGATCTACAAGCCTCGGATGTGCAGATCAAGTTACAGGAGATAGAGACGAGTTGGAGTCGCAACAACCACTATCCTTCCACCTTAAGTCGTGAGGAAACTGAAAAAATTCTGCTGGATGGACGAGAGCAACATCGCCTGCTGATGTTGGTTTCTCCGCCTGATATTAGCGAAGATTGCCCAGAGTCCTTTCAAAACAACTTAGAAAAGGATATTCGCAATGGTCTAAAGGGGTTCATGGCACAATATTATTCATTGGATAATAAGCAGTGCCCGGTTGAATTCTATGGCAAGTATTTTAATCGATCGATTTTTGATGTGGAAGTCAAGCAGCTAGAAGTATTGCTGTCCCCGATCCCCACGGTAATCCTCTATAGCGATGTAACTGATTACGAGGTGCATTTCCATGTGGGATTTTGGGGACTACTGAGTAGCACGGTTTCCATGATTACGGTTCAACCGTGGAACTGGGAGGGGTTCAAAGAGGAACTGGAGGTTGCAGGGAGAGATGAGAAACAGAGTTTGCGCCTCGTTCGCCAATTGATTGTCACGATTCACAAGTTACTCGCGTCGTTCTTGGCAGATTTGTATTACCTAGCTATAGACCCATGCTATGAGCCGCAGTTGCTGCATTTGGGGCAGGAATTCAATCAGGAAGGATTCTCCCAGGCTTGGGTCACGTTCTACACAGACATCTTGAGGGAGGTACAACAGCAACAGCGGGTGGGCTATGAAGCTGAGTTGCGATCGTTGGTGGCGAGTGCTAGCTCTGATAGCCGATCTCAGTCCCCCCGGTTGACGCAGGCAACGGCAAATCGCATTGATAAACTCAACCAGGTGGCTGACTACCAACCACGACACAAGGAGCAGAGTGAGATGGAAGCAGCAGGACGCAATTTTGCAGATGAAATTCGGCAGCAACGCCAAGCTACAGATCCGTTGGCGCATGAACACCGTCAAAAAGCTGAGTTCCGGCTGAAGCAACAGGTGTGGAAATGTGTTCGCACGATCGGTGGACTTTCAGGCACAGTCGATGCCCTCGCCCTTCCCCCCAATGGACAGACTCTGGTTACTGCCAGTGCCCATAGTATGGCAAACGAAACGATTAGTATCCGTAATCTAGAAACGGGAGAGGTGTTGCGCCATCTGCCCAACCCTGTCGATAGCATTGATGCAATTATGCTCAGTGCCAGTGGCCAATTCGTGGCGATCGTAAGTGACGAAATTGCAGTCTTCAATGCCAGCACTGGGCAGCCAGTCTATACTCTGCCGGGAACTGACCTTGCTGCCCTTAGCGTCGATGGCAAATTTCTTGCCACTAGCCAAATGGGGTATGAAGACGGTTCCTTCAAACACTGGCTGGAGGTTTGGAATCTTCAGAGCCGCACCTGTCTGCATTCCCTCACCAAGCATGACGATTACTTCCGATCGGTGGCGTTTAGCCCAGACAATTTAACGTTGGCGGGGGGTAGCGAAGACAACCAAATCATGATTTGGAATATTCGACTGCAAACAGCTAAATTGATTCACACCTTGACTGGACACAGGGAAACGGTTTCTTCCTTAGCCTTTAGCCCTAAGGAGCAAATCTTGGCGAGTGGAGCTAGTGATAAAACCATCATGGTTTGGAATCTGCACACTGGCACGTTGCTACACACCCTGATGGGTCACCATGCCTCTGTTTCCTCCCTAGCGTTCAGTGCCGACGGTGCTATTCTGGCCAGCGGCAGTTTGGACAATAGCATCAAACTTTGGGATGCGGCGACAGGGGAGTTGCTCCAAACGTTGACAGGGCATTTGGGGGCTGTGAGTGCGATCGGCTTCAGTCCCACCACTGCCACGCTAGTCAGTGGCAGCAACGACAGTACGATTCGCATCTGGCAACCCGATCGAACGAATGAAAAGTTAATGTCTGGCTTTGAAATTTAAAAGAGTTACACATCAAGAACCAACGTCAACTAGCAGAATTGGCAATGATTTCTCAACATTCATGACCAACATTGACTAATTAAATCTTCTATAGTTCCTCTTTCATTAAATATGATTAAATATGAATCAACTCAAGTAATTAGTTCGCACTTGTATTAGTAGATAATAGATGTCAGCAAAGAGATATTCTGAGTAGAACTCCGTGGTTAGGAAGGATGAAATCAAAAGATTTAAACAGTCTTTAACCTTGGAGTTAGTAGGTAGGAAAAAATAAATTCGACATCTATAGCTGGCTCCTAAATCCTAGTCCATCGTGTGATCCAGCTTACATTTAATAGGTTTTTATATTTTGCATCAAGATAGTTTGAGAAGACATTGATAACAATGAATTTTGTATGCTGTCGTCCTGTTAATTGGCAGATTAATTGTATGAGTAACCAGCCTTAGTATATTTATCTAAGACACTATAAAACAAGGCTTGAGCAGCTTAGATTTAGTTCTCGTTGACAACTCTTCTATTAGCAATAGACCATGTTAAATCTAGCCCAACTGACCCCGGAATCAACGTTAAATGACATTCCTTCCCATCGGTTTCAGGTGAATGCCACAACCCTGGGGCGAGAGGTTGCTCAAACCTTTGAGCAGCAGCGCAATTTACCAGGAGTAATTATTCTGGATAACTCTCAGATGATTGGGGTGATCTCTCGGCGCAGATTTCTCGAACGCATGAGTCAGCCGTTTAGTTTGGAAATTTACCTAAAACGCCCAGTGCATGTGTTGCTAGATGTGATCAAGGCGCAACCGACCCAGATGCCTAACAATTGCAAAATTGTCCAGGCGGCGCAGATGGCATTGTCGCGATTTGAATCAGAAGTTTATGAGCCGATCGTCCTCCTATCTGAGGAGGGAGAACTGCGATTAATCGACTTCCATGAGTTGCTATTGGCTCAGTCGCATATTTTGTCGATCGTCAACAACATTATCAACCAGCAAAAGGCAGAGGCCGATCGCTACCTGAAGCGCATTAAGCAAGAGCAGGAACGGGTGAAGGAATATACGAAACTGATGGAAGCGAAGCAGGTAGAAAATCAGGAACGTAATCGCGTTCTGGAGGCCCAAAAGCTGGAATTAGTGAAGCAGTCCCAGGAAATTGCTCAGTTAAATGATAAGTTCGTGCGAGTGGGACAACTTCTTTCCACAGAGGGCAAAAAAGCATTTCAAGCCACCTTTGAAGGCGTAACAGCAATTTGCAATGCGACTGATCAAATTGTAGAAATTGGCAAATCTTTGACCCGTGAATTGGAGTCTGTAAATAACACATCGAAGCTAATTGCTGATGTCAGCCAGCAAGTGCGTCACCTCTCAGTGCAAGCAGCGGTAGTGGCTAACCAATCTGGGGCCCAGTTCCAAGGCTTTGGGCAAATTACGACTGAGATTGGCAAGTTGGTGAGCCAAACCTTTGATGCGGGCAGCCAGATGAATCAGGTGGCGACCCGATTTAAGTTGCGGATTCAGGACTTAACTTACTCTGCTCAGGCTGAGACGGTTGCTGCCCGATCGCTGGTGCAAAAGATTGAGCGGGCCGAGGCAGCCTTGAAAGAATTGGAGAACTTGGTTTTGGATCAGAGTAGGGGCATAGGCTTGGAGTTAAGTTCTTCCCACGAAGCGCAGGCTGATGCGATCGATACGAACGCTCTGACGGAAAAATTGGATCAAACCGAATTGGCTGTGTCTCAATTGGAGCGCATTACTAGCCAGCAGAATAAACAAGTGTCTCTGGCTGACAAGATCGAGCAGACTCTAAAGCAGGCAAAGAATCCACTACACCAGTAGTTATTTGGGCAATGGGTACTTTGCCGATCGCACACTACTATTAAGATCAAACCCGTCAATAATCAGATCCTATGCCTGCCCAAAAAAAATCTTCCCAACCGCCTGCCTTCTTGATCCCGCCGGAAATTTTACTCAGCTTGGCGACTGGCCCGTTGTTGCTGGGAATTATTGGGGGCAAAGCTATCAGTCGCTTTCTCGCAGAAATGGGGCAATCTAGCGAAGAAATGTTTCGTGGCGATCGGCTTCCCCTGCTCGATCTAGATGAATCTCAGCCACCCACAAACCCAGAGCAAGTAGGGTAGGAAATCTGAGTTACTTGACGCACAACGCCCCTTTTTCGATCGGATTCGTGATGATTAGTTGACTTAGCGTTTTGAGCGTGGGAGTTTACCCCTAGAATGAGGCAATAACTATTGTTGGGGGACATTGGCTCCATGACATCGCTCTACACATCAGGTGATACGTCCGATACCTTGAATGCTCAGTCAGTGATAGAACCTGGGCGATCGGCGATCGGGGACCTAATTGTAGAAGTAACCGAAACCACCGCCTTTTTAGTCGCCCAAGCTTCCCCAGACTGGTTTTTGCGCCATCGCTTGAAAGTGATGGAAGACCTATGGGAACTGGTGTTGCAGCAGGAATGTGGGCAAGAACTGGTAGACCTGTTGAAGCAGCTACGAGCGATGTGTTCTCCTGAAGGACAGGCTGCTAGTGGTTCTGCTGAATCAGATGTATTGAACGTGGTTGAAAAGTTGGATCTGAATGAGGCGATTCGGGCAGCGCGGGCCTTTGCGCTTTACTTTCAGTTGATTAATATTGTGGAGCAGCACTACGAGCAGCGAGAGCAACAGCAGCAATATCAGTCGTCCCGTCAAGCTGAAGAACTCCATAGCCACGCCTCTCTTTCTTTGCTGGAACGCAGCCTCACTGAGACAGGGGCAGCGCGGCGAGACCAAGGCACGTTTCATGGATTGTTTCCGCGCCTGCGCCAACTCAATGTACCCCCCCAGCATATCCAACGGCTGATCGATAATCTGGATATCCGGCTGGTGTTCACGGCTCACCCGACAGAGATTGTGCGGCACACCATCCGTGACAAGCAGCGGCGTATCGCGAAATTATTCCGTCAGCTTGACCAAATTGAAGAGCGGCTGGGATCGGTGGATGCCTCTGCGTCTTGGGAAACGGACTCATTTCGGGAGCAATTGACGGAAGAGATTAAGTTGTGGTGGCGTACTGATGAGTTGCACCAGTTCAAGCCAATGGTGTTGGACGAGGTAGACTACACCCTACATTATTTCCAAGAAGTGCTGTTTGATGCGATTCCCCAGCTTTATCAGCGGTTCAAACGCGCGCTCCATCAGTCGTTTCCCCGGCTGCGTCCCCCTCGGAACAATTTCTGTCAATTTGGCTCCTGGGTGGGTTCCGATCGCGATGGCAACCCAGCGGTGACCCCCCAAGTCACCTGGCAGACCGCGTGCTATCAGCGAAATATGGTTCTGGAAAAATATATTCAATCGGTGCGGCAACTCACTAACTTGATCAGCTTGTCCATTCATTGGAGCGATGTGTTGCCCGATTTGCTGGAGTCGCTGGAACAGGATCAGGTGAAGATGCCAGAGGTTTACGATCGCCTCGCCATTCGTTACCGCCAAGAACCCTATCGGCTCAAACTGACCTACATTGAACAGCGGCTCGAAAATACCCGCCTGCGAAACCAACAACTGCAACACGCCGATGGCTTGCAGGAAATTGTGGAAACCCAATCTTCAGCGGTTTACCATTCTGGGGCGGAATTTCTGGCAGAGCTACAGCTTATTCAGCGGAACTTGACCGCGACAAATTTAACCTGTCGGGATTTGGATAAGCTGATCTCCCAGGTGGAAATTTTTGGCTTTATTTTGGCTCATTTGGACATTCGGCAGGAAAGTTCCCGCCACTCTGAGGCGTTGGGCGAGGTAGCGGAATACTTGCAAATTTTGTCCCGTCCCTACCAGGACTTGTCGGAGGCAGAACGATCGCTGTGGTTGGCGACAGAATTGCAAACTCGCCGTCCTTTGATCCCTGGAGAGTTACCCTTTTCAGAAAAGACCCGTGAGACGATCGCCACCTTCCGCATGGTTCGCAAGTTGCAGCAGGAATTTGGCCCTGAAATTTGCCAGACCTACGTCATCAGCATGAGCCATGATGCCAGCGACTTGCTGGAAGTCTTGTTGCTGGCGAAGGAAGCTGGACTCTACGACCCCGCCACTGGAGCGGGCACGATTCAAGTGGTGCCCCTCTTTGAAACAGTGGAAGACCTGAAAAAAGCCCCGGCTGTAATGGGGGGATTATTTGAACTGCCCCTGTATCGCGCCTATTTGCAAGGGGGCTACGCCTGTCAGCAAGAGCCACCAGAGCCAGCCCCGTGCCTCCAGGAAATTATGTTGGGTTACTCCGATAGCAACAAGGATTCGGGGTTCCTCAGTAGTAATTGGGAAATTCACAAGGCGCAGCAAGCATTGCAGCGATTGGTGGAGCAGTACGGGGTAGAGTTACGCATCTTCCACGGACGTGGTGGTTCTGTGGGCCGGGGCGGCGGGCCAGCCTATGAGGCGATTTTGGCGCAGCCGGGGCAGAGTGTGAATGGCCGGATCAAAATCACGGAACAGGGTGAGGTGCTGGCTTCTAAGTATTCACTGCCAGAGTTGGCGATCTATAACCTGGAAACAGTGACGGCGGCGGTGATTCAAACCAGTTTGCTGAAGACGGGGTTTGATGACATTCAGCCTTGGCACGAAATCATGGAGGAACTGTCGGCCCGATCGCGCATCCACTACCGCAACCTGATTTACGAACAGCCCGATCTGGTCGATTTCTTCCACCAAGTGACCCCGATCGAGGAAATTAGCCAGTTGCAGATTAGCTCTCGCCCTGCCCGTCGGGGGGGTAAGAAAGATTTGGAGAGTCTCCGGGCGATCCCCTGGGTATTTAGTTGGACGCAAAGTCGCTTTTTGCTTCCTTCCTGGTATGGGGTGGGGACGGCGCTGCAAGAGTTTGTCAATGAAGTCCCAGAGGAACATCTCAAACTCCTACGCTATTTCTATTACAAGTGGCCGTTCTTCCGCATGGCGATTTCCAAGGCGGAGATGACGCTGGCAAAGGTGGATTTGCAAATTGCCCACCACTATGTCAGTGAACTCAGCCAACCCGCCGATCGCGAACGGTTTGAGCGCCTCTTTGACCAGATTGCCCAGGAATATTACATGACCCGTGACTTGGTGCTAGCCATTACGGGGCACGAGCGCCTGCTAGACGGTGACCCAGAACTCCAGCGATCGGTGCAACTACGAAATGGGACGATCGTACCCCTGGGTTTTCTGCAAGTCTCGCTGCTCAAGCGTTTGCGCCAACACCGCACTACGTCTGCCACCTCTGCGGTGGTGCCCTCGCGCTACAGCAAAGGCGAACTCCTGCGGGGCGCTCTCCTCACCATCAATGGTATTGCTGCTGGAATGCGAAATACGGGTTGACTTGTTAGGTGTGGCGATCGAGGGATTCCACACTCCTCGACCCCTCAATTTAAAACATGGACATAAACTATGGTGTCTTCACATATTTAATGGTTCAACAATCCTGAATCGTGCAAATCTTATATCCACTGTTGAAACGAAAGACGTAACCCAACCTTTTGGACAAGTTTAGGTCTTAAAGATAGCATTGGGAGTATAACCCTAGTCTCCTCCGTTTTCTCTAATTCTTATGAGTAGTCTAAAAGAAATTGAAACCGCTATCAGTCAATTGTCCGTAGATGAACTTACTGCTTTCCGGGTTTGGTTTGCCCAGTTCGATGCTGAGGCATGGGATCGGCAGTTTGAAGAAGATGTTGCAGCAGGTCGGCTGGATGGGTTGGCAGAGCGAACGCTACAACATCTACGGGAAGGGCGTTGTACAGACCTGTGAGACATCGCGCAGCCCCCGATTTTTGGTATCACTATCGACAATTACCAAGTGAAATCCAAAACCTAGCCGATCGGTGCTACGACCTACTCAAGCAGGATTCTCGGTATCCATCACTGCACTTCAAGAAAGTAGGGCAGTTCTGGTCAGTACGGGTTGGCATTCACTATCGCGCTTTGGCGGTAGAAGAAAATGACGATATTGCATGGTTTTGGATTGGAACCCATGCAGAGTATGACCAATTATTACGAGGTGGGTAGCGCCGCTAACATCTGCAAGTCTCGCTGTTGAAGCGTTTGCGCCAACACCGCACCACCTCTGCCACCTCTGCGGTGGTGCCATCGCGCTACAGCAAGGGCGGACTTCTGCGGGGCGCACTCTTGACGATCAATGGGATCGCTGCTGGGATGCGAAATACCGGTTGATGTGTTGAATTAATTGTTGGACTCAGCGATCGAGGGGGCTGCAAACTCCCCGCCCCCCTCGATTCAACACATGGGTATAGATCATAGTTGTTTTGACATCCCTATGTCCCAGCAACTCTTGAATCGTGCGAATATCATACCCACTCTCCAAC
>JARCMD010000470.1 GCA_030248885.1 Leptolyngbyaceae cyanobacterium MP9P1.79 | reverse complement strand
TCAATCCGCGCTAGTTCTTCGGCATTGATGAGACTCATTTCAGGTTTGTTGAGAGATTGTGCTGCTATATTCACCTCTAGTTGAATTGCCAAAACTTGCTCCAACATCCAACGACGAGCATCTAGAGTCAATGGTCCTAAGCGATTTTGCTTCGCCGATAGAGAGCCATCCTTATTGACCTCTCCATGCTTACGATGCCGATACTGCGGTTTTTTAATCTCCCAATACAAAGGTCTAAGTTTCTGCAAGGGTGCCAGGTATGCCCACTCTGGTTGAGCTACAACGCGATCGAGGGCAGCATCTTTCTGTACCAGTGGACAGCCAATACAGCCAGTTCTGGCATTGAGCGGCTCCTCGCCATCACTGACATCCTGCCCATAGACCCTAGCAACCTCAAAGGTGGGAAAGCCCAGTTCTACATCGGCATGAAGTAACCAGTCCCAAACATGGCAGACCCGCCAGTGGACGATCGGAGCTAACGTATCGGCCACAGCCGCCGAAGACGAATGCTGGAACCAGCCCTGCCCACACTCGCCACCGTCTTTTGTGCAACTCACGGCAATCCGCTGGTCACGAGCAGCACTTTCGCCAATCCGCACTCCGGTCAGCATCAAGAACTTTTCACCCCGCTCCTGACGTAACGCCTCCAGTTCCCGCTCCATGCTCATCACTTTCAGCTTGGGCGTACACCAGCGGAATGTATTTGAGGGCGGTGGCACGCCTCGACCCAAGATATAAACGAAATAGCGGTGATCCAATTCAGGCAGAACAACGCGAGTCTCAAGACAGCCTTCTGCAAACAGAGGTTGGAGGCGCTTTTTCAAGGCAGCCAAAATATTGAGCGCACTCGTATGCAGGGGCGGCAACTCTTGGCGAGTGTCGGCGTACAGAATCGTTAGGCTGTCGGGCTGAGGAACTTGACCTGTTTCAATCAGGTGGGCGACAAGGGTGACGGTTGCAGAGGAGTCTTTGCCACCAGAGAAGGCGATCGCCCAGTGTTTGTAGAAGGAGCCATAGTGACGCAGCGATTCCACCGATAGCTCAATGCTCTTCGGCAGGGTCAGGCGATCGTCCTCAAACAAACTTAGGGTTCTAGCCACAAATCTCTACTAAGAATAGCGTTGCTTGCTTACTCTAACAGCTAACTCTTCCCTTGAATTCCTCTCACCGTAAATGCTTTATCCTGATCAGAAAGCTTAGGAAAAGAGTATGGGCAGTGCAGACACAGAGGTTGCCGAAAGACGACCCGTAGCCCCCCAAGACCTCGCGATACCAGCAGAATTTCAGGAAGTTGTCGTTTGCTGCCAACAGAGCGCGATCGGCAAACTACTTCCCAATGCGTTGTATGTTCATGTATCGGCTCTAGAAAATCTCGCTCCGTCGCTCCAACAGTATGAGCAGTCTGCCCGACAGTGGCTTGGAATGCAGATCCCCTTCACGATCGTGAAATTTCAACTACACCAGCCCAAAGTCTCCTATCTCTTTTATCCCAATTTTGACTCTGATCCCCATCCAGCTCTACACATTAGTTGTCAGATTGATCTCGCTACTCAGGAGGTGACTGAGCAGAACTACCAGGATAGGAGCAATCCGCCCGTGCTTCACCGTAAGGAAACCTTTGTTACACCTGCCTACCCTCTCTATTTATTATTTGCTGAACTGACTCGTCAGGAGGAACAGTTGGGGTTGCTCGACAACCCGCGATCGATCGGGACTCATCACAACTGGCAACAACGCCTAGCTGAACATCGCATTGAGCTACAGGGACACTACCTTGCCTGTCCATATAGCCGATACGCAGCCTCACCAACCCCTAAAATCGATCGCCACAAAGCAGCCCTCATCCGTACTAGTCTTTCCAAGCCCGTGCGAGTTGCTCTAGAGGCAGGTTTATTTACACCCGGTTCTACTTTCTTCGATTATGGGTGCGGACATGGCGGAGATATTCAGCGCGTTGCAGAACAAGGCTTCACCAGTTCAGGCTGGGACCCATACTATCGTCTCGATACACCTTATACCTCCGCCGATGTCATAAATTTGGGCTACATCATTAACGTGGTCGAAGACCCAAGCGAACGACGGGAAGCTCTGGTCAAAGCCTGGGAGTTGACTGGGAAGGTGTTAATTGTCGCGGCTCAAGTCCTAATTGAAGACCGGACGCACGGCATAATGGCTTACAGCGATGGGGTAATTACCCGCCGGAATACCTTCCAAAAGAACTATAGCCAGGAAGAACTCAAGAGCTATATTGACCAGGTGTTGGGTGTTGATGCTATTCCAGTAGCGCTAGGGATTTACTTGGTATTCCGGGATGAGTCCCAAGCACAGACCTTCCGAGCCTCCCGCTTCCGATCGCGTGCCACCACTCCCAGGGTCAAAGCCAGCATCAAGCGGTTTGAGCAATATCAGGAAATGCTGACTCCCTTAATGGCATTTTTCACAGAACGTGGACGGTTGCCCATTGGAGAGGAAGTACAGGAGTTTGCGGCCCTGCAATCAGAATTTGGGACATTACGGCGAGCCTTCCAAGTGGTCCTACAGGCAACGGAGCTTCAGGAATGGGATGCGATCGCTGAGAAACGTCGTCAGGATTTGCTGGTCTACCTCGCCCTCAGCCACTTCAGCCATCGCCCGAAACTGCGACACCTCGCTCCTGTCATTCAGCATGACATCAAAGGTCTATTCGGCAACTATCAACAAGCTTGCACCGCAGCGGATCTAATGCTATTGAGCTTGGGCAATTTGAAGGTAATGGCAGAGCGGTGCAAGGCCAGTGTGATTGGCAAGCAGCTATCAAACTCCCTCTGGGTTCACATTTCTGCCCTAGATTCCCTAGATCCTTTGCTTCGCCTCTACGAAGGCTGTGCCTCTCGCACGATCGGTCGCCCAGAAGAAGCCACGATCGTCAAGTTCCACACCAGCAAACCCAAAATCTCCTACCTATTTTATCCCAACTTCGATACCGATCCCCATCCCTATCTCCGCACCAGTATGCAAATCGGGCTGCAAGACCTGCACGTTAGTTACCGGGATTATGCTCCAGAAGACAACCCACCTATATTGCACCAAAAGGAGTTGCTGGTACAGTCAGACTACCCACTCCATGAGAAGTTTGCCAGGCTGAGTCGGCAAGAGGCGGATTGGGGATTGTTGGAAGACTGGAAGCAGATTGGCGATCGTAAAGGTTGGCTAAAGTACCTGGAAGACCACTGTGCCGAGTTGAAGGGGCATCGGGTGTTGTGGCGGAAGGATGCTGATCCGTATCGAGTGAAGCTGGTTAAATCTGCACAGCGGCAGCGGATTAGTTGTGCTGCACTTAAGGAGAATCGTCAAACAGAGCCGTCAAATCTTGATAACCACTCACCACTCTGAGTACTTCAATGTCATCGTTGTTGGGGCTTGAGTAGCATTGGAACCAAAAATCCTTAACTCGGTTTTTGGTTCCAATGCTACTCAAGCCCCGTAAGCAAACGTCAGTCACAGATCAAGGCTTTGCGAGATCTAATGGCAACACAACTTAGCATTAGGCTCTGATTGAGGCTATTTGAAAGCATAAAGTGAAAAAATTGCTCAACTTATGCTTTAAGTCACAATCAAACCCTAGGACAGGGGCAGTTAGTATAAGATAAATGACCCTTATCTTATATAGGACTAAACTACGACTACATTCACGAGGGTTAGGGTATACTGATGGGAATCTTTGCACTG
Organism: Leptolyngbyaceae cyanobacterium MP9P1.79; assembly: GCA_030248885.1. Lineage (GTDB taxonomy): Bacteria > Cyanobacteriota > Cyanobacteriia > JARCMD01 > JARCMD01 > JARCMD01. Next base: position 1,715 of record JARCMD010000470.1, on the reverse strand, counting down.
TGGGAGTTTCATGGATGCTATCCCCTTTCACTGGCATGAGTCCTTATCTGGAGTTGCCTGCTCTGTGGCATGAGTTTCATAACCGCTTAATTGTGGCGATTTCCGATGCCCTCACCCCCTACCTGCAACCTAGATATTATGTGGCGGTCGAAACTCGCACTTATCTGGATGACGACAATTCTGAATTACTGGTAGGAATCCCCGACGCGATCGTGCTGGCAGGCTCAAAAACTCCGGTCGTGCAACCTGCGGTGATTGCCACACAAACTCGACCCAAATTAATCCAACTTCCCATGCCCGTAGAAGTCAAAGAGCGCTATTTAGAAGTGCGGGAGGTGGGGACTCATCAGGTGATTACCGTAATTGAGGTTCTGTCGCCTAAGAATAAACGTAAAGGTGAAGGGCGAACGGCCTATGAGAAGAAGCGGCATCGGGTGCTGGGCAGTGCATCCCACCTGGTTGAGATTGATCTGCTCCGGGAGAATCTACCCATGCCGATGATTGGGGTGGAGGAAACGAGTGACTATCGTATTGTGGTGAGTCGAGCCACTACCCGTCCAACGGCTGATTTGTATGGATTTCAGTTGAGGGAACCAATCCCCAGCTTCTGGTTACCCCTTAAGCCGAATGAGCCAGAATTAACCGTCGATTTACAAGCCATTATCCTGGGTGTCTATGCTCGTGGCAGCTACCATCTCCGTATTGATTATCACCAGCCTGTCCCTCCACCAAAACTATTGGAAATAGACCAGCAGTGGGTCGATGAATTACTTGATCTGAGTCGAGGTGCATAATGGCGCGTCCCGACCAGGAGAAATGTCGTCTTTGTTCCAAGTTAAGCGGCGTTCTTATTTGACTCGAACTGGATGGCTAGATAGGTGTTGGGGGTTGGATGTGGTGGTTCAGGCAGTCGCAAACCCAGTATGAGGTCGGATAGAGGGTTCCTTGAAGCCCAAAACAATTTCATCTTTAGTAATTCCAGTGGTGATGAGATCGTTAGCAATGCCGTAGTCTGTTCCATCCTGCTGAATCCAAATTTTTCCATCAATAATTGCAATGTCGATCAAACAACCATGAATCCGAGAATAGTCTTTGTTCCACCCCTCAGATATAACTAAGTAGCGATCGTGAATCGGATCAAAGACTGTTTTGTTGCTTAGCTGTAGGATCTCAGGATTGGCATAGTGGCGAGTTGTGAATTCTTCCAAAAGGTTTCTGATTACTTGGCGATACTTGTTTAGTTTGTCCATTGGATGATTTGCTCCTGTTCAGCATTAAAAATGATGAGTTGTAGGCGGTGGTTTTCTAGCAAAACCTTACCAATTGACATGGTATCTGCAAATAGGTTTCGGAAAGTTGCATCTCGAATTGCTAAAAACAATTCTCTGTTATTGTCTGTATGAGACAGTAAATCCTGATAAAGAACAAATTGCCCCAAAGCGTTTTTCAGATCTTCAACATCAGATAGTCCAACAAAGCTCTTAATCTCAATAGCGATGCGCCGATTGTTTTTTTGTGCGGCAACAAGCTTTTCAGCACCTAAGTCGATAAACAGATCCTTGGAACCCCAACGGAGAAAGTAAGGATCATGAGTGATTGTCCAGCCATCTTTAATTAGGGCTATCAACCCAAGCGCGTGATCGTTGAAGCTGGACGACCTGTCCGATTGCATTTTGATCGTAAGAATCTCAGCGAGTGCTATGACCAACTATTGA
>JARCMD010000469.1 GCA_030248885.1 Leptolyngbyaceae cyanobacterium MP9P1.79 | reverse complement strand
GGTTGAATCAGGGTTTGAGCCTTAAAATCTGCTCAAAATTTGTCCGAAGTATTGATTTAATATGGCTATTTAATACGGCTTATGTGAATTGGGATCTAAAACCACCGTCGCGCAAGCGTCTCGCTTGCCGACTAAATCTGGATGCAGGCTGGAAGCCTGCGCGACGACTGCTACCTGAACAACTCACATAATGCGTTTAATTCATGATTTTAAATGGTCTGATTTTAGGCTACATCAAGCGAGACTAAGGCTAGATTGGAGCCTATGAAGCCGACTCAATAGTAGACAGTGGTAGGGTAAGGGCAGAGTTAATAAACAACCGTCCATGACTCGCAAAGTGGCGATTTTTGGGGGCACCTTTGATCCCATTCACTGGGGGCACTTACTCATCGCCGAGACTGCCCTCAGTCAATTCGCCCTGGATGAAGTGATTTGGGTACCTGCCTATCAACCGCCGCACAAGTCTGGCTCTGCATGGCAGTCCCAGCCTCCCCTGGCATTTGAGCATCGGTTGGAGATGGTGCGCCGATCGATCGCCCACCATCCTGCCTTCACCGTTTCCAGTTTAGAAGCCGATCGCACTGGTGCTTCCTTTGCGATCGACACCTTACGCAGCCTGCAAACCCTGTATCCCCATACCCAGTGGTACTGGATCATTGGCACCGATGCCTTTCAAAAAGTCCCCCATTGGTATCGCAGCCAAGAGATGGTTCAGGCGTGTGAGTGGTTGGTTGCCCCGCGTTTAGGCGTGGAGATTGATCGCCAAAACCCTGCCTATGCTGGGATTCGCTGGCAGGAGTTACAAATTCCCTTCGTCGAAGTGTCTTCTAGGCTGATTCGGCAATACCTACACAGCGGACGATCGATTCGTTACTTGGTGCCTGAACCAGCCAGGCTTTACATTGCCGACTGCCAGCTTTACCAAGGCAACCAAGCTTCACCAAAGTGATCTAGATAACCGAAAAATCGACACCCACTAAAGTGTATGATCTGGGTCAATACTGGATGATAGAACGCTCCACTGAAATAGCAAGCTGAGGTTAAAAGGCAGTGATTAGAGTCGCAATTAATGGTTTTGGGCGCATTGGACGTAACTTTATGCGGTGCTGGCTGAACAGAAAAGATAGCCAGTTAGAGGTCGTGGCGATTAATGATACGTCTGACCCGAAAACTAACGCTCACCTGCTCCGATACGATTCAATGTTGGGCAAGTTTGATGCCGAGATCAGCGCCGATGATAGCTCGATCACGGTGAATGGCAAGACGGCAAAGTGTACCTCCGATCGCAACCCAGAGAACCTGCCTTGGAAAGACTGGGGAGTTGATCTGGTCATCGAAGCAACGGGGGTTTTTGTCAGCCGGGAAGGGGCAACCAAGCATCTGATAGCAGGAGCCAGAAAAGTGCTAATCACGGCTCCCGCCAAAGGGGATGATCACACATTTGTGGTTGGTGTCAACCATCAAGAATACGACCACGAGAAGCACAACATTATCAGCAACGCCAGTTGTACAACGAACTGTCTCGCCCCTGTTGCCAAAGTGTTAAATGACAGCTTTGGCATCATTAAAGGCACAATGACCACAACCCACAGCTACACCGGAGATCAACGCCTCCTGGATGCTAGCCACCGGGATTGGCGACGGGCCCGAGCGGCAGCCGTGAACATTGTCCCGACGACGACGGGTGCAGCGAAAGCCGTGGCACTGGTGTTGCCAGAATTGAGCGGCAAACTGAACGGCATTGCCCTGCGTGTTCCCACTCCCAATGTGTCCGTAGTGGACTTGGTGGTGCAGGTAGAGAAAAGCACCTTTGCGGAACAGGTCAATCTAGCCATGTGCGAAGCCGCAGAAGGGCCGATGAAGGGGATTTTGGCCTATAGCGATTTGCCGTTGGTCTCCACGGATTATCGGGGACACGATGCCTCGTCGATCGTTGATGCAGAACTCACCATGGTGATGGGAGGCGATATGGTGAAGGTGATTGCCTGGTATGACAACGAGTGGGGCTACTCCCAGCGCGTGGTTGACCTAGCCGAAATCGTTGCCCGCAACTGGGTGGCATAGGGATTCTGCTAGCTTAAAACGGACGTTCTATTTGGGGGATGCAGGGGGTGAGAAACCGGGGTTCTGTCCAAGAGTAAGTTCTCACCCCCAATTTACACAGGACCCCGGTTTCTAGCTGAGAAGTTCGATCGCGCTCATGGCTTCAAACTGAGATGATTTCAAATGTGTCTCGATTGTTAATTCGATAGAACAAAAAATCAGAGTCAAGGGTGAGAATTTGCCGATAGCCTGTCTTCTCAGCCGTCAAAACTAACGTTGCATCAGCTAAATCCATCGGTCGGTCGCGGTATCGCTCCATCAACCCCAATAAACGGCTGTAGTCACGTTCCTGAATATCGTAAACCGTCAACAGCTTGTCTAAGAGAAGCTGCCCCAACTGGTTTTGCATTATCCAACCCCCCCCGATGAAGGGCAAGATACATGGCTTCTGTCAGGCATGGCCAAGTTGTAATCACAGGTTTTGCTAAGCCTATAAGTGCATCTTTGTAGGTGTTGTGCTGGGATTGAGTCCGATCGACGATACACAGCAAAACTCCTGCATCGCACAGGATCATAGCTCTAGTCCTTGTTTGCGATATTTGTTGAGCAAGAGTTGCTGATAGTGGATAGATGGCTCTGTTGGAGTGACTTCTAGGCGATCGACCCCCTTGAACCAGTCTGCCCACGCTTCAGAGAGATGGTCTTCAGGTTGGTATTCAGCTAGTTTGGCTTGGTGCTTGTGGGTAATGAAGTCGATAAAGTCGCTGATCTCTTGCAGAAGCGGCTCTGGAAGTTGCTCTAGTTTCACGATCGCGGTTTCTCGCAGGGTCATCAGCATTATCTCCACCAAATTTTTGACGTTATCTCAATGCAACGCTCTTCGTGCTTCTAGTCTAATCGCCCTCACCCTTCGCCAAGCACCCTAATTTCCACTTGTGGGATGCAGGGGGTGAGAAACCGGGGTTCTGTCCACAACTGTTGTGATAGTCAAAAATTTACGCAGAACCCCGGTTTCTGGACTGAGACTGATCGCCC
>JARCMD010000468.1 GCA_030248885.1 Leptolyngbyaceae cyanobacterium MP9P1.79 | reverse complement strand
CTCTCCCAGGTGGGGAGAGGGACTTGGATCTTGCTCCCCTTCTCCCCACCTGGGAGAAGGGGCTGGGGGATGAGGGGGTTTTGGCGTATCCTCTACAAAACTGAGATGCTTCCCGCTGGAGGTTAGGGGATTTCCAGAAAGCGAACGTATGGGCGTTCGCGTAGCGTGTGCTTTGTACTTAGCAGTTGAGCAATGACCTTCTGGTCAAGTCAGGGTTTTATCTGCCGACTGCTTCGCCCGTGCAGCGGTAACATTTTTCGTGACTACTCAGCCTGCCCTCACCCTAAATCCCTCTCCCTGGGGAGAGGGACTTCAATCCGACTCCCGCTGGGAGAAGGGGCTGGGGGATGAGGGCAGGCTCGACATTGAGCTAGCAGCCTGAGTAGTTACCATTTTTCTCATAAATCTCCTTAGTGATCTAGCACTCCTCTCAACCAGCGATCCCTGGCTTATGATGCATAGGGGTTACACCAGGAGAACACAATGGACGAAGATGTCAGACAGCAGCAAGTCAGAGTAGAACTCGAAGGCATGTTCATTAACGAACTGAATAGCTTGGGCAATCAAGCCTGTGACCTAGGACTCATTGTGGGTCATGGGTATCGGGCCGGGCAGTACGAAATCCTCTGCCGTGACCAAGTAGTCATGCTCCCGCCCAACCAAGCACTCACGTACTTGCGAGAGTTGATTGAACAGGTTAAACCCGTAGACCTCAGCAAGGATACCAAGGACACAGAGTAATCCCTGAGCCACTTGCGCAAATACAGAAGTGGGGCAATGTTGATGCTCCTTTGAATCGTTGTAACTTCAGGGTTTTTAATACGATAGACTGACGATCGGCACGGATTTATTTGCGATAATTGTAAAAGTTCGATCTCATAAGTTCACCAACACTAGAGATCCATACATCAATCTGCTCAACTATCGTTTATTACAAGGCAAGGGAACATGGGTGAAGGATCAGTCGTAGCGAAGGACAGAGGGGAAAAGCTCCTGAAAGAGCAGAACGAAGGGCCGTTAGATTCTCACCCGTCTCACCGGACTAAGCCAGTTCCTCCGGCTGCCACTTCACCCAAACCGTGGACGATCGAAGACAGCGAGGAACTCTACCGGATTTTAGGCTGGGGAGAGCCATATTTTTCCATCAACGAGGCAGGGCATGTCACCGTCTCCCCCAAAGGCGATCGGGGCGGTTCCTTGGACTTATTTGATTTGGTCAACGCCCTCAAGCAACGCAATCTGGGCTTGCCCTTGCTAATTCGCTTCTCTGATATTTTGGAAGACCGCATTGAGCGGCTAAACGCAGCCTTTGCCAAGGCGATCGCCCGCTACAACTACGACGGAGTTTACCGAGGCGTATTCCCCGTCAAATGCAACCAACAGCGCCACCTCGTCGAGAGCTTAGTGAAATTTGGCAAGCTGCACCAGTTTGGCTTAGAGGCTGGCTCCAAGCCAGAGCTGCTCATTGCCCTCGCTACCCTCAATACACCCGGAGCGCTTCTGATTTGCAACGGGTACAAGGACAGAAGCTACATTGAAACCGCGATCTTGGCGCAACGGCTGGGGCAAATTCCCATCATCGTGCTGGAGCAAGTGGAAGAAGTGGAAGTGGCCATTGCGGCGGGGCGGCGATTGGGCATCCGACCCATTTTAGGCGTGCGGGCCAAGCTGAACTGTAAGGGCATGGGGCACTGGGGCAACTCGGCGGGCGATCGGGCCAAGTTTGGCCTCACCATTCCCGAAATGATCACAGCCGTAGAACAACTACGCGCCGCCGATATGTTGAACTGCCTGCAACTCCTGCATTTTCACATCGGCTCCCAAATTTCTTCGATCGGAGTTGTCAAGGATGCCATTCGTGAAGCCAGCCAGATCTATGTGGAATTGTCCAAGCTAGGGGCAGACATGAAGTACCTAGACGTAGGAGGCGGCTTAGGCGTGGATTATGACGGCTCCAAAACCAATTTCTACGCCTCAAAAAATTACAACATTCAGAACTACGCCAACGACATCGTGGCGGAGACCAAAGAAGCCTGTGCCGAGCGGCAAATTCCAGTGCCCACCTTGATTAGTGAAAGTGGGCGGGCGATCGCGTCCCATCAGGCCGTTCTCGTGTTTGATGTCCTGGGCACCAGTGAAACCCCCTCTGGCCCTCCCTCGCTGTTGCAAGAGGGCGAACACTTGATCGTGCGGAATCTGTGGGAAACCTACGAATCGATTACCGCAGAAAACTACCAGGAGGCCTACCACGATGCCACCCAGTTTAAGGAAGAAGCGCTCAGCCTCTTCAACTTTGGCTACTTGCGGCTTACCGAACGAGCGCGGGCCGAACGTCTCTACTGGGCGTGCTGTGAAAAGATTTTGACGATCGTGCGCCAGCAAGAGTATGTGCCAGATGACTTAGAAGATCTGGAAAAGATTATGGCCTCAATTTACTACATCAATCTTTCCGTCTTCCAGTCAGTACCGGATAGTTGGGCGATCGATCAACTGTTCCCCATCATGCCCATCCATCGCTTAGACGAAGAACCAACCCAACGGGGCACCCTTGCAGATTTAACCTGTGACAGCGACGGCAAGATCGACAAATTCATTGACCTGCGGGACGTGAAATCGGTTCTAGAACTCCATCCGCTCCAAGCTAAGCCTGACGCAGAAACCTACACCCCACAACCCTACTACCTGGCGATTTTCCTCACAGGAGCTTACCAAGAGATCATGGGCAATTTGCACAATTTGTTTGGCGACAGCAACGCCGTACACATTAGCCTCACGCCCAACGGCTACAAAATCGAACATATTGTTAAGGGCGATACGATCAATGAAGTCTTGGCCTATATGCAGTACGACTCCGAAGACCTAGTGGAAAATATTCGCCAGCAGACAGAACACGCTCTCCAGGAAAAACGCATTACCTTGGAGGAATCCCAACTGCTGATGCGAAACTACGAGCAGAGCTTGCGGGGATATACCTATTT
>JARCMD010000467.1 GCA_030248885.1 Leptolyngbyaceae cyanobacterium MP9P1.79 | reverse complement strand
TACAGCCAATATAGACCCTCACCCTAAATCCCTCTCCCAAGAGGGGAGAGGGACTTCAATCCGGCTCCCCTTCTCCCGTTCTGGGAGAAGGGGTTGGGGAATGAGGGCTAGCGATCACAAAAATGTCCGAACTATTGACTAGAGAAGGTGGAGGGGATGGAGAGCAGGGGCCGATCGCATTACACTTAATTTCAGCCATCACCATCCCCCATGACCACCCTAGGAGGTATGAACCCAATTCATCAGTTTGTCAGTGCGACCGTTGGCTTCACCCTGACCCTCATCTGCTTTCAGGGCAAAGTTTCCAACTCATCCCAGCCAACTGTCCTTTCCCGTCTCGTTGCTCAACAGCTAGCGGCGAACAACCCTGTTCATCCGAGCTTCAAAAGCCAATTGCTAGATGAGCAGTTAGCGCTCTACCTAGCCTACACCGCAACAGTCGGCCCACCCGATATCTTGATTGTGGGCAGTTCCCGCAGTTTACAGGGCGTTGATCCCACCGTGCTTCAGGCAGCTCTCGTTGCCCAAGGCTACCCACAGTTAAGAATTTATAACTTTGGCATTAACGGGGCGACGGCTCAGGTGATTGATTTTCTCCTGCGCCGCCTATTGACTCCAGCCCAATTGCCTAAGCTGATTTTGTGGGCTGATGGCTCGCGGGCGTTCAACAGTGGCAGACCCGATCGCACCTACGAAGCAATTTCTAGCTCAGAAGGATTCGTAGCGTTGATGAAGGGTAAGCGCCCCAAGCTACCTTCAGTATTATCCGCTGTTCCTGAGTGTAATCGTCCCAATGCCAATGCCACTCAATCCAATATTTCCTCGTGGAAGCAAGCCCTCAAACCGAGCAAATCCCATCGGCGGCTGAGTCTCCAATGCAATGAAGCTGCTCCCAGCACTGCCCCTCTTACTCAAGCGTCTGAGCCACCGATTGTGGTGCCGATCGCCCCACCCTCACCTGCTGCTTCCTCCCCCACAAAAGAAGAGCAGGCAAAAGTGGAGCCAGTAAAAGAAGCGCCAGCTCATACGCGCAAGGTTCCGCAGCCCGGTATCCGCATTGATGCCAATGGATTTTATGCTGCCTCTGCGAAATTCAATTCTGTCCTCTATTACCAAAAACATCCCCTGGTCTCTGGGGAAAATGACCTGGATTATCGAGCATTTAATCTGGAGGGAGGACAATCCACTGCCCTCAGCACCCTGCTGACTTTCTTGCAGAAGCGCCAAATTCCCATCGTGTTTGTCAATTTACCCTTGACGAAAACCTATCTTGATTCCACGCGGCTGAAGTACGAGAAGCAGTTTCAGACCTATCTCCAGCGCACTGCCACCACCACGCCCTTAATTACGATCGACCTCTCTCAAATCTCATCCCTACAACAGAACGACTACTTCACCGATCCCAGCCATCTCAACCGCTACGGTGCCGCCGCTGTCTCCACCCAACTCGCAACGAATGCCAAAATTCCCTGGACACAATTTCGGCGCGTGGAGGAAGCGGGAAAGTAGGACGGGCGATTGGATTGACGCAGTGGTCAGAGCCAATCAAACGAGGGCGATCGTTATGAGGCGGCTTGCTGCTCATGCTCCATGCGAAAGACATTGGCGTAGAGATTGGCAATAATTTGCTTTCCTTCCTGGGTGAGATTCAGATACCGCAGGGCCGGCTGAATGTAGGGATAAACGACAGTCCAGTAAAACTTTGGGTAATTGCAACGCAGGTCTCCAGGAGTGCGATAGCCGAAATCCTTATTGATCCCCGTTTCCTCGAACTCGTAGAACAGCGCACTAATTTTTTGTAAGTACCGGGGATCGCTGAGTTGACCAATCAAGTCAGCCGATCGCACCAAGCCGGGGTAGTGCGTGGTGTCTTGATGATCGTTGCCCGATGGCACTGGAAAGCGTGTTAGTTCTATGTTTTGCTTAATCACCTCTGTGTTAATGAGGTCATGGCCGCCGAAGCGTTCCTCGACAAAAAGTTTGCCGCGATCAACATGGTAGGGGGTCAAACTGGCATCCGTCGAACCCGCAGCTAGCGTAATCCGGGTACCGTCAATCCCCGTATCGTAGAGTCCTTGCTCTGGAATGTCTTGCTGGCAGACTCCCTTCACATAGCCGATGTCGTGACACACCAGAGAAATAATGCAGTGTAGCCAATCCTTGCACAACACTTTGCCTTCGTGAATATGTTTGCCTCGTAAGATTTCCTGCCCAACTAGGGTGACAAAGATTGTATGTTCAACATTGTGGTAAAGCGCATCGCTATTGGCGATATTTTCCAGCGCCATATTACCCGCCCAGCCGATAATATCGGCATAATCTGGGTTCAGACCGCCATAGGTGCGCCGATAGCCGACTTGCAAACAGTCAACAAATGCAGCAATCATGACATTTGTGGGGTTAAGCATCTCTTTTCTTCCTTGGATAATGTTTCACACGGCAATGAGCTAATTGCTAAAGGGGTGAGTTAGTTAATCAGGACTAGTTGAATGTGAGTGGTGAACCTGTCTCTGATAGGTCTAGTTTGCTGAATAAATCTCAATACTGGAACCAGGAAAGCTCAGGAGTTTTAAGACTGGTTTGCTCTTTAAAAGATTGAGATTTATTGAGCAGTTGCCCTACCCCAGGAAAGCCCAGGAAAACTCAGGAATTTTCCTGGGATGTGATCCCACACTCTACTAAATTAGGAAAACTTGAGTATCTTGAAGATCAGAGAGATTGACGAATTTAGCAGCCCGTTAAGTACCTAATTATCCGATCGAAATCATCTTGCTTCTACCTGTAAGTTTTCAATATGGATGTTAATCAAGCTTTAGATTTTGTCGAAAAACTCCTTTATGAGCAGACAGGAAAGCACCTCAATGATTTAGAAAGAGAGGTATTTTTAGGGTCTTGGCACGGGCAAACCTATGAAAAGATTTATCCCCTCAATCCTCAATATATTGAAAAAGATGTCAGTTATAAACTGTGGAAAAAGCTATCGAACCTATTAGGAGAAAAGGTTGCCAAAAAGAATCTGCAAGGTGCGATCGATCGGGCTTTTCGACAGCATTCAGGTGGGGGGTTTAATTCGAGTAATTTTGCAACATTGGTGCCTGGCGATCGGGTTGAATCAACAATTCATCAAGCCCTTGCTAGCCCATCTGACACCATTAATATATTTATTTCTCATCAGTTACGGGAACCCGATTTAGGCTTGGCGCACATTTTTCACAACGCTATAATTGCAGCCGGACACAACCCATTCATGGCTGGAGAAAGCACTCCCCGATCGCAGGCAGGATTGGTGCAGATTAACGCAGCTCTGGATCAGTGTGATTATTTCTTACTGCTGTTGTCTCCACAAACTGCCACGAGTGAAATGGTGATTGAAGAGTTGCAACGCGCCAGGGAATTGCAAGAAAAACAGCAGAGTCATCGCCCGATTTTGCTGCCAATTCGAGTCAACTACCCCATGCAAGTTTCCTTGAATCACGACTTACAAAACTATCTGGATGGCATTCACCAACGGGAGTGGAAATCTGCGACAGATACAGTTGATTTAGTCCACGATGTTTTGCAGACGATTCAACAGCGGAGACGATGGGACGACGCGGACGTTTTAGTTGCACCGTTAGCTGAATCCCTGCCCCTAGAGGAAACGATCGCTCCATCCTGTCCCCTGCCGCCCCAACCCGTTGCCGACCCAGAGTTACCCAGTGGACAGGTGCGCCTTGCCTCTGCCTTTTATATCGAACGGGTGCCCTACGAAACCCAGTGCTACAAAGAACTGCTGCAACCCGGTGCCCTAATTCGCATCAAAGCGCCCCGCCAAATGGGCAAAACCTCCCTGATGGCGCGAATTCTCTACCAAGCACGGGAATTGGGCTATCGGACGGTGCCCCTGAGTTTTCAGCACGCAGATACTGCTGTTTTCGCTAACTTGAACCAGCTACTGCGCTGGTTTTGCACCAAAATTAGCCGCAAGCTCAAACTGCCCGATCGCGTTGACGACCATTGGTCAGAAATCTATGGCAGTAAGGATAATTGCACCGAATACTTCATCAATTGTTTATTGCAGGAGGGGGAAAATCCGCTGGTGTTGGGTCTCGATGAGGTCGATCGCGTCTTCCAGTATCCCCACGTTGCTGACGATTTCTTTGGGCTGCTGCGGGCATGGTACGAAGAGGCAGGCTATGGCTCAGGGGACAGCGATCGGTGGCAAACTCTGCGCTTGGTGGTGGTTCACTCCACCGAAGTCTACGTGCCGTTGGATGTGAATCAATCGCCCTTCAATGTGGGGTTGCCGATCGAACTCTCGGAGTTTAGTCCAGAGCAGGTTCAGGACTTGACCGATCGCCACGGCTTGCAGTGGGGCAAGTCCGAAGTGTCCCAACTCATGACCTTAATTGGCGGGCACCCTTACTTAGTGCGGCTGGCGCTTTACCACATTGCCCAGCACCAGATGACCCTCGATCGCCTCCTGCAAGTTGGGCCCACCGAAGCGGGCATTTACGATGACCATCTCCGCCGCCACCGCTGGAATTTACAGCAGCACCCAAACCTGGAATCTGCCTTTGCCCAGGTTGTCGTGTCTGACAAGCCAGTGGAATTGGAGTCCATGCAAGCCTTTAAGCTCCACAGCATGGGCTTGGTCAAAATGCAGGGCAACCAAGTCATGCCGCGCTTTGATCTCTATCGCCAATATTTCAGAGGATGTCTGAAAAGGTATGAATCATTGTCCGAACCGCCCCCCTACCCCCCAATTCTGGGGGGTTCTGAGGTCAAAGTCCCCTAGAATTGGGGCCTTAGAGCCTTTCAGGCATACATGAAAAGGGGGCGAGTGCAAGGTTTCTAGAACTTCTCAGACATCCTCTCAACGATCGGCTTATGTTCACCCATCACCCTTAACCCCAAATCAGCAGCGTGTTTTTTTCTACCCGCATCGAACCGATCGCCGCTTCAGACCCCAGCCCCTCCTATCTCTACAAAGTCGGTGGGCACTTGCCCTTGGATGCTCCCACCTATGTTGTGCGGCAGGCTGACCAGGATCTGTATACCGGATTGAAGGCGGGGGAGTTTTGCTATGTGCTGAACTCGCGCCAGATGGGAAAAACCAGCCTGTGGGTGCGGACGATGCACCGATTGCAAGCGGAAGGAATTACCTGTGCCGCGATCGACCTCACCAAAATTGGGAGCCAAGACATCACCCCCGACCAATGGTATGCCGGTGTGATGCGGCGGTTAGTGGGCAGTTTCCGGCTCACCGATCGCATCAATCTCCAAAGCTGGTTGCGCGATCGGGAATTTTTGCCTCCCGTGCAGCGGTTGAGTGAATTCATCGAGCAGGTGCTATTGGAATCCGTCAGCGGCAGTATTATCATTTTTGTCGATGAAATTGATAGTACCCTCAGCTTAAATTTTCGCACCGATGATTTTTTCGCCTTCATTCGCTCCTGCACCGACTACGGCCGCTTGACCTTTGCCCTGCTGGGCGTTGCCACCCCATCTGACCTGATTCAAGACAAAAATCACACGCCTTTTAACATTGGCCGGGCGATCGAACTCCACGGCTTCCAATTTTCCGAGGCGCAGCCCCTGGCTCAGGGCTTGGCCACCAAAACCAATGATCACCACACCCTCCTTAAAGCGGTGCTGGATTGGACGGGAGGGCAACCCTTTCTCACCCAAAAGCTATGCAAATTTATTGTCACCTCTGAGGCAAGTGTACCAGCGGGGGCAGAAGCCGCCTGGGTGGAAGATCTCGTCCGGTCAAAGCTGATCGAGGGCTGGGAAACCCAGGATGAGCCGCCGCACCTGAAGACCATTCGCGATCGAATTCTGAGAATTGGGCAGCGCACCAAGCCACTTTTGGAACTTTATCAACAAATTCTCCACGCCTCTTTGCAACCGGAACAGAGCGGCTTATTAGCGGATGGCAGTGCAGAACAAATTGAGTTGCGGCTATCCGGTTTAGTCGTAAAACAGCAGGGAAAACTGTGCGTTTATAACCGCATTTATGCAGCAGTATTTAACAGCAATTGGGTTGCTAAAGCCCTGACTGATTTTCATGCTGATTTCATGCAAACCGTTACTCGGCAAGAGCAGAAGCTGTTGTCGATGTTAAGTGTGATGGAAGGAAAGCGGTTCGACGACATCCTCTACGAAATTCTGGGATCGATCACTGTCAAATTAGGAGAATTGCTAAGTGTCGATCGCACCACCATCTTCTTTATCGATGAAGAAAAGAATGAACTATGGTCAATTATTGCCAGAAGTGATGGGGGAGATTATCCCGAAATTCAAATTCTCGCTAATCAGGAAACCGAGAGTCGCTTGACCAACTTCAAAAAAGTGGTCAATGCGCCGTTTAACTTCCGCGATGATATGGATGACGACCTGGAAGTGGCACCAGATCATTACCGTACCTACAACGAATTAGTTGTGCCGATTCTAAATGAGCAGGACGATCTAGTCGCTGTGGTGCAACTCCTTAATAAGGTAAAGCGGCTCCATGATCCCAAAGCCACCTTAGCTGAACGAGTGGACAAGCAGGGTTTCTCCAAGGCAGACGAAAAACAATTTGCGGAGTATGCCCCCGAAGTGCGCCGAATTTTGCAGCGGTGCCAATACTGCTACAAATTAACCCAACGGTTACAGGCCTCGGAGGCGCTCACGGAAGCAACCCGATCGCTGAGCCAGAGCAGCTTAGACTCCGATGAAATTTTGGGCCGGGTCATGGAAGCGGCGAAAAAACTGATGAATGCCGATCGCAGCACCCTTTGGCTCTTGGACAATGCCACCCGCGAACTCTGGACAAAAATTACCCTGCAAGACGGCACGGTCAAGGAGTTGCGGGTGCGGGTGGGCGAGGGCTACGCGGGCAAAGTGGCCGAATCCCAGGAAACCCTCAATATTCCCTTTGATTTGTACGATCAGCCCGGCTCTGAAACGGCTAAAAAAATCGACCAAACTACCGGCTATCGCACCTGTAGCCTCCTGTGTATGCCCGTGTGGAGTCCCGATGGGGAACTGCTGGGGGTGACTCAGTTGGTGAATCGCCGCAAGCAGGGTGACTTT
>JARCMD010000083.1 GCA_030248885.1 Leptolyngbyaceae cyanobacterium MP9P1.79 | reverse complement strand
CACTTAGCATCCGGGCAATGACCTTCTGGTCGATTCAAAGGCTTGTCTGCCGGATGCTTCGCCCCTACAGGGGTAACATCTTTCTCGGAAATCTCCTAAACAACGCTAGAGTATCATTTCTGTGCCCTACACAATTTGGGAAAGTTCCCAGAATCAATACTTCGGACACTTTTAGAGATGGTCTGCCCTCATCCCCCAGCCCCTTCTCCTCTAGGGAGAAGGGGAGCCGATCCCGGTTTTAGCCCCTCTCCCCTTCTGGGAGAGGGGTTGGGGTGAGGGTTTCGGGAAAGTTGCACATCGCCTAGAATTAAATCCAGATGCGGGGAGGGCAAGCCGATCGCCCCAAATATAAAGGTCTCAAAATAGCCCACAACGCTTGGAAGCCGTGACGTGCTGCCCTAGTGGAGTAGCCCCGATAGCGACAGAGGACACCAGACATCAGCCGAGTCACGCCTGCGGTTCCCTCCCATGCGATGGCAGCGCAGCAGTCCCGCAGTTGAGTCACAACGTCTGCGGTGATAGATTGACCCACGAGGGCAAAGCTACCGACCACAGGGCAGTTCGCCAAACCGTTGGGGCTATGGAGCAAGTCGGAGCCTCCAGGTAGCTGTTGTCGATCGATCCACAGGGGGATTCCCTGCTGCCAAACCTCGGTGGTCGATCGCCAGTTGCCTTGCAAAAACTGCTCCCCCCTGGCACTGCGGCCAAAGCGGCTGATCTCCCATCCCAGCCACCGTGCGCCCGCCGCCAATTCCACCCGCAGAGTTTGGTCATACTTAGCCCCATTGAAGACGATCGTTTCCTGGGGGAACCACTCCAGACAGGCACCCGCTGCCACCTGAATTTGGGTCGTTTGCTGCACAGTTGAACCCTGGCTGCGATAGATTTTCCCCGCCGAGCTGGTGGTGATTAAGGCCTGCGCTCCAGGGTGGAGCCGCAGGTCAAGGGAGAGCCGATCGCCCCCCACCATGCCTCCCGCAGTGTGCAAAATCACACTATGGCAAACGGCTTCCCCTTCTGGGTAAAAGGGACGCTGCACCTTAAGCGGCGCACAGGTTTGGCAATGGGACATAGAGGTCGTACCTTGGCGATACTCAAACTCTTGGTGCAAGCGACCATGCCATCCTGATGGAGATGGTTGGGTTTCAGGTTGTGGGGCTACGATCACACGCTTGCTCCCTCAGTGACGATCGCGCTTTCTAATTCCTTACCCCGTAGCAGTTGGGTAATCTCATCGCGATAATCTTGAAATTGGGGATGGCGACGGATGCTGTAGGTTCGATCGCCCGCCAAGTCAATGTGAAATTCCCGTTGAATTGTGCCTGGTCTAGCACTCATCACATAGATGCGTTGAGATAGAAAAATCGCTTCCTCGACATCGTGGGTAATCATAAAAATCGTTGTTTGGGTCTGTTGCCATAGGTGAAGCAAAAACTGCTGCATCACTTCCTTGGTCTGCACATCCAACGCCCCAAAGGGTTCATCTAGCAACAAAATCTGGGGTTGAACCGCCAGCGCGCGGGCGATCGCCACCCGTTGCTTCATGCCGCCGGACAATTCCCTTGGTAACACTTTGGCAAACTGAGTTAATCCAACCACTTCCAGGTAATAGGACACCTGCTGTCGGCGTTTTGCAGCGGGGATACCGCGTAGTTTTAGCCCAAACTCCACGTTCTGGGAGACATTCATCCAGGGATAGAGGGTGTAGTTTTGGAAAACCATGCCGCGATCGGGCCCTGGGCCTGTGACCCGTCGCCCTGCAACCCTCACCTCGCCAGCGGTTGGCGTTTCCAGCCCCGCCATCAACCGCAGCAGCGTGGACTTCCCAGAGCCAGAAGCCCCGACCGCACAGACAAACTCCCCTGTTTCCACATAGAGATTAATATCTTTGAGGGCAACTAGAATTCCCTGTCGTGTTTGGAATTGTTTATGGAGATTGCTAACTTCTAAATGCATGAGTGGCTCCTCTTTTAATCCCTGGCCCAAGAACAGACGACCCGTTGAAATAACCGAAACAGGAGATCGATCGTTAATCCAATGAGTCCAATCACAATCAGCCCCGCAAAAATCTCATCAGTTTTCAGAAACCGTTGCGCCACACTGATTCTGCGCCCCAATCCCTCCGTCGCTGCCACCAGTTCTGCCACCACCACCAAGTTCCACGAGGCGGCCATATTCACCCGCCCGGCATCAATGACATTGGGCAACACGTAGGGCGTAATCACTTGCAGCAAAACCTGGAGGCGCTGACCACCGAGGGTATAGGTCATTTCAATCAATTCCTTGGGGACAAACTTTACCGCATCCATCACCATCAGGGTATTGAAAAATAGGGTGCCGATGAAAATCAACAACACCTTGGGCAGTTCTCCCAAGCCGAAATACAGGATGAGCAGGGGAATGAAGGCGGGGGCAGGCATATAACGGACGATCGCAATCAACGGTTCTGTGAGAGACCGAATGCTAGCAAACGCCCCCATCAAAATACCTAGGGGAATGGAAATCAACGCCGCGCAGAAGAATCCACTCAGGACTCGAAACAGGCTGAACCCAATGTCTTTGGTCAAACTGCCATCCGCAGAGAGTCGCTGAAGGGCAGCGATGACTTGCACAGGTGTGGGTAAAAATAGCGGATCTACCGATTTAGTCGCCGTGATCATCACCCAGACAATCAGCGGTAGCACGATCGAAACGGTTGCTAATCCCCATGTGAGAGGTTGGGGAATGGCTTCGCTGATGCGCCAAAAGACTGTGGGTGGCAAGGTTCTCTCAGCGCGGGAAGAACGTTCATCGATCGCTTGAACTGGATTCATCATCCTAACTGGTTGCATACCGTGACTCTCTGACAGGATTCAACTCTTTGCATAACCGGGTCTGAACTGGCATACCAGAATATAACTACCCCATCACCCCGTCCCCCTATTACTCCCTATAGGGTGACGGCGATGTGCAACTTAAAATCTGCCCTCATCCCCCAGCCCCTTCTCCCCCAGGGAGAAGGGGAGCCGATCTAAGTCTTAGCCCCTCTCCCCTTCTGGGAGAGGGGTTGGGGTGTAGCTTGCTTCCCGAAGGGTGGGCGGTTCGGAAAAGTTACACATCACGTAGGTGAGAGACTTGGCTCTCCTGGGTTTTTGTTGATAAGTGTCGCTTATCAGCAAGCATCCTCAACACTCTGGGATTTTTACGGGAGTGAAAAGAGTATCGAGAGATACTCT
>JARCMD010000466.1 GCA_030248885.1 Leptolyngbyaceae cyanobacterium MP9P1.79 | reverse complement strand
TCAGAACCCCCCAGAATTGGGGGGCAGGGGGGCGGTTCGGGCGACAATTTGGGCCTTCTGAGAGGTTTAGAATTCACATTTTTGAAAAATCTTCGATTTCTCAAAAATGTTGGTAATGACAAGCCCAAGAGGGGAGAGGGATTTAGGCTTCGACGTGAGCGCTCAGCCGAACAGTGAGGGTCTATACCGGCTGTACAAAAAGGTTTCCAGCACCTCCACAAAAACTGTCCGAAGTATTGGTATTAGGTAAGGGCGTTATTGATGAGTATTTGCTACCGCAATTCCCACAACTACTCTGGTTCCTCTTGCTCCCCTGTCACAGTCCATTTCCACATCGCCATCAGAAACTGATTCAGCTTGTATTGCTCCTCGTACCAGTCAATGGCATCACTATTTGTGCCTTGCCAAACAACTGGATTTGGATTGTTTACATCGGACTCATCAATTGCCCAATAAACAACCCATTGGTTCTCCTCCATAAACATAAGCTTGCTACCCATCCATTTAATTTGCTCAATAGGCAGTAATTGGTTGTGTTTTACATTGATGGGATGTTGACCTGCTAAAGCGTAGTAATCAATAAGTGCTTCGGGAAGCGTCAGCCTGTACTCTACAAGCTTTGTTTGAACAGCATCATCACCAAGACCATCGGATGGCTGAAGCGAAAGACCCAAAATTTCTTGAAATCGTCGGCTGTAGTATTCCTGAAATATTATATGCTCGTTGAAAATTTTAGTTCATGTGTCCTACTAATCACTTACGCAGCATAACGGTGTCCATCACCCGCCGCAAATAACCTGTGCATTGAACCGATTATTTTTCGACGATCGGTGTATATAAGCATTATTAACTTGCGTCGGCTCTCTGTAAGTGCGACTGCTTAGATATTGATCCGGTATCCAAGTGTTTCCAAGGCCTGTGGACATTGGGTTTCCCCGCGAAAAGCAAGCTATGCACCTCAACTCAACCTACTGGATCGGTGATCGCACTGATTTGTTGCGATCTTTCTCATAACAAATCATCTACTGAAACCAGCTCAGAATTGGGTTTATCTTCAATCGATTAGCATTTACTCAGTGCTGATCCCAATTAAAAACCGTAACTACTCAGGCTCTACATTTAGATTTTTAGACTGCTCAAACCACTACCTGTAGGATTTAAAAATTCTCTCCGGCTATATACAAATCAACTCTTCTCAATAAGACCTCAGTTTCCCGGCTAGTTAAGAATTGGATTTTGCGTCAAATCGGCTGGAATACTTATAGGGCATACCTTTTCTAGTTTTTTACACCCGCCTGAGTAGTTACCAAAAACCTTATATTTCATTATTAGAGCAGCATCTTAAATCCCCTGTAGAATTACGGCTTTATCTATATCAGTAAGATTTCTGTAGATGTGAAAGATTTATGTGAGTTATTGTTTGAGTAAACTTAGAGGATATTTTAAAAGGATCGGTTTGAGCCTTAAATGCAACTCAGAGGAGTGATCGCAAGTCCCATAATTCTGATCTCTCATATCAGCTTATCGATAGCCACGGTAGCTAAAGACACACTGGATGACTTTTGAAGAACTCTTTTAAGATGTTGCCTCTACAAAATATTACGATCGGCACTAGTTGGTTAGCTGTTCTAACTGATTAGGTGGCTTTCAACGAAAAAAGCATGTTTCCAAATAAAGGGAAATAGATTATTGGGTCAGGGATCTAGAGATTCATAGTTCAAATGAATCAAAAAACTGGAATCACTGCCCTATAAGGATTTTGACGCTCTGAATACCTGTTTACAAGCGCCTTCTGAGTAGGTGATGAAAGATACTGCCTTGATATTGTAGATGGGATGTTTTTCTTATGAATGAGTTTCAGGTTTTAAGTGAACGACTTCGAGAGGTCATGCTTGAAGAACATATTGCAGTTCATCCTCAAAGAAATCCAGTTTTGCAAAACTTGAATGGCTTTGATGCTACTCAAATGACGAGCATTTTGCAACAATACTCAATTCTTCCCAAAGCATTCGTGGTGCTTCTAGAAGCGTTGCGCGATCAAGCAGCGGTTGCAGGATGGGGTATTGCAGTGCAGGAGCTGAACGATAATCTTGCAGAAGAATTAGGCGGCAAAACGCAGGGGATTGCTCATGCTGATTTGCTTGCAGAAGGGTTAGAACTCTGTTTGCAAGTGCCGGTTAAAATGACTGTTCCTTCAACGGCAACCGCAGCTTTTCTAGAACGGTTGGAGATCATCCCTCATCTATCGATCGCTTATGCATTTGGTGCTGCCTATGCCATTGAAGCAACAGCGGTGCCAGAGTTGAAAATCATTATTCAGCTACTGGAGCTATTGTTGGAAGGAGCAATGCCGGAACGGTTGCAATATTTCTTTGACATGCATCTGAATGCCTGGGAACCAGAACATGAAGCCGATTTACGAAAGGCGATCGCCTCTCACCTGCAAGCGGATCAGTTCAGTACGTTTGCTCTGGGGTTTCGTACCATGATGACAATGATGGATGCCTGGTGGTCGGGGCTAGCGGCAGAGGCGATGACACAGCAAGCGGTGAAGTCAGTAAGTAGGGGTTAATTTCAGGTTCTAATGTTCTGATCACTCCAAGAGGTTTTTATGGATGTTCTGGCTCAGTCCCCATTTCAGGGTTTGTTAACGTATCCGCTTGGTCATTCGCTGCAACAGTCTCAACAGCTTGGATTACCAGGGGTTGCTTACTTTAGTGATGAGGTGCTTGAGGATGAAATGCGATCGTGGAACCATACCTGGCAAATGGTTGGTCGAGAGTTGCAGGTTCAAAGTTCAGGCGACTACTTCACCTATATGGTTGGTAACCAGCCCCTAGTTATCATTCGGACGGAAGAGGGTGAATTACGAGCTTTTCACAATGTTTGCCCGCACCGGGGCGCACAATTGGTCTCAGAGCAAGGCAATTGCAAGCAGATCCGTTGTCCTTACCACGCCTGGCGATTTGATCTAGAGGGCAATCTACTGGGATTGCCCCAGGCGGAGCGATTTCCACATCTGGAGCGATCGACTGTGCAATTGCGGCCGGCGCGGGTTGAGACTTGGGGCGGTTTTGTATTTGTCAATCTGGCTACAACAGGTGAGTCTTTGCAGGCTTATCTGGCAGGCTTTTCGTCATATTTGGAGCAGTACGATTATGCCTGGGGCGATCTAGAAATGGTGGATTCCTGGTCTTATGATCAGCCAGTTAACTGGAAGTTCTTAGTGGAAAATTACTTGGAGTCTTACCATCTCTCGACCGTTCACGGTAAGAGTTTGTCGTGTTTTGATCCCGGTAATATTCAAACAGCAACAGTGGGTAGACATTATCAAATTTGTGTGGGATATGCGTCCCAAGAGTCAGTCAAGCAACATCAAGTGTTTGCGGGTGATCCACAGCGTCAGTCCTATCAGGGATTCATCTTTCCAAATTGGATGGTGAACACGGCCAGAGATATGGTGTCGATTTTTCGACTAATGCCCCTGAGTGCCACCCAGACTCGGT
Organism: Leptolyngbyaceae cyanobacterium MP9P1.79; assembly: GCA_030248885.1. Lineage (GTDB taxonomy): Bacteria > Cyanobacteriota > Cyanobacteriia > JARCMD01 > JARCMD01 > JARCMD01. The sequence goes on along the minus strand of JARCMD010000466.1, from coordinate 5,415 downwards.
TTGAGGTGTTGATTTATCAGACACGATCGCAACAAACTGCTTTCTCCTATGACCGTGATGGTTTCCGATCGCAGTTCGATCGGGTGTTGCAAGAAGACTTTAATGCGGTGCGTTTGCTTCAAGCTAGCGTTCACTCTCAGGCTTATGGGGTTTTGCAATTCGCAGCAGGGTTGGAGGATGGGATTTCTCATTTCCATCGTGTTTGGCGAGAAGCCTTAGACAGTGGAAGAAATGATTGAGCACGAATCTTTATCCTGAATATAGGTGAGATTAGCTCAGATTTAATTCATTGAAATCTGTGAAAACGACTAGTAGTCTGTCAATCATTAATTGACGGGTAGCTGAAAGCTGGGAGGTTAGTTGGAGTTAAATTTTGAGGGTCTTCGCCCTCAAAATTTTCTTGACAGAACACTGGGGTGTAGCTTGCTTCCTGAAGGGTAGGGGTTCGGATGGGTATGAGATAATCTCACGTTTCTACCGATTTTATTAGCGGAATTTACAACAGAACCTTTAGCTACTTGCAATGAGATTGTCTGGAGGCGTAGGCGACTGGAAGATTAGAGGTCTGGTATATTCCCTTCCATAACTGTCTATAGAGACAAGAGAAGAAATTTAGCGCGTAATGTGATCGTCTCAGAAGAGTTGGGCACAGTAAACAGGTGGGACATTTCCAGTTGATGAACTGATTTGATCAAAAGGTTGCCAACTGAACCACCACAAGAAATGATTCTCCGCACCAATAAGATTTAGGAGTAATAGCGTGGAAAAGCAACTGAGATCAAAGAAATTGTTCTCCCTTCAGAGAATTCCTCTCAGGGTGATGCTGGTGGTTCCTTTCGTGCTACAGATTTCTGGCGCGGTTGGTTTAACGGGATATTTTGCCATTCGCAATGGACAGCAAGCAGCAAGCGATGTGGCTGTGAATCTGCGACAAAGTGTCAGCGATCGGATTGATCAGCACCTGAATAGCTTCATTCAGGGAGGTCGAGAGGTTGCACAGATCAATGCGAAGGCAATTCAGCTCAAGACCCTTGATCCTGAGAATGTGGATCAAGTAGGGCGTTATTTTTGGCAAGAAATGCAGGTTTATAACCTGGGGTATATTAACCTGGTTTCTGAAACCGGTAATTTTGTTGGCTCTGGTCGGTTTGATGCCAAGAGCCAGATTACGATCGACATTCTCTCACCCCGCCGTTTTGGCAACAACAATGTCCATATCTATAAAACGAACAGTCAGGGAGAACCCGTAGCGCTGAATTTTGTGACTCAAGCCTATGATTTCAGGCAAGAGCCTTGGTATCGGCAAACCGTACAGGCAAAACGACCGATCTGGAGTTTGTATCAGTGGGAGACTCAGCCCTATCATTTATCACTGGCAGCGACTTATCCGATTTACGATGCAAACCACCGATTGAAGCATATTTCTTGGACAGAGCTTCGACTTTGGGAAGTTAGTCACTTTCTACGTCAGCTTTCTGTGAGTCCCTCCGGTCGGACTTTTATTCTAGAGCGTAACGGTTTGCTAGTGGGCAGTTCGGCTAAGGAAGAACCTTACCAACTCGTGAATGGTCGCCCCCAACGACTATCCGCTGTGAAGAGCAATGATCCGTTGATTCGAGCATCGACTCAATACTTAACGCAGCGGTTTCCTGATTTGCTCCAGATTCAGTCACCGCAGCGGCTTGAGTTTTGGCAGGGGGGGCAGCGTCAGTTTCTCCAAGTGACACCGTGGCAGGATGCTTGGGGACTCAATTGGTTAATAGTGGTTGCTGTTCCTGAAGCCGATTTCCTTGGACAAATTCAAGCCAATACCCGCACAACGATCGTGCTGTGTCTGGTTGCACTCTGTGGGGCGATGATTCTGGGCTTGTATACGTCTCACTGGATTGCTCAACCGATCGTGCGATTGAATCTGGCATCACAGGCGATCGCATCTGGAGATTTCGATCAGGCGGTTCAAGTTGGTAATGTTCGAGAATTTGAGGAACTTGGCCACTCATTTAATCAGATGGCACAACAGATGCGTGATTCCTTTCGGTCGCTGGAGTCAGCAAACCAACAACTTGAAACATCGAATCTAGATTTAGAACATCGAGTAGATCAGCGCACCCAAGAACTTTCAGGGGCGCTGCACAATTTGCAGCAGACCCAGACGCAACTGATCCAAACTGAGAAAATGTCTGGTTTGGGGCAGATGGTGGCGGGTGTTGCTCATGAGATCAATAACCCAGTCAACTTTATTCACGGCAACCTAAAGCACGCCAAAGACTATGTCAAAGATTTACTGGGGATTCTTAGTCTCTACCAAAGCCATTATCCCCATCCGAGTTCGGAAATTCAGCAGTACGCCGAAGCAGCCGAACTGGAGTTTTTGGTCGAGGATGCTCCTAAAATTTTGGAATCGATGGAGGAGGGCACCCGCCGGATTCGAGAAATTGTGCTGACGTTGCGTAATTTTTCCCGCCTTGACGAAGCTGAGAAGAAACAGGTCGATCTGCATCAGGGAATCGACAGTACCCTGATGCTTTTGCAGCACCGCTTCAAGGCTAAACAGAATCTGCATGAGATTCAGATCGTGAAGCAATATGCCAACTTACCTGACCTTGATTGTTATCCAGGGCAAATCAATCAGGTGTTTATGAATATCTTGTCCAATGCGGTGGACGCGATCGATGAACGGAATACCAAGATGGACTCTGAGGCGCTCAAGCACAACCCTGGTCAAATTACGATCGTGACTGAATTGGGGGAAAATCATCAGGTCATCATTCGGATTTTAGACAATGGGGTGGGGATTCCAGAATCTGCTAGAGCCAAGCTCTTCGACCCCTTTTTCACTACGAAACCGGTCGGTAAAGGTACAGGTTTAGGGTTGTCGATTTGCTATCAAATTGTAGTAGAGCAACATGGTGGCACCCTCAAGTGTCTTTCCACTCCTGGTGCAGGGACAGAGTTTGTGATGACCATTCCGCTTGTTGCGGTTAATTAACCCATACCTTGGGTTATTAACCATGGGGTTGGATAGGCTTAACGCCACAGTTGAGCGGCAACTGAGCGGCAACGATCGCCCCCCATTTCCTTCTGGACACCAACTATCTGCCGCTGCTTTGTTTTGCCAGATCGCACTTTGCAAGAATTTCCAATCACACAAGTTTGCAACTGAAACGAGAAATGGGGCGGAATGGGGAGATGGCGCGATCGTAAGGTCTCTCGACTGCCCTATCTACCGCACTTTGTAAGGATGTTTCGATGACCCAAATTGATGCTGCGGGCTTGCAGCCTAACAATTAGGATCAGGGTTGCAGCAACTGGATGAAGTCAGGTGCGATACGATGTGGTTAATCGATCGCCCAACCAAACCAACGGAGTAGGGTTTTACAGGGTTGAATGTTAACGGAGCATTGCTATGGGACTTTTCGATCGAATCATGCGAGTGATTCGAGCTAATTTGAACAGCGTTGTGACTCAGGCTGAAGACCCAGAAAAAATTCTGGAGCAAGCTGTCCTGGACATGCAGGAAGACTTGATTCAGCTACGGCAGGCCGTTGCTCAGGCGATCGCCACTCAAAAACGCACGGAACGGCAATGCTCCCAGGCTCAATCCACCGCTGACGAGTGGTATCGCCGGGCCCAACTCGCCCTCCAAAAAGGGGAAGACGACTTGGCGCGGGAAGCCCTGACACGGCGTAAAACTTACCAAGAAACCGCAACAACTTTGGGCGAACAGTTAGGTCACCAGAGCGTGATTGTGACTAAGCTGAAGCAAAATATGTTGGCTCTGGAAAGCAAAATTTCCGAAGCCCGAACTCGCAAAGACTTGTATGTCGCCAGGGCCCGCTCTGCCAAAGCCTCGCAACAGATCAATGAAATGGTGGGGCGCTTGGGAACAGGGACGACGGCATTTGAACGTATGGAAGAAAAAGTCTTGCAATTGGAGGCCCAATCTGAAGCAATGACCGAATTGCAAGGGGATGAACTCACGAAGCGATTTGCGGCTTTGGAATCGGGGGAGTCCGTGGAAGATGAGCTAGCCGCGATGAAAGCCCAGATGCTCCCTCCCTCGGAAAATCCTTCTCAATTGCCGCCTAGCTCTGGTTCTTAGGTAATTTTGCAGAAAATGTTACCGCTGCACGGGCAAAGCATTGGGGCGACAACCTCTATGGCTATCTAAATCTTTGGCCCAATGCTTTGCTCCTACGTTCCTTAGTATTATCTTCTCTGGAAATCTCATCTTCTCGTGACGATCGCGCCCCGCTCTGGTTATACGTTGCCTGTCTTCGCCTGTGCTGCGTCGATCGCGGCCCTCCGCTGGCTGCACCGCACTGAGCCTACCACTGCCCTCACCTCTGTCCCGGTTGACATGCTGCACCCGGCTGAAACCGTAGAGATCCCCATTGAGCAAGTGTCAGGGCTGAAACCCGGCTCAGCCCTCGCCATAACTCGCAGCGATCCCGGTGACAACCTGGATTTGACCCGCCACACGCCTATCTGGGCCTTGGTAGAAATCTTGCCCGATTCAGCCCCTAATGCTCCCAAAATTCATATCAAAGGCGGTGAGGGATTAGGACGACAGGGCGAGGGCACAGGAGAGGCGGCAATCTATGGCTACGCCCAAAATCTACTGTTGACCAATCTGGAGCGCTGGTTGGAAGCGGGGGAAGTGATTGAGGTGACAATTATTCTTCCAGAAGGACGATCGCTGGCAGAACGCACCTCCAACGCAGCCTTCGGGGTGGTAGACGGACTCTCGCTCCTGGGAACCAGCGGCATTGCCCACCCCCTGAGCGCCCCCGGACAACTAGAGCTATTTCGCGCGGAACTGCAACAAAAAGCCCAACAACTGATGACCCAAGGCAGCGACCCTACACTGGTTTTTTGCATTGGCGAAAATGGGTTAGATCTAGTTGCCCAGTTGGGGATCGCCCCCGATCGCACCCTCAAAACTGCAAACTGGCTGGGATCGCTCTTAGTGGAGGCAGGAATGCAACATGTAGAGTCCGTATTGCTCTTTGGCTACCACGGCAAGCTCATCAAGTTAGCTGGCGGCATCTTCCACACCCACCACCACGTTGCCGATGGTCGGCAGGAAATTCTGGCGGCGCACTGTGCCAATTTGGGCTTACCGTTGCCTGACCTGCAAGCCATATTTGCCAGCCCCACCGCCGAAGCTGCTCTGCAACACCTACGCGCCGTGGACGATCGCACCCACAGCACTTGGGTCAACCAGGTCTACAGCGCCCTTGCCCACACCATCGATCGGCGGTGCCAAGGCTACATCTACACCCACAGCGAACAGCGAGTCACCGTCGGCTGCATTTTGTTTGACCGCAATCGTAAAATTGTTGTCAAAAGCACAACAGGCGAAACATTACTGTCCCAAGTTTGCTAACTTAACTGAAATAACTCCTCATAATC
>JARCMD010000465.1 GCA_030248885.1 Leptolyngbyaceae cyanobacterium MP9P1.79 | reverse complement strand
TGAAGTCCCTCTCCCCTCTTGGGAGAGGGATTTAGGGTGAGGGTCTATACTGGCTGTACAACAGGGTTTCCAGCACCTCCACAAAAATCCGAAGTATTGGTGTATGAGAATGAAACGCTAGCTCAGCTTTTCATCCGTCGGAGCAGCATCGCGTTAATCGAGACAACGACCGTAGAGATCGTCATAAATAATGCGCCTACGGCTGGGGAAAGGACGATTCCCAACGGATATGCAATACCAGCAGCTAAGGGGATGCCAATGACGTTATACCCAGTTGCCCAGAACAAGTTTTGGATCATCTTGTTGTAGGCGGCTGTTGCCAGTTTGAGGGCATAAGCCACATCTAATAAATCACTCTTGACCAGCACCAGATCGGCAGACTCGATCGCCACATTTGTACCCGCACCGATCGCAATGCCCAAATCCGATTCAGATAGAGCAGGTGCATCATTGATGCCATCGCCGACAAAAGCCGTGGGTTTATCGGCTTTTAACCGTTTGATCAGGGCTGCTTTGTCCTTGGGGAGGACTCGCGCATAGTAGCGATCGATCTTCAAATCTGCGGCTACTGTTTTGGCGACCACTTCCGCATCGCCCGTAATTATCACGGTTTCAATGCCCATCTCGTGTAACTTGTCGATGGCTTTTCGGGCATTCTCGCGCACCCGATCGGCTAACCCAAACACCGCCAAAGCTTGGTGATCGTTGAAAAGGACGATCGCACTCTCGCCGCGTGATTCAATTTCTTTGAGTCCGGCTTGTAGACTTGCCGAAAGCTGCAATTTCAACTCCGCTACCCATTCGGGTCTGCCTACCCGATACTGTTGCCCATCGATCGTGCCTTCCACACCTTGACCTGGCACCGCTTGAAACTCAGTAACTTTCTTTAGCTGGTTCTTGCGGTGATTGGCTTCTGTGACGATCGCTTTGCCCAAAGGATGTTCTGATAAGGATTCTAGGGAAGCTGCGATCACCAATGCATTATCCTCGCTCATCCCCTCGGTATATGTATGTTGAACTCCAAACTGGCCTTCAGTGAGAGTGCCTGTTTTATCAAAGGCGATCGTTTTGATGTTTTTAGCGCGTTCAAACGCTTCGCGGTTCCGCACCAGCACACCATGCTTTGCAGACATTGATGTGGCGTTAATAATCACTAAGGGAATTGCCAAACCTAAGGCATGGGGACAGGTAATCACCAGTACAGAAACGGCGCGATTAATTGCAAATGTCAGTCCACCCGTGCCCACAGAGAGCCAAACTACAAAGGTCAGTGCCGAAACACCGATCGCAATTAACGTCAACCAGTAGGCCAGTCGATCGGCCAGGTTCTGATATTGACTTTTAGAGGCTTGCGCTTCCTCCACCAGCCGCATAATCTGGCTCAGGGTGGTTTTGTCACCCGTGCGAGTGACTTTGATGGTTAACGCCCCTTCCCCGTTGACAGAGCCTGCCACCGTTTCATCGTGTTCTCGTTTGGTAACAGGACGTGACTCCCCGGTTAAAAAGGCTTCGTTAACGCTGGAAACGCCTTCGACGACTTCACCATCGATCGGCACTTGTTCACCAGGACGAATAAGAATCCGATCGCCCTCAATCAAGGCGCTCACCGCGACATCTTCGATCTGTCCGTTTACCTGTTTGTGGGCGATCGACGGGACTAAATCTGCCAGATGCTCCAGCGCCCGACTGGCTCCCTGCACCGAAGCCATCTCCATCCAGTGACCGAGCAGCATCACATCGACCAAGGTTGCCAGTTCCCAATAAAAGGAATCTCCCTTTAAGCCCAGAGTAACTGCCACACTGTAAACAAAGGAAACCGTGATCGCCAGCGCCACCAGCGTCATCATGCCGATTTTGCCACGAAATTCGTACCAAGCTCCTTTGAGAAACACCCAACCGCCATAGAAATAGATAATCGTGGCGAGAATTGGCGTTATCCAGTTGACACCCGGAAACTGAATGGCTTGATACCTAAACCAATGCTCAAACATCGGGGACAGGTAGATAATCGGTAATGTTAGCCCCAGGCAAACGAAAAATCGCTGTTTAAACATTCCTGGGCTATGTCCGGCATGTTTGTCGTGCCCAGCGTGTTGATTGTTACCACTGTGTTGATCATGGGAGGCAGCATCCATCTGAGCGTGGTCATGTTCTCGGTGGATGGAATGTCGGGTATCCATTTTCATGGGTTAAGTCTCCTTACTTATTTACAAGATTGATCGAGCTATATTTGACGAGCTACTCGACCCATCTACTTCCTTGAAGAAAACAGGGTTTGCCAATCTTTTACAAAAGATGGTGGAACTAATAGATTAATCGCTTCACCATCGATCGCTGGCAGCGTCAAGCTGAGAGGAATTTCTGGCTGCAACTGTGCTAACAACGGCTGAAGATCATATTCTCCAACATTCGATTCGGGAACAGATAAATCGGTAAAAATAAGGCTGGAGTTATCATCAGCAGTCAATACTTCACCCATGGAATTAGTCAACAACAAGGGTTTACTACGGTCAATTGCTACAACATCGGGGAAACCCACTAAACGCAATTCAAGACTCGTCTTTCCATTGGGAGAAACCCGTTTAAAGGCGATCGCCTGCCAGCTATTTCCGTGCTGGTCTTTGAGGGTTTGCCGAGATTGGTAAACCATTTGTCCTGGGGCTTCTTCCAGTTGCCGAATGGCTGCAACTGCATCGGGAGTCGTGCCTATCCCTAACCCCAAAAATACAGTCAACGCCAGGCTTGCCAGTAATAGAAACTGAGCAAGTATTTTTCTGATGATATATCCGATCATAAAAATTCCTCTTTTTGATTAAATTACCTAATGTGCAACTAAAAGCAGCCCTCATCCCCCAGCCCCTTCTCCCAAGGCAGGAGAAGGGGAGAAAAAACTCACCCTAAATCCCTCTCCCGCTCTGGGAGAGGGATTTAGGGTGAGGGGAATCGAGAAAGTTGCACATCGCGTTAAATCCTACTTTTCCAAAGGTTCTCCTGCTGCTTTCCAACCTTGAATACTAGGAGGAAAAGCCCGGACATTAGTATGTCCTAACATTTGCAAAGTCATAACTCCCATGGCTGTTCGATAGCCTGTTGCGCAATAGAGAATTACAGGGCGATCGTTGGGAATTTTATCAAGATTGGCGACTAAGGTTTGCAAGGGGATGTTGATGGCATGTGGAATGTGACCGGAGCCATATTCAGAAGGCTGTCTGACATCAATCAATGCCGCATTATCACTTTTGACAATACTTTTGAGAGCGTCTGTATTTGCGAT
>JARCMD010000464.1 GCA_030248885.1 Leptolyngbyaceae cyanobacterium MP9P1.79 | reverse complement strand
TGAACTTGGTAGAGGCAGTACGTTTACCATTCGCCTGCCCTTAAAATGATATGAATTCGACAACTTAGGGGTAAAGTTAGCGAGTCCACAACGAATTGCCATGCGACAGTCAGACCCTTGAGGCTTAATTTAGCAGCAGCGGTTGCCAATTTGAGGGCGTAAGCTACATCTAATAAATCATTCTTGACCAGCACCAGATCTGCCGACTCGATCGCCACATTTGTGCCTGCACCGATCGCACAAGTAGCAGCAATACCCATCGAAAGTAGAAGATCGACTTTACCCTCACCCTCAACAATCAAAGTTGGATCGTGATTAGCGATCGCACTCCTAATAACCTCATCAGAAATCCGATAAAGATGTACCTGCTTTTGTAACTTCTCTGGTAAGCCCAAAGCCCAAACTACACCCTTCCCATGAATGCGATGCCATTGGGAAAACTTCCTAACACCCTCACCATCATCAGTTCTCACCACCTTAGCTAAAGGATCGCCCTTGTTTACTGCGAACGCCTATTTAATCTCAAGCTGAATGGTAAGCCTGTAGTAGTGCTATCAAATAATGATAGTTGTGTTGTTGCTAGGTCTCACGAAGTAAAAGACTTGGGGATAAAAATGGGCGTACTGCTATTTAAGATTAGAGATGAAATGATTTTGCTTAAAATTTCAGCTTCAATACCTTAGCGAAGATAGCACCTCGTGATAAGGCACTAAGCCTGCAACAGCACGACTAACTTGTGTGGCAATGCGCGGATTCTGTTTCATCGTCCAGATCAGCAGCGTATTCATCCACGAGAACTTTCTAAACGCTTTAATTCGCAGCCCCGCCCGCAGATCTGCCTCGAAGCGAGACTCGTAGAGGGACTGCCAGTTTTCTGCTGCCATTTCTGGAGAACGACTCATATTGATCGCTTGTGCAACGTAAAGTCCACTCAGCACGGCGTTCGCAATCCCTTCCCCCGTCAATGGATCAGTCAGATTTGCAGCATCTCCAATCTTGAGAATATTTCCATCTGTGACTCGATTCCCTTTTTGAGCCGTCGCGAGTGGATAGACTTTAGGCGTGTCTTGGTGAATGACTTTACTCAGCAAGTGTCGCGTCTGTGGATTGCTTTGAATGAACTGCTTAAACAACTGAATCACATTCGTCTTCTGCGATTCATCCAACCAGACTCCCACCTCAATATTCAATTTGACCCATTCTCCCTGGGTCGAAACTGGAAAAATCCAGCCATATCCACTCGCGCCTAAATGACGATCGAAGTGAATTTGAGCTTCGCTCAGATCCACATCCGATATGTTTTGGCGATCGAACAGCCAATACGCCCGAATCGCGATCGCACTCACCTTTCCCGCAGTAACACCCCGCGCATCTATCAAGTAATCAAAGGTCTTAGATAAATGCTGAAGCTGTCCATTGTTTTCACGAATGGTTTGAATGAGCGGAACACAACCGGACTCGATCGCTTTTTCGTACAGAAGTTGATCAAACACAAATCGAGGAACGCAATACGCTTCTAGGGTTGTGGCTTCACTATGAGAGATCTGATTTGATCCCAGAAAAAACCGATGAATCAGAGCATATTCAGCCAGCCGCTGCCGCATGTCTTGCGGGTAGATTCCCATTGTCGAGAGGGCTTGAACCGATTCGAGGCTAATGCCATCGCCACAGACTTTATCTCTCGGAAAGCCACTCTTATCGATCAACGTCACTTGATGCCCACTTTTCGCCAGGTGATAGCCTGCTGAACAGCGTGCTGGACCTGCACCAATCACCGCAATCTTTGCCACAGTCAAGCCTCCCTGTCGCTATATTTAAAGGGTTGACCTTCACACCAGATGTGCTGCGAGCAGCCGATTCTGAAAGAAAAAGGAAGCAGGACTGCCGCCCAAAATCAGTTGCTTTGCAATCCTTTGCACTGCCTGTTGTTTTCTCACCTTCTTGTCTGAAAGATAAACGCCTAATAATGCTTGGTTAATCAACTGATGAAACCGGGTGTGCGGTAAGTGAAGAACGCTTTTCGCCGCATTTTTGATGAATTGTTGGAGTCGCTCTGTAAGTTCATCTTGACTGTTGTAATAAGAGCAGAAGTTTAAGTCGCCATTAATCTGATCTTCTTCTTGGTCAATCAGATAATCAAGTAAGATGTGTAACCCTTGAACCCAAGGAAAATAGCTATTTCTCACTTGAGTCGTCAGCGTTTCAGAAAACTCTTGGTTAAACGAATAAGCCACAAGACAAAAAATTCCCAAGGTCGATCCTGCACAAGCAGAAAACTCATACCAACTCAGTTCAGGAAACTGAGCTTGATGTTGAGCAAACCAAGCTTTCAAGCGGGGAATTCGCTCTTCGACTTTGACGTGCTTATGAACTTGCAAATCACAGTAATAGCTCGCCAGTTCATGCAGGGTTGGAGCAATCTTTGCGTAATTCGGAATGCTCGATAAAACGGTTTGACAAGTTCTGACTAACCTTTTGAGATAACCGCCATCGTCTTGATCTTCGCGAAACCGATAGTAGTTTGGCAATTCTGCGTCGGGAGTGAGGGCATGAAAAATGGAGTCATGCAGGGCCCGAAAATCTTCAGGATCGAGCGAACGACTACGATCGCACAAATTATCCAAGTAGTCGCTAATGGTTTGATATGCCACAATAAAGCGAATTGCCGCCTGCCGGTCTTTATTTGCCAGCAGTCCATAAATTGATCCGCCTTCACAATGGAACTGTTTGGTTTCAAGACTTGCAATCGCTTGTTTCCGTAGCTCTGGATTGGGAATTTGCTCTGCTTGCGATCGCCAATGATTTAAATAATGGCGCACGGAAGGTAGCACCTTAAAGTGTGTCTGTGACAGAAGCGCCCAGGGAGAAACAGGAATATTCATAAAGCGAGTCAGTCTTATAGGAGTTCAAACCAAGAGCGGTAGCAATTGCCACAAGGCTACGAACAAACAGAAGGCTCAACCTCTTCACAAATGCTGATTTCTGCCTCAGAGAACATTTGAGAAGTAAATGTTGCTCGCATCACCCGCCCCCATTGAAAATCGGGGAGCCTAATTTGTTGGACTAATTGAGAAATTGCAGTTTGCTGGACGTTGCCGATCTTTATACCAACTCTGCCACCTTAGAAATGTGTGTAGCGACTAATAATACGATTGAGTTATTAGAAAGTGTTTGTAAATAAGTATGAAGAAGAAACGCTGTGAGGCGAGGGATGAGCGATACCTGAGAAATTAATTGATTTCAGCTTCAGACCATGAGCCAACCTATCTATGACAGCGACGTGAATGATGCCGAATGGCAGTTGATAGAACCCTTAGAAAGTGTTTGTAAACGATGATTAAGCAGATTCCAGGTTCCAGGTGCGGCGATTCTTAGCCAGTCGCCTGAGCATCAAGCGAATCATCACAATGTAGATCATCCCCTCGTGATTTTCAGGTAAGCATTCATAACCCTAGGCTAAACTACGGGCATTATCTAGCCACGTCCAAGTTCGTTCAACAATCCAGCGCTTGGGTTCGACTTGAAAGCTTTTGACTGAGGCTGGACGCTGACTCACTTCCACCTCCACCTCCCGCTGTTGCGTGGCGAAGTAGGATTGAACCATCGCCCCTAGCGCCCCACGATACCC
>JARCMD010000463.1 GCA_030248885.1 Leptolyngbyaceae cyanobacterium MP9P1.79 | reverse complement strand
GGCAGTTCGCCAACGACGTTACAGCAAAGAAGAGTTAGCTCGACGTGGGCAAGAACTCTATGAGTCTGGCATTCGGCAGCAAGTCGAAGCGGGAAACGAAGGCAAAATTGTGGCGATCGACATCGAAACCGGAGAGTTTGAGGTCGGTGAGACCGTTATGGTTGCCACCGATCGGCTATTTGAACGCCAGGCTGATGCTCAGCCTTGGACGATTCGTATCGGACACCGTGCTGTCTATCATTTTGGTTCGCGGAGTCTGAAGCAGAATTAATGATTTACGGAGTTGTGAATTTGCGCCGTGAAGCAACACTCTCCCTTGTGGTTGGTAACTCAATCGGGCAACGAGAAGTCATCGATACCGTTATTGACACTGGATTTGATGGCTTCCTATCTTTACCATCTGAAACCATTATTCGTCTTGGGTTACCTTGGAGAACTTCTAATACAGCAACCTTAGGTGATGGGAGCGAAACACTGTTTGATTTTTACACCGTAACAGTAATCTGGGATGGACAATATCGCGAGATTGATATTGCAGCAGCAGAGACAGAACCGCTGCTGGGAATGGCGATGCTCTACGGTTATCGATTACAGGTTGATGATGTTGAAGGCGGCATCGTTAAAATTGAAGCCTTGTGATCCTTATTAAAAGCGATCGGTGAGGCGCAGGACAACAAACAATTTGAGTGGATCTGCTGAAAATTTCCGCAGATCCACCCGATTCAGGATGATAGGCAGAACTCGTCTGCCTATCTACCCAATTTAGGGTTATATGCAGAAATTTTTCGTATAACAACAAGTTGTGTCGTCGCACGCGGCTTGGTTGCGTGTAATACAACAGAACACATTACTCAGATCAACTGGAGAACAACATGAGCAAGAAACTAATCAATCCACCTGAACTTTACGATGGTGCTGCATCTGGTATGTCTCAGTCCACTGTCGAGACAGAATTAGGACTAGTTTTCGTATCTGGTCAGATCGATTGGAGTCATCAATATGAGACCACACAGAACTCGATAGAAGGACAAGCGATAAAGGCACTTGAAAACCTTAAAATTGTCCTGACAGCCGCTGGTTCATCAGTCGGACAGTTATTGCAAGTTCGCGTCTACATCCGAGGTGAGCTTGGAGAACACATGGAAACTCTCGGACCTATTCTTTCTGAATTTTTAGGCGACTCTCGTCCAGCCGTAACGGGTATCGGCGTAGCTTCCCTCGCATCACCATCAATACTTGTTGGAGTTGAGGCGGTAGCCAGCGTTAGATAGGCGCGTAATGAATGGGTATAAATCGTTCATAGATGAGAAAGTTGTGGACGAGAGACTTATATCTCGTGAAAAAGTCAAAGCAAAACGGTGCCGCAACAACCGGCGCAGCAGTCCCGACACTCAAACAACGGCACAACAAGGCGCTGCACCCGTCTGTCTACAGTTTCGCTCGTTCCTCGCTGCGCTTCTGGCGGCAGGTGAGCTTAGTCGTTGGGCTGCTCAGTTCCTTAGTAAGAGTATTGGAGCCATCCTGTTTAGTTGGTTTCAGATCCAGTACGATCGTTGATCTTGTAGGTTGGATTGACGAAGGAACTCCAACAACTTCTCACTTGAATGATTTCGTTATTCTAGCGATCGACAGCCTCATTTCAATGTTATCTACCGCTGCACACCTTCACCGCTTCATGGAACTGGTATCAAGCGCTATGGCTTGGGAACACTAAAACTGCCAGTTCCGTAAAACACGATCGTTGGAGCCGACACATTAGAGATCATGTTGAGACCAAGGATGAGGCTAGCTACCCATCAACAGGTATTGTTAGAGGCGATCGAGTCCAGCGGGTATTAAGGATTAGCGCGATCGTTGTGCCCCCTTAAACGATCTGTGAGGGCGTAGCCGAGAGACAATCTGTCAGTATCCAAAGTTGTTCTATTCAGGGGATCGACGAAATAGTGCTTTAAGGCTAGTAGGAGATATAAGACCTGCTGCCTAGTAAAAGGTTCTAAAACATAGGCAGAGAGAGCCTTCACTCTCCTTATTCACATGATGCCATGTCCAAACACTAGCTCTATAATCCTGCTATTGCTTAGAGTATCGTGGGTGATCTACGACTTTCCTATCTATTTTAGAAAGACTAAAGCCATGCATCTCACAGATAATCCTATAGAACTCTATTCCTTCTAGAGGCAATCCATTCAGGTAACCTTCTTGGTAAGTGAGTGACTTTACTTGCCAAATGCTAGGTATAAAGCACACGCTACAGGAACATTCTACAGGGATTTAGCCAGTGGAATAGAGCATTGGAGTCGTGTCACAGCAGATGGCGACTCTGGGGAGGGAACCGAGAGCAGATCTAGACGACCTCCCATTAAATCCACAAGCGTGTAGCTCATTAACAACTTGACTCCCGGCGATAGGGGAGAGCCGATCGCTGGCAGTGGGCATTGCAACAGATCAGGAGCTTTGAGCAAATTCACAGGTTCACTCCAAGCACTGAGGGGTCGATCGTCCTCAATGATAATCCGGATCAATCCTGCATCAGGAACAACCTGAGTAGATATAGCGATCGTGCCCTCGGTCATCAGCGCGAGCGGGGTATCTACCAAACTCAGCAAAACTTGCAGGAAACGCTGGGGATCGGCAAGCACATAAACCTGCGGCTCAGGCAATTGCACCTGAAGCCGCAGGTTGCGATTTTTGGCTGGCAACTGGGTCAGGTTCTGGATATCGGTGAGGACTTGGCAAAGTTGCACTGGCTGTATTTTCATTCCAGCGCTGCCATAGTCCACCTTAGACACATCAATGAGGCGATCGAGTAAGTCCACTAATCTCAGCGTCGCTTCATGGGCCTGCGCCACACAGTCCCGCTCCTCCGCTGGGTCGTCGCATAAATCCGCCAAAATGAGTTGATGCAATCCCATCAAATTGCTGAGGGGCGATCGTAGCTCGTGGGAGACCCGCGCCAAGAATCCGGCTTTGAACTGGCTCATTTCTTGCGCCATCAGACAGTTCAACTTCGCCTGCTGAAGCTGCGATCGGAGCGATCGAATTTCCTCATCAGCATCGTGTGTCATGGGTTTGAGCGCTTGGGATTGTGGATTTAATAATTTGGAGATTTAGTAGGGCGGAATGTTGGGTGTTATTTGATCTGCGGTTCTAACATCACGGCTCCTTGACGCAGAATTTGCCACCGATCGCCTACCCACTGCGCTACGGTCGAAGGCACTCCAGTGGGTTTTGTTTCAACAGAATCATCGAGTTCTGTGAGCAGCAGGGTTAGCACTTGGGGAAACTGGGCCTCAATTTCAGAGATCGTTTCCAAGGGCGGATCACCAGAGCGATTGACACTGGTGGTCGCCAGGGGCCCAGTTTGGGCCAGAACCTCCAAGGCAAGGGGATGGTTGGGGATTCTCAGCCCGATCGTGGTGGGATTGAGTGGGTTCACGGCTGGGGGAAGGCGATCGTTAGCAGGAAGCACCAGAGTTAATGCTCCGGGCCAGTGTTGCTCAGCTACCCGCTGCCACACCCGACGCTCTGCCTCAGTTCCCGTTGTAAACGCCCACAGTTCAACCGCAGTTGCCGCCATCAAAATCAAGGGTTTGTCTGGGGGACGCTGTTTTGCGGCATAGATGAGAGCGGCGCAGTCGGGGCGGCTTGCCAAGGCAGGAACGGTGTCTGTGGGAAAAGCAATTAGGCTTTCCCCAGAAATAGCTCCCGCAACCAGTGTTGTCATTGTCACTGCCATGACGTTAGAAAAATCGAATCATAGGTGATGGGCAACTTAAAGTCTGCCCTCATCCCCCAACCCCTTCTCCCCATGGGAGAAGGGGATCTGATCTGGGTCTTAGCCCCTCTCCCAGCAGGGGAGAGGGGTTGGGGTGAGGGTGGGTCGGAAAAGTTGTACATCGCTTAACTATACAAATCCAAATTACCCAAGTTTCTTAGACTTATACGGCTCCACCGGCTGCTTGAAACCTAGTCCGGGCGCGCTTGAGGGCTTGGGTTGCCTGAATCTGCTCTTGACGATCGCTAGTCGTACTCTTGCTCACCCTGGCTTCCGCTTCAGCATAGGCTTTGCGTGCTTGTTCTCGATCGATTTTGTCGCCCCGTTCAGCGCCATTGACCAGAATCGTCACCTCGTCATTTTCCACTTCGGCGAATCCCCCCATGAGGGCGATCGTCACCCATTCTTTGCCGGGGCGGACTCGCATGACTCCCGTATCCAAAGCAGTCAGCAGGGGCGCATGACCACTCAGAATCCCCATTTGTCCGGTAGTGCTGGGCAAAATTACTTCGTCAGCGGTAGAGTCCCAAACGGTTTTGTCTGGCGCAATGACGCGAACAGTTAAAGTCATAGGTTTTAGGAAGAAATTTTACGAAATAATCTGAAATAAAAGGAAAAAAAGCGAGAGGCAAGAGAGAAACTCCCCTTGCCTGGCTCATTTGACATAGCTTACTTAATGTCGGCTTTGATCTTTTCGGCTTTAGCCATGGCTTCTTCAATGTTGCCAACCAAGTAGAAAGCTTGCTCTGGCAGGGCATCCAATTCGCCCGACAGAATCATTTTGAAGCCTTTGATTGTTTCTTCCAGCTTCACGTACTTACCCGGAGAACCGGTGAAGACTTCAGCCACGAAGAAGGGTTGGGATAGGAAGCGCTCAACCTTACGGGCGCGGGAAACGATCAGGCGATCGTCTTCCGACAATTCATCTAGTCCCAGAATGGCGATGATGTCTTGGAGTTCTTTGTAGCGCTGAAGGGTAGATTGCACAGCGCGGGCAGTGTTGTAATGCTCTTCACCCACAATGCTGGGTTGGAGCATCGTCGAGGCCGAGTCGAGGGGGTCTACAGCCGGATAGATGCCTTTCGCTGCCAGTCCACGGGACAGCACCGTTGTTCCATCCAAGTGAGCAAAGGTGGTAGCAGGAGCGGGGTCAGTAAAGTCATCCGCAGGAACGTAAACGGCTTGAATGGAGGTAATCGAGCCTTCCGTGGTAGACGTAATCCGTTCTTGTAAGGCTCCCATATCGGTTGCCAAGGTGGGCTGATATCCCACGGCCGAGGGCATCCGTCCCAACAGGGCGGACACTTCAGAACCAGCTTGCACAAAGCGGAAAATGTTGTCAATGAACAACAACACGTCCTGTTTGCTGACATCCCGGAAATACTCTGCCATAGTCAAAGCGCTCAAACCCACGCGCATTCTGGCTCCGGGGGGTTCGTTCATTTGACCGTAAACCAACGCAATCTTAGATTCGCTGAGATTTTCTTTGTTGATGACTCCAGACTCGATCATCTCGTTATACAGGTCATTGCCCTCACGGGTGCGCTCGCCCACACCACCAAAGACCGAGACTCCACCGTGATTTGTGGCGATGTTGTTGATCAATTCCATCATGATCACGGTTTTGCCCACGCCAGCACCGCCAAACAGCCCAATTTTGCCGCCGCGTCGGTAGGGAGTTAGCAGGTCAATCACCTTGATGCCCGTCTCAAAGACAGAGGGCTTGGTTTCCAATTCTGTAAACAAGGGAGCGGGACGATGAATCGGAAAGGTTTCATCAGTGTTGACTGGACCGCGCTCGTCAACGGGTTCGCCGATCACGTTGAAAATTCGTCCTAGAGTCGGAGTGCCAACAGGAACCGAGATCGGAGCGCCCGTGTCCACCACTTCCATGCCCCGCGCCAAACCGTCTGTGGTACTCATGGCAACGGCCCGAATCTGGTTGTCTCCCAGAAGTTGCTGCACTTCGCAGGTCACGGAAACGTCTTGCCCTATTTCATTTTTGCCGCGAATGGTTAAAGCATTGTAGATTTTGGGCATTTTGCCAGCGGGATACCTCACATCCAGCACGGGGCCAATGATTTGGGTGATGTGACCAATATTTGTCTTTTCTGTGGTGGTGACCATGCTTCTATGTTGTGATCTAAGGTTTGCGATCGAACTTCAGTGAAAACTAACTTTAATTAATAGTCTGACTAGGTTGGCACAATCAAGATTGTAGATATGAAATTTGCCACTTTTCAGCTTATCACTATGGGCGTGACATACTCCCAACACTCACGCTATCGCGTAGAGTGCAGGCTTCTCAGTGACCCCTGGTAACCCATCGGGCGTAACCTGAGCTTTAAGGACGGAATGCCCTACCGCCCTATTTCTGATATTGATG
>JARCMD010000462.1 GCA_030248885.1 Leptolyngbyaceae cyanobacterium MP9P1.79 | reverse complement strand
CTAGGCTCCGCAAGGAATACCAGCCAATTAATGACACACCCTAGCGCCTATCCATCATTTTCAGATTGGAGCATTTTTGGGTTAAGCCGTTGCTAGAGCGATCGGATTCCCACCAATGCTCTATTTTTTTGGCATTTTTGAGGTGCAGGTGTACTGCGATGCAAATGTACTGCTAAGCTGAAAGAGGTTTAACCCGTTGGGTTTGGATGATCCCTCTACAACTGAGCCTCAGAAATTTTTTAAGTTATCGAGACGCAATCCTGGATTTTCGGGGGTTGCACACAGCTTGCATTTGTGGAGCGAATGGGGCGGGCAAATCCTCCCTGTTGGAAGCGATCGGCTGGGTACTCTGGGGAGAAAGCCGGGTCGCCTCGGAAGACGACATCATCCACATGGGCACGAAAGAAGCCCAGGTTGATTTTATTTTTCAGAACCAACACTTTGTCTATCGGGTAATTCGGACTCGGCAGCGCAGTCACACCACCTCCCTGGAATTTCAAGTGGCGACGAGTCCCAGCGAGGCAACGGGAGCGATCCCCACCGCCTTTCGCAGCCTCACTGAACGGGGGATGCGATCGACCCAGCAGATTATTCTGGAACACCTGAAGCTAGACTACGACACCTTTGTGAACTCAGCCTATCTGCGGCAAGGGCGGGCTGATGAGTTCATGCTGAAGCGTCCTGGGGAACGGAAGCAGATTTTGGCTAATTTGCTGAAGCTGGATCAGTACGATGTGTTGGAGGAAAGTGCAAAGGAGAAATCTCGCCAGTTTAAGGCGCAGGTTGAGGTGCTGAGCCACAATTTGGAGGCGATTCAGGCACAGTTGCAGCAACGGGAGAAGATTGCTGACGAAACCGCTTGCTTAGAGGCGCTTCTGGGAGATCTGCAACGGCAACAGGCGATCGACACTGAAACCCTCCAAACTCTACAACAAGTGCGGCAACAGCGGAACACCTGGGAGCAGCAAGCCGGATGGCAACGCCAGCACCATACCAAACTCAGCCAAGAGCGACTGCGCTTGGAGACGGAATGGAAAACGGCTCAGCAGCACCAACAAACCCTGGAGGCGATTTTGCACCAGCGGGAGGCGATCGTTGCGGGGCATCACCACTGGCAAACCCTGCAAGCTGAGGAAGAAGTCCAAGCTGCAAAATTTCACGCTCACCAAACGGCTCAAACCCAACGACAGCATCTACAACAGCAATTTAACCAGCAGGTAAGCGAACTCAAAGACCAATTGCAACGGTTGGCAGCGAAGTTGGAGGCACTGGAGCAGCAACACCAGGAAGTGCAACATACCCTCAGTAAGGCGAAGGATGTGGACGCTGCTCTGGAGCAATTGCGCCTAGCTCGGATTCAGTTGCACGAATTGGATCAACTGCAAACCAAGGTTGCCCCGCTGCTGCAACGCCAGCAACAGACCGAAAAGCAACTCGATCGTGCCCAGGCACAGTTACAAGCCCGATTAGCCGAATTGCGTTCCTCTGCCCACCAGTTACACCAGCAACACCAGCAACAGCCCCAGCTTCAGCAAGCGGCGATCGACGTGGCGGAGCAGATTGAGCAGTTGTCAAAAAAGCAGGTTTACCAGCAACGGGTGATGGAAAAAGGGCTGGAGCGCAAGAGTTTCCTGGAGCGCTTGCAGGCTCACCAACGGGAGTATGAAACGCAGTTGGGAGAGTTAGACCAGAAGCTACAACTTTTGAAGCAGCCGGATGCAAGCTGTCCTGTGTGCGATCGTCCCTTGGATGAGCATCATTGGAATGTGGTGTTGACGAAGCATCAAACTCAGCATCAGGAGTATTTGGATTTATTGTGGGTTGTGCGGGAACAGTTGGTGGTATCTGAGCGAGAAATCCATGTCCTGCGGCAAGAATACCGAGAACTCGATCGGGAGCTTGCTAGCCTCAACTATGCGTTGGAGCGGCGAGGTCAGTTACAGGCGCAACTCGCCACTGTCACCGCTTCCCAGGAAACCTTACACCACGTCCTCGCTGAAGTTGACCACCTTGAGGAAGCCTTGGCTACGGGCACCTATGCCAACGAGTTGCACGATGATTTACGGTTGTTAGAGCAGAGTTTGCACCAAATCTGCGCTCGTGATGGTTCCCCCGGTGGATATGACGAGCGGGATCATGCGTTAGCAAGGGGACAGGTCGATCGCTGGCGATGGGCAGAAATCAAGCAAGCGGAAATCAAGCAGGCTCAGCAGCGACAAGCTCAACTGTCCGCTCGGCAACCTGAATTGCAGTCCCAAATCCAGGACATCCAACAGCAACTCCAAGCAACGGAGCGACTCCCGCTGAAACAGCAAATCGATGAACTCGATCGCCACCTGGCTCACATTAACTACAACTTGGAGCAGCACAATGCCCTCCGCACGGCCCTGCGCCAAGCCCAATCTTGGCAACTGCGCTACCAGGAACTCCAACAGGCGCAGCAGCACTATCCCCAAGTACAACAGCGGCTGGAGGAGATTACGCGATCGATGCACACCTGCACCCATCA
Source organism: Leptolyngbyaceae cyanobacterium MP9P1.79 (assembly GCA_030248885.1). GTDB lineage: Bacteria > Cyanobacteriota > Cyanobacteriia > JARCMD01 > JARCMD01 > JARCMD01. The sequence continues at coordinate 8,611 of JARCMD010000462.1, read as the reverse complement.
TCTTTTAGAAGCAACAACTCAACTGGACGCTCTAGTACAGCAGTTGGAACATACCCCCGATCCTACTCCGATAATCCAAACCCTAGAACAACAAATCCAGGAGCGCCGATCGCACCTCGATCGACAACTGGCCCAACTGGGACGCTTGCAGCAACAACAGCAACACTTGGAGGGATTGAGCAGCCAACATACCACCCTGAGTGCCCAATATACCACCGCCAAAACCCAACACCGAGTACACCAAGAGCTTGCCCAAGCCTTTAGCAAAAACGGAATTCAAGCGCTGATGATTGAAAACGTTTTGCCCCAATTGGAAGCAGAGACGAATCAGATTCTGGCGCGTCTCAGTGTGAATCAACTCCATGTGCAGTTCCTGACCCAGAAGGCAGGGAAAACAGCGGGGACAAAAGGTAAGTCTCAGAGTAATGGCGCATCTACGCCAGCCAAGATGATCGACACGTTGGACATTCTAATTGCCGATGCCCAGGGGACTCGCCCCTATGAAACTTATTCTGGTGGAGAAGCCTTTCGGGTCAATTTCGCCATTCGACTGGCCCTCTCTCGACTGCTTGCCCAGCGCTCTGGCACTGCCCTGCAAATGTTGATTGTGGATGAAGGCTTCGGCACCCAGGATGAGGAGGGCTGCGATCGGCTCATCAACGCCATCAATGCGATCGCCTCTGACTTCGCCTGCATTCTCACGGTCACCCACATGCCCCATTTCAAGGAAGCCTTCCAAGCCCGCATCGAGGTTCATAAAACTGACCAAGGCTCACAACTCAGTTTGTCTATTTAAGGGGAATAGCACGTGGATTAACAGGTTAAAATTACTCAAGAGCAAGAGGTGTTCCAATCAATCAAATTAATTATGTTGATGTCTTTACAAGAGCTTAAGGAACAAGCCTACCAACTTTCTGTGAGCGATCGTCTCGCCCTTGTTAGCGCTGTTATTGAATCGCTGCAAGACATACCCCCGATCGAGAACTGGCAATATCTGGTTGCTCGTCCTCATCCGTGGCGGAAACAGCTTTACATTAAAGGGCGTAAATTACTGGCTTCGATCGTCTGGCAGGACATCATAACTAATCAAATGTCACCAGAGCAGGCAGCCGAAAATTGGGATTTACCGTTGTCTACTATTCATGAGGCAATCCAATATTGTGAGAGTCACCAAGAGCTATTGAAACTAGAAGCGGACGAGGAACGCTATCAATTAGAAGTGAAAGGAGTTTCGTTTGAGTCTACGAATGCTGCTTGATGAGGATTCTCAAGCAAGATACCTAATCAACCTTCTTCAGGCAGCAGGTCATGATGTAGTCACGGTCAAGGAAATAGGTTTAATGAATCGCCCAGATTCAGTTGTGCTGGATTTTGCTAGACAAAGTGAGCGAGTGCTACTTACACGTAATTGTAACGACTTTCAAGAATTGCATCAGATCAACCCAGAACACTCAGGAGTTTTGGCAATTTACCAAGATTCTGAGATGGGGAAGAATATGAACTATCAAGGAATTGTGCAGGCGATCGAAAATCTAGAAGCAGCAGACTATGTACTCAAGAAAGAGTTTATTGTTCTCAATCATTGGGGCTATTGATTTTATATTGCCGAAATCATCTTCTGCTAAAGGTTACAGGATAGATACCAAATGGGTTCTATAATCCAACACGTCTAATGCCCATAACCACATCACCCGCTACACCTACGAGTTGCTTCATTAAGATATACTATGCGAATAGCATAACTACTAAAGTAGTAACATGATATTGTTTCAATCAATTCAATGGTAAAATCCATGCTTAAATTTGAACGACTGAGGGATGATATTTCGGCTCTACCCGAAACCGATCAGCAACTCATTGTTGATTTTGTTGCCTTTCTCAAGCACCGCTATTCTCCCTCGCAACCTTCCTCTCCCCATCCTCTAACCTTGGAGAACGAGCCATTTATTGGTATGTGGAGTGATCGCTCAGAGATGCAAGACAGCACAACCTGGGTTAAAGAAATTCGGCAACAGCATTGGCACATCTGATATGCCTCAAATTCTAGTTGATACTGATATTCTGATTGATGTCGCGCATGATGATATGTTCGCTAAAGCACGTTTGACAGATGAGAGCCAAACCTCAATTTTGGCAGTCTCTACTGTTACGGTGATGGAGCTAATCGTTGGATGTCGTAATAAAGCTGAATTACAAACTCTCGATCGCTTCCTCTCTCAGTTTCAGGTTCTCACACTGAGTAGCCAAATTAGTAATCGTGCGATTCAACTTCTGCAAGCCTATTTCCTCAGTCATGGCTTACTCATTGCTGATGCTTTCATTGCAGCAACAGCGATCGAACATCAAGTTGCTCTATTAAGTAAAAATCAACGTGACTTTCGTTTCATTCAGGAACTAGACTTAATGGTCTATCCTTAGTTACATAGACATGAAAAGCCTCATCATCTAGCTGATAGTCGCGAGAATCAAGTATTCGAGACAATCAAGTAAATGGCCATGATTGCTCCTGAGTATATATGTTTTACCGATCGCCGATCACCGTCAGATACTCTGGGAGAACCGCATCAACTAACCAAACCCCATTGTCTGAACAGTAGAAACTAAATCCTGCTTGGTGCATTGCTATTGCATCGATCGCCAAAATCACAGGACGACCATGCCGCATTCCAACCTTGCGGGCTGTTTCCCTATCTTGAGACAAATGGACATGATGTCGCGCCATTTTGAGCAACCCCGATTTTTGGATCGCTGGCACAGATTGCTCACCCGTCCCATGATAGAGAACATCCGGCGGGGTTTGTGGCTCCAGTTGCAAATCAACTTCGACACTATGTCCTTGGTTAGCTCGGATGTGAGTGTTTGTCTCATCAAAGGAGAATCGCTGCTTATCGTTGGCAGCGACAACTGCCTCTAGTTCCCCACGAGTGATTGGGAACTGATGGGCCATGCAAGCCGATAGCAACACCTCGATCGCCACCCAACCGCCCGGAGCTAGCGTAAGTCCCAGGCGATCGGGGGTATGGCGCAGGTGCTTGATGAGGTATTTGCTGATTTTAACTAATCGCGTTGGTTCCATCTTTCATCACCTCATGTCCATCACCTCATAGATAAACTTCTAATTTTAAATAGTTAATAAGCAGATCTCCATCAAAACTCCCGTCGGGAAAACACGATCGTGGCGATCGTCAACACTAAGACGATATAGATTAACCCATAGGTTGCGTTCATCAGCAGGGTTGTCACGTCGGGGATCACGCCATAAACAGCATCTTTAATATTCAAGCGCGACAGATCGGGTAACACAAGATAAACACCATCAATCAGACGTTGTAAATCGGGGTTGGTAATTTTTAAATCTGCCAGATCTGCACTGAATCGACCTATTAAGAAAACGGCGAACGTAATCATGGTGGCGAGGAGAGAGCCAGTGAAGACGCTGAACAAAATCGCGACGGCAGCAATCAATGACAATTCGAGGAATGTGTAAAGGATGGAAATTAAAATGCTGCCTAGGGGATATTGAATGCGGCTCAATCCCAGGACTCCAAGATAAATCAGGGTCATGGAACCTAGCAACACCGCTAGCACGGCTGACAATCCCAAATGCTTGCCCAGAATAAATTCGGCGCGGCTAATGGGTTTGGCGATCAGCACAAACACAGTGCGCTTTTCAATTTCTTTACTGACTAAGCCTGTGCCGACAAATATGGCAATGATGAGTCCAAGAAACGTCATGGCAGCCAAGCCTAGATCTAGCAAAACCTTGTTTTCGAGGCTACCAGAAATTTCTGGCAGAATCCGCACCGCCCCCGCTAGGAGCAAGCCATAGAAGCCAATCAAGTAGAGGACTCGATCGCGAATCACCTCCCGAAAGACATTCATTGTGATCGCAGAAACCCTAATTGCATTCATGTTCTTCTCCTCAAAACACCTACACATCTCTCTTGGGTTCTTGTTGATCAGTGTCGCTGATCAGTAAGTATCCTCGACACTCTGGGATCTTTATAGGAGTGAAAAGAGTATCTCTCAACACTCCTTTCACCAACAAGTCGAGATCGCCACTTGCATCAACCTTACTCGCTAACTGCGTATCTGTTGATCATTGCTCTAAAGGTTCAGGACTACCGGGAACGAGGGGCGTGGTCGGTTGACAGTCTACCCTAGCGATCGTCGTCAGGGCTTCGGCGGGTGCGGCCTGTGACGGTGAAGCCGTTGCCTGGGGTGAAGGAGACTTAACCACAGGCGTAATTTGGCAGACTTTTGCCTGGTAGTAGCCATTGAGGTAGGAACTGGGCCCTTGCCATAGCGCTAGCAACTGAAGGGTATAGTCGGGTTGGATGGGCAAAATTCGCGGCTCCACTTTCCAGCGGGCATCTTCGTCGGGTCTTGGTCGGAGGGCTGAGTTGGGGGCAGTCGTGGTTTGGGTCTGGGCGAAGGACTGCATCACAGCATCGCTAAACACATTCGGTTGCTGTTTCGCAGTCAATAGCCAACGCTCCACTTGGGGCCAGGGCTGTCCCACCACTTGAGTTTTTAAGAGGGTTTCCGCCTGCTGTAGAATTAGCTCTCCCCTAGAGGTGGGCGATCGTAGATTGACTCTGGCGACAAAGGCGCTCCGACTGAAATCATCGACTAGAAGGCTGGGATAACGCTCTAGCCAGTTGTCAATGACAAAGGCAAACTGAATCCAGCAACTGATCACCGCATGGCTCAAAAATAAAATGACTAGCCGTTGCCGACCGTCGATGGAGGGGGTTTTGGGCTTGAGTCCAGGGCTGGTGGTGACATCAGGAATCGCGGCGATCGCAGCGGAAATGAGGGGCCAACTCACAAATGGCCAGGACGGAACTCCTACGAGGGGGCGATCGAAAAACTTACTCAGGCTATCCGTCACACTGTAGAGAAACATGCTGGTCAAGCCGCCCGTAATCCACGCCCCAACTTCCACATTAAAGACCTTGGGCTTCTTCTCGCTGCTATACCAACCCACTCCCAAAATCAAGAAAAACCAGCCACAAAAGGCGAGAAAATCTCTGACTGTTTGAGATGTAGTACTCGCAATCACCACTGAAAAAAAACTGAGAAAGATGAGAGTTGTCCAGGAAAAGGCATAGGGAGGCGTAATGGCTTTCCAAAAAGCAACCAAGTTCTTTTTGAGATAATCCCTCAGTTGAATCAGTAGTTTATACATGGATTATTGGGGAAAAGGGGTGAAAAGGGAAGGAAAAAGGGTGAAGGGTGAAAACATAGCAATTTTTTATCATCGATTCTCCATTTTAGGTGAGGGGAAATAAAAAATTGAGCGAACTTCTCCAGTGCCTTTAGATTAGGGGCGATCGTTGTCATTTAGATAATGCATTGAATGCTGGTTAATTTCTGCCTGAAAATCATGCTAAAAATCGCGTTGACTATCTTGCCCCAATTGTTCCATGTTGAGGCTCATCTAGCCCATCTCTGCCTGTTCTCTGCCTGTTCTCTGCGAAAGAAGACAACTAGTTGTCACCCATGTTGATAGTGCCCCCCTTACTGGGAAAATAGTATTTTGCCTTTAATCGAGGTTTTTCTGAACGATATGGAAACGGATATCACAGTTGACCCTTTAGTTCAGCTTCAGATGTGGGGTGTAGCCCTGTATAGAGACGTATTGCATGAGTCAGTGTTGAACACGATCGGACAAGCCGCCGATCGCTGCTTCCACGAAATCGAGTCCCTGATTGCTAAGTATGGCGTGGAACAGGTTAACCAGCATTTGCCCCCAGATGGCGCGTTTCACGAGCGATCGTCCTACATTAAGTTGGCAGCCCTCGATCGGCATCTGCCAGGGAACAAACCTGATATCTGGAGTTTGGTTGCCCATTCCCCTTTGCGAGAGGTGATTTTGCAGGTGATGGGCGAGGGGGTTTGCGTGAACTTGACCCAAGTGCCCGTGCGGAAGCAGTATGCGCCGGGCAATGCCCATGTGCTGCACTCGCCAAATCAATGGCACCAAGATGGCGCGCTGGGGGTGACCTTTGGTGATTTACCAGAAAATAATAGTCCCTACCTCGATACGCCCCTCACTGACCTGCTGACCTGCTGGGTGCCGCTCACAGATTGCGGAGTCGATCGCCCCGGGTTGGAGTTCATTACCGCTCCCCTGACGCAGTTGCTCCACTATCAGTTTCTCACCCCTGCTGCCTTGGGCAATCTATTCAACCCTGACCAATTTTGGGTTCCTCAAGCCAAGGTTGGAGATGCCTTGGTGTTCTTGCCCGGCACCCTCCATCGCACCGCTGTCTATCCTGCCATGACTGGCGATCGGTTGAGTATAGAACTGCGGTTATTTAGAGGCGATCGAATTCCCGCCTGGATGGAACAAGATACCTTTGTGGAACTTTAGCGAGACGCTAGTGCAGGCTGATAGAGATAACTGAGCAGCACTCCAACCTCAAGACTCAAAACCATCCTCCTAATTGGTCAGAAACGGCTGCCATACTGTACTAGTGATCAAGGTATATAGAGGCGGATCAAAGCTGAGTTAGGTTACCAAGGATTCCCAATCATGGTGAACGCTGCCCAGTAGTAGGGATGGGAAAGAGATATATTCCCTGAAGAAGCCAATTCTGGGGGCAGAGCAGTGCTGCCTCTAGAGCCACGCAACTGTCCGCCTTCTAAACGCACCTTTCCATTGATCATGGCAATCTGGGACCGACGGAGAGCTTCAGACTTGATCGGAGCAGTTTGCAACTGTTGATAGAACTCCGTCATTAATCCCAAGGTGCCATTATCACTGACATACCACAGGCTAGCCAACACCGATTTAACCCCAGCTTGAATGGCAAATCCCGCAAAGCCCAATTCCGCTTGATCATCACCAACTGCCGTCCGACAAGCACTCAGCACTAGCAGATCCACAGGCGGGTTGCTGAGTTGCAGTTGTCCCAGTTGATCCATGCGGAGTTTGCTATCCCAGAGTTGGATATAGGAGTTGGACGGATCTCCGGATTTAAATTCGCCGTGGGTTGCCAGATGTAAGATGCTGAAGGATTGTTGACGGCGCTGAGTTTTGAGGTTCTCTAAGGTGAACGCTTCATTCAGGAAGGTTGCGCCGGAGCGAGTTTTGACGATCGCCTCCAGTTCTGAGGGGACTGCCGCTAGGGGAATTTGCTCAGTAAACTTTGAAGCTCCCATCGCTAGGACAGAGGCGGTTTTAATACTCCGATACTTTGTGTCAGTTAGGGAAAAGCTAGGCATCATCCCGGCACTGTATTTTTCCACCAAAAAGCGCTGTCCATCGTGAAGGGCGGCCACGGGGAGCGATCGGAGTCCCCCATCGGGAATGAAGACCAAATTGCCGATCTTGCGGGATTGCAACTCCAGTTCGATCGGAGCAATCAGCAATTGATAAAGCGCCTGAGATGGAGGCAGATAGGCATTACTGTCAATATTGGTGACTTCTTCCTGAAACTGTTGAGCCAGTTCTAGCACTTGTCCTCGTGTGGCTTCAGGAAACTGCTTCACCAACCGCTTTTCCTTGCTGGTGACGAGGGTAATTTGCAAAATATCACTATCTCGTCGCGCTAGTTTGCTCTGTCCGAGGGTTCTCAGGTCTGATTCAGGGACAGCGGCGAACCCTTGACCATCGGAGCGCCAGAGCAGTTTCGTGGGCACGGCTTCGGAGTCGGGTAAGGATTTAGGCAATGCCGTGCTGGGTCCGGTTGCTGTCGCTGGCACAAAGTTGATGTAAACGAGGGCGGAGCGCACGCCTGTTGCAGATTCAACACTGCTGAGGGTATCTTGCACTTGCGCTAGGGTCACGGGCGATTCAGCAAGCAGACCGAAGTAGCTGCTAAAGTCTGCGGTGAACTCAACCTCGACGTTTCCAGGCTCCAAGTCGATGTCTCCCACTCTCAAGTCTCCCGCGAGAAGGTCTTCAAGAGGCGGCATATCCTCCTCCTGGAACTCAAAGAGGGTATCATCAATGGGAAAAGCCGGGGATGTGATAATCTTCACGTTGCCTTCGATATAGGGCTGGGTGAAGAGCCGGGGAGGATCGATCGTCACTGTGCCTGTGGTAATGGCACCCGCAGTCCCATTCAGCGTGGCGTTGCCCACTATAAAGGGAATATCGATGACATCCCCCCTCTGCCCAACAGAAATGGAGATATCACCGCCCCCCTGCCCTCCGGCGGTGGAGATACTGGCGAGTTGCCCATTGCGATCGATGAAGGTACCCAGGGCCCGAAAATACCGCCCTGCTGAGATATTGATATTTCCACCAAATCCACCTCTGCCACCTTGGGCATTGATGGAAACTACCTGGATGTCATTTTGAGGATCGAGAGTCACGTCACCCCCATCGCCTAGAAAAGAACTGGTGTCGATCGCGCCTGTTTGAATCCCGATTTCAGCTTGGAGAGTGATGCTTCCTCCAGCTATGAAACCACTCGTATCCAGATCTCTAGTGGTGATGGTTCCCGTCTCGCTAGTGAGGGCGATCGTCCCCCCTGACCCAGCACTGGAACTTGCGTCTAGTCCTGCCGTGGTCAGGGTGCCGCCAGAGCTAGTGAAACTAATTGAGCCACCGATCGCCCCAGGAATCGTAACATTGGCTGCCACAGTGCTGGCACTG
>JARCMD010000082.1 GCA_030248885.1 Leptolyngbyaceae cyanobacterium MP9P1.79 | reverse complement strand
CCCGTTAGCAACCAATCGAGTGCCAGAATCAAACTTTCAAATGCCGTAAAGCCAATTAGGGCAACTGCTCCAAACCACAGGCAGTGACCTTTCACCGTCTTTTGACTAAACGGAGGACGGAGCGATGCCAATAACGTGACAACGAGTATCCCCAACCCCATCATCAGTCCCCAAAGCAAAGAACCTGCTGTCCAGGGATACTGTCGCAGTGTGTAACCATAAACTTGATTCAGCAACCAGATCAGCATGGCAACCAAAATAGCTGGCTTGGGTTTGAGTGTGGTTCCGGCGATCGCTCCAAATGCTACGAGCGGCGGATGGGGATAAATCACACTGCTGAAGGCACCGACCGCGAGAAAGGACATGAACCAGATTCTGCTATGGGCGATCGCCTGCCATTGAGTCGTCCAGAGGGGTTGGTCTGCAACCAAAGCATGGTGAGTTGTATTGTTCATGTTCCTCCTGTCTCCCTAGTAACATCTGAGATCGTCGTTTATCATAACGGCTAAATGGTGATGATGTGATCGAGCGGATTGCCAGCCAAAGCAGCATACAGGTCTGGAAAACAGCCGACCTGAACGCCTTCAACGGTGCCCGTTGGGGTGCAGTTACCGGGTTCACCTTTTGCCAATCCGCGTGACAGCGCACAGCGATCGCACATCATCAACAAAATGTTCTTTTCCCTGGCAACCGTGGCGAGTCGTTCGCCAATCGGGCTTCCCTGATGCAGACAGTAAGTGTTGTCGTCAAAGAAAAACATCCCGACGACTTCTGCACCATGATTATTTTCTTTTAACTGCGGCAAGATCATTTGCCCCAGCTTGTAGTCTGCGGTATGTCCAGATGTACTAAAAACGTAAGCAACTTTCATGGTTCTCCTGACCTAAATCTGCTGTTTGTTGACAATTACCTGCTGCATTTTTTCGTGCAGTGCAGCTAGCGTTAACGCTCCGAGTTCTCCTCCCTGACGGGTTCGCACACTCAAGGTTTGGTTTTCCACTTCGCGTTTACCGATGACAGCAACGACGGGAATTTTTTCGAGTTCGGCGGTGCGAATTTGTTTGCCCAGGCGATCGCCACTCACATCTACCGCAACCCGATAGCCTGGGTGTTTCAATTGTTGGGCGATCGCTTCTGCATAGCCTCGATGGGCATCACTCACCGGTAACAGACGCACCTGCACCGGAGCCAGCCACAGCGGAAAATCCCCCGCATAGTTTTCAATCAAGATGCCAAAAAATCGCTCTAATGACCCGAAGATGGCACGGTGAATCATGATGGGGCGCTGACGAGAACCATCCGCTGCCACATATTCCATGTCAAATCGTTCGGGCAAGTTAAAATCGACTTGAATCGTGGAGCATTGCCATAAGCGACCGATCGCATCCTTGATTTTGATGTCAATCTTGGGGCCATAAAACGCCCCCCCACCTTCATCAGTCACATAATCCCAGCCTTTCGTATCCAAGGCTTGCACTAATGCGATCGTCGCTAAATCCCAAATGTCATCCGTGCCCACAGATTTACTCGGACGGGTTGAAAGATACACTTCGTATTCAGTAAAGCCAAAGTCTGACAGAATGGTTTCCGTCAAGTTCAATACGCCCAAAATCTCATCCGCAACCTGGTTTGGTAAACAAAAAATGTGAGCATCATCCTGGGTGAAGCCACGCACCCGCATCAAACCATGCAACACCCCCGATCTCTCATAGCGATACACGGTGCCTAACTCTGCCCAGCGAATCGGCAACTCCCGATAGGAATGCAAATGACTCTGATACGTCAGCACATGAAACGGGCAGTTCATCGGCTTTAGCTGATACTGCTGCGCCTCAATCTCCATCTGGTCAAACATATTGTCGCGGTAGAAGTCGAAATGACCCGACGTTTTCCAGAGATCGAGATTGGCAATGTGGGGCGTGTAGAGTAGTTCGTAACCTGCATCTAGATGCGCTTTACGCCAGTAGTCCTCAATCAGCAGGCGCATTCGCGCCCCTTTGGGATGCCAAAAGACTAGCCCTCCTCCAGCATCGTCTTGAATGCTGAAGAGGTCCAGAGCTTGTCCTAACCTGCGATGATCGCGCCGCTTAGCTTCTTCTTTGTGAATCAGGTAAGCCTGCAATTGTTCTGGAGTTTCCCAGGCTGTTCCGTAAATGCGTTGAAGTTGCGGCTTGGTTTCATCTCCGCGCCAGTAGGCTCCGGCAACATTTTCCAGGGCAAAGGCAGCGGGATTGATCTCACCCGTGTAATTGAGGTGCGGTCCCGCACACAAATCCCACCAGCAATCTTTACCAATATTTTTTTGCGCTAAAGCATCAGCAGAAACGCGAAACAACGAAGGCTCTGACACGCCTTGCAGGGTATCGAAGCAACCGATGAAGTAACGGGTAATTGGTTCACCTACGGGAATGCTGTCGAGGATTTCCAGTTTGTAGGGTTCGTTGAGTTGCTCAATTTCTGTCCGAATTTGCTCTCGATCGCCCACTTCCTGAACAATGGGCAGATTAGCTTGAATAATTCGCCGCATCTCCGCTTCAATCTGGGTCAAGTTTTCTGGGGTAAAGGGTGCTTGGCGATCGAAGTCATAGTAGAACCCCGTTTCTGTCCAAGGACCGATCGTCACTTTGGTTTCTGGAAACAGCGTTTGCACTGCCATTGCCAGCACATGAGCGCAGGTGTGACGAATCCTCAACAGTGTTGCAGTGCTGCTTTGAGTTAAAGGAGCCTGAATCAGGGTGTTGATCATAAATCAATATAATGATAATCATTCTCATATTATCCTAATCTGAGGAATCTTGTCATGCTCAATCGCTGGTTTAGAAAACCACATCGCATTTGGTATATTGCCGCTCCATTGCTAACCGCAGGATGGTTCAGCTATCTGGCTCCTCAAACAGAGGCACAGAGCAAGCCAACGGTTGTTGCCACGACCAGTATTCTGTGTGACATCACCCAACGCATTGCTCAAAACACGATCGCGCTCAAATGCTTACTCAACCCTGGTAATGACCCGCACACCTACACCCCTAAACCGGGCGATCGCAAAGCGATTGAAACCGCAGCACTGATTCTTTATGGCGGTTACGATTTTGAACCTGACCTCATTAAGCTGATTCAGTCCACATCCAATCGATCACCAAAGGTAGCAGTTTACGAGGTAGCAGTACCCAACCCAATTATGGGTGGACATTCCCATAGCCACGGCGATGGCGGACATAGTCATAGTGGCGGAACCCCAGATCCTCACGTATTTCACAGTGCTGAGAATGGTGCAAAGTTAGTGCAAGTCGTCAGTCAACAGTTAACAAAGCTACAACCGACTCAAGCCAGTCGCTATCAAGCCAACGCCAAAAAACTCACTAATGAACTGACCCAAATTCATACCTGGATTCGATCGCAGATTCAAACTATTCCCTTCAAACAGCGTTGGATTATCAGTACCCATGATGCCTTTGAATACTACGCGCGCACTTATAATTTAGGATTAGCGCCGACGCTGCAAGGCATTAGCACAGAGGAACGACCAACAGCGTTTCGGGTTGCAACCTTGGTGAGAGAAATCAAAACATTGGGAGTGTCCACCATTTTTGCTGAGGCAAGTGTGAATCCGAAGTTGATCACGACTGTGGCAAAAGAAGCAAAGGTGAAGGTCAGCCCACGCAAGCTTTACGCTGACGGCATTGGCACAGCAGGCAGCGAAGCCAGCACCTATCCCAAAATGTTGATTGCCAATACCAGGGCGATCGTCGAAGGCTTAGGTGGAAAGTACACGCCCCTGCAATGAAAGTTGCCCAGTTGCGATCGGGATGGGCAGTCTTTCACTGGAATCAAACCCGTTAAGCAGCCTGATGAATCGATTTAACTTTGATCGTGGCTTGAGGCGGAGTTGGATTGATCAAGCGAGAGGTTTTGGGCTGAAACGGCACAAACTGACCTTTTAGCCCTTTGGCGATCGCCTCCGTGTTCGCAAGCAGCATCTTCTGATAGGTCTCACCCGATGACCCCGGCTCCCCCAGTCCATCGGCATACAGTTCTTGCTCTGAAAGTTTGACGTTGGCTTCTTTGGCAACCGCTGCAATCAATTTGGGGTTAGAACTAAGTTCGGCAAAAATCGTTGGTACATTCGCCGCTTTGATTTCCTCTACCAATTCTTTCACTCGTGTCGGAGTTGGGGCTTCCTCCGTGCTAATGCCCTGCAATGCTCCCAGCACTGGAATACTATAGGCTTCTGAGTAATAGCCCAACGCATCATGGGTTGTGACTAGCTTGCGAGATACTATGGGAATAGTAGCAATTTGAGACTTGACCCAGGTATCAATCTGCCCAACTTCCGCTGTAATCTTCTGGGTATTCGCAGCGTAGAGTTGCGCATTAGCTGGCTCTAATTTGCTCAAATTCTCACTAATCACTTTGGCGATCGCGATACCGTTCTGAGCATTGTGCCAAACGTGAGGGTCTGTTTCAGTTTTGCCATCTTCTTCAAAGGTGAGTGGTTTGGACACCGCCACTTCGTGAACTGCCACCTTGGGAGCCGAGTTAGACGTGGCTTGAATCAACTTAACCAACGTGGGTTCAAAGTTGAAGCCGCCATAGAGGACAAGGTTTGCGGTTTCGATCGCCTTTTTATCATCTGGAGTGGGTTCATAGACGTGAGGATCGGCACCGGGCGCGACCAGACATTTCAGGTCAATGGTTTGGGCGGCGATTTGTTTCGTCAGGTCGCACAGAACTGTGTTGGTGACGACCACCAATGGCTTCTCATCAGCGGCATCGGTCGGGCTGGAGGTTGCCGCTGGACTGGGTGCTGTTGATTGAGGTGCAGAGCCACAGCCAGCCAAGCCAGCGACTAAGGTTAGGGTCGCCACTCGCTTCCAGGAACCATGCAAAGCCGTACTAAAACTCGTCATTCCGAAACACTCTTGGTAGGATTACTGTTCTAAGGGTACTACAATAATGAGAATCATTTTCATTTTTTCGTTATGCTAGAGGTTCGTGAGTTGGCTGTCAACTACCGGGGAATCAGTGCTGTCGAGGATGTCAGTTTCTCTCTGGAATCTGGGCAACTGATTGGGATTATTGGTCCCAATGGGGCGGGTAAAAGTACCCTGATCAAAGCGATTCTGGGCTTGGTTCCGGCTGAGCATGGGGCAGTAACGTTTAACTCGCGTCCGCTGAAGCACCAGTTGGGCACCGTTGCCTATGTGCCCCAGCGATCGCAAATTGACTGGGACTATCCTGTCACCGTCTGGAATGTGGTGATGATGGCGCGGACGCTGCACTTGGGCTGGTCGCGATTCCCCAGTCGGCAGTCGAAAGAGTTGGTACAAGCCGCATTGCAGCGGGTGGGGATATGGGAACTGCGCGATCGCCAGATTGGTGAACTATCAGGTGGGCAACAGCAGCGGGTGTTTCTAGCACGGGCACTGGCACAGCAGGCGGAGCTATTTTTCTTCGATGAGCCGTTTGTCGGCGTAGACAAGAAAACTGAAGCCGTGATTTTTGAAGTGTTTGGCGAACTTAAGTCTGCGGGCAAGACGCTGCTGGTGATTAGTCACGATTTGGGAACTACGACGCGGGTGTATGACCACTTTTTGCTGCTGAACAAGCAATTGATTGCCGAAGGGTCGCGGGATGAAGTCATCACAGCGGCAAATCTGCGAGAAGCCTATGGCGAGAACGTGATTCTCTTAGAACGCAGCGAGGAAGAGCGATGCTAAATGGATTATTGGAACCGTTAGGCTTCGAGTTTATGCGAAATGCGATCGCCATTGCGGTGACGATGGGCGTTCTCTGTGCCGTGGTGGGCTGTTACTTGATTGTGCAGCATATGGGATTGCTGGGTGATGTGATTGCTCATGCGGTGCTGCCGGGATTGGCGATCGCCTTTTTCTTGGGAGTTGATATCTTTATAGGAGCGTTTATTTCTGGAACCATTAGCACCTTTGTTATCGCCTGGATTCAAACACAATCGCGGATTAAGGTCGATGTCGCCATGGCGCTGGTCTTTTCCGGGTTTCTGGCGTTGGGCATTGCCTTAATCACCATTCTCAAAAGTAAGCTTGATCTGCATAGCTTTCTGTTCGGCGATATCTTATCAGTCACGGGTGCAGATGTGGTGAGGACATTGGCGATCGCGATCGTGGTGTTGTTTGCCGTGTTTATCTTTTATCGTGAACTCCTGTTCTACACGTTTGATCCGCTAGCAGCGCAGGCAATGGGATTGCCCGTCACCTGGATTCAAATTGGGTTAAATGCGGCAATCACCTTAACCATCATCGCCAGTATGCAAGCCGTTGGTGTAGTGTTG
>JARCMD010000461.1 GCA_030248885.1 Leptolyngbyaceae cyanobacterium MP9P1.79 | reverse complement strand
CCCCTCCACCCAAAATCATTACAAATCCACACCCGACTCAGCTAATTGCCGTCACTCCAGGGAAATCTGTGATCCCCGAATATCCTGCGGCAAAAAAGCCCGATCGTTGGGAATGGGGGCAACCCGATCGCTGAGTAAAAAATCTCCAGCGGTGATCCATTGTTTCAACTCCAGTGCCACTTGGCGAGAGAGGTAAACACTGGAAAGGGGAGCCACTCTGACACTTTTGCCATCGATCGTAATGCGCCCTGATTTAAGTTGGGCATAGCTGACCAAGCCAAAGGTGGGACGGACTCGGCGGGGAATGGAAAAATCTACTACTGGAGCCACAATCTCGCTATCTTGAATTGCGCAATGGGCGACGACTGCTTCCGACAGCACCGGGAAGGGAATGCCTACACCCAGCATTAATGAGGGGCCGTAGTTTTTGAAGTAGCAGCCCCGCACCCAGCGAGAATCCATTTGTTTGGCATCGCCAATTAGGGCTAGGGTGGCGGCGGGGCCGATCGGGGTGCGATTGGGCAGGCGTTTTTGCAGGGGAAAATGCTGGGTGCCCTCCCAGGTAATGTAGCCCACGGCACCGCCTAAAAAAATGCGGGTGCCAATGCCGACCAGTTCCAAGTCTGGGTCATTCATCAGGGGCGAGAGTGCGCCGGGGTTGGAGTAGACAGCGTTGCCGAGGCGCGGTTGCAATGGCCCCAGATAGGTGTAGAGGAGCCGATCGCCCCCATTTACACCCACAATAAAGTTCTGGTAAAGGTTACGCGGATTGCACAGGTAAAACTGATTAATCATGTCGCGGGTGATCGTCGTTTCAAAAGTGGCGCGGGGGTAGCAGTCCGTCACCTGCCCGATCGCCCGCAGATGCACCGCCTTGCCCGCGATCAAGTTCGCAATTACATAGCCCCCGCCCCGGCGAATCTCTTCGGTTTCTGTGCCCTCCCCGCTGCTGGAGTAGTCTGCAACTTGGGTGGCACCGAGGTATAAATCCACCGCCCCAAACCCAGAGTAGGCCAGCACCCCATCCAGCCAGCACTGCCGGATTTTAATCGGGGGATCGGTGTGCCCCAGGTTAATCATGGCTCCAGAAGATTCCATTGGCTCAAAGGTGCCCGTGGTAATCACATCCACTTCCTGGGCAGTTTGAGTGACACCCACTTCGGCAACTCGTGCTTTCAGTTCTTCCACTGTTAGGACGATCGCCTGTTTGCGGGTAATTTTGTCGTTAATCTCGGCGATCGATCGCATCACGTCAACAACGCATCCACAGCCACACTGAACCCCGGCAACACCAATTGCGTAGATACCATTTCACCCGCTGCAAAAATGAGTCGCTGGGTCTGGGTCGTCACAATAATCCACTGAGCATCGGGGAAAATCAGCCACACTTCCTCAGAGCCAGATTGTAAATATTCCTGGGCTTTGGCGATCACAGCCTCAGCTTGATCAGTAGGAGACAAAATTTCAGCCATTAGGGGAAAACTCTGGGGCAACACATCAAGTTCACCGAATTGGGCAACTAGGGCGGGAGTCAGGTAACCCACATCGGGCGATCGGACTTCCTTGTAAGTCCGGCTAGGAACATCCGTATAAACCTCTCCTCCCTGCTGACTGGAGTCTTTGTAATTAATCCAATAATGGCTCAGCCTACCTTGGGTTCTGCTGTGTTTAAGAGTCATACCGCTCTGCTTAACGTCTCTGTCTTCTGCCCACTCTGAGGGATGTTTCTCCACCAATTGTCCATCGACCCACTCTGTGCGGGGCGGCGGATTGAACATCCATTCCTCTAGGGATGTGGGTTTTTGCACATTGCGGAACTTGGAAACCATTTCAATTCCTCCCGATACAGCACTACTCTCCAGCCCATCCTAACGATCGCCACACTATTTAATCACACGTTCCCAAATCCACTGTCCTACGCCAATAGCTCCTGAACTGACACACTGAACCCTGGCAACACCACTTGCGTCCTGGCAGTTTCCTCTAACGTGAACAAGATTTGGCGTTGCGCGGTCATGACAAGAATCCATTGATTTTCAGGAAACACGAGCCAGACTTCTTCACAGCCTGACTGCAAATATTCCTTAACCTTTGCAAACACCTCTTCTGCAAGATCCGTTGGCGAAACGATCTCAGCGATCAGCACAAAGCTTTGGGGCAGAGTTTTAAATTCGCCAAACTGGACGACCAGTTCTGGAGTTAAGTAGGCAACATCAGGACAACGGGCCCGATCGACTGTGCGGCAAAGCGTCTCGGTGTAAACTTCTCCACCCAGGTTACTGGCTGCCATAAAGTTGCCCCAATGTCTGGTCAACCGAGCTTGAATCCGACCGTGCTTTGCTGTCGTGTCCTGTTTCTCGATCAATTGTCCGTCTACCCATTCCATCCTTTCCAGAGGATCTGCTAAGAACTCCTCCAAAGAAATAACTTGCGGTTTTTCAGTCGTTAGCATGGCACTTCTGGAGCGATGAGAGTTCTTTAATTTTCACCGATCGCCAATTCCTTATAACGGTTCTTTGCGTTTCCAGATGCGAGAATTCCTTCCATAGATATTGGCAGAGTTAAGCAGATCACGCTCTAATGGGGAAGCAGGATCAGGAGCCTACTGTGTTTTCAGCCCTAACTCAGACTCGTCGTCAGCGCGAAATTATTGAAATCGTCCTGCAAAATGGCTGGGACTACATGCGACGGTTGCTCACAGGCGGGCGACCTGATTCTCCGCAACTGCCGCCGCCCGAAGTGTTTCGGAACATTTTGGTGGATTTGGGCCCGGTCTATGTCAAGTTAGGGCAACTCCTTAGCACCCGCCCTGATTTGCTTCCTGCCTCCTATATCGAAGCCCTGACCACCCTGCAAGCCAAGGTGCCGCCTGTGCCGTGGGTGGAAGTGGAAACAGTGATCCGCAGGCAGTTGTCCCAATCTTTGGAAGAGACCTTTGAGACGATTAATCCTGAACCTGTAGCCGCAGGATCGATCGCCCAGACCCATCGTGCCACCCTCAAAACTGGGCAGGATGTCGCCCTCAAAATTCAGCGTCCGGGGATCGAGGCCACAATTAACCAAGATATTGCTCTGCTACAAGGCTTGGCGATTTTGGTATCTACCACGGAATTTGGGAAACTCTACGATCTCGTGTCTCTGGCGAACGAGTTTGCCACGGCATTGCGGGCAGAATTGGACTTCACAAAAGAAGCTGGGTACACCGATCTGCTGCGCCAAAATTTAGCCAAGGGCCGCTGGTTTGACCCCGCAAACTTGGTGGTGCCCAAGGTTTATTGGGAAGTGACCACCGAAAAGCTGTTGGTACTGGAATGGCTGAACGGGGTGCCGTTGTTGCTTCATGACTTCAGTCAACCCGTGGCGGAGGCGACGCAGAACGGGGCTGAAGGCAAGCCAGAACTGTCGGGAAAGGAGGTCGCAACCCTGCTGACCCGATCGTTTTTCCAGCAAATTTGCATTGATGGCTTTTTCCACGCCGATCCCCACCCTGGCAATCTGTTTTACCTTAAGAGCAATCAGATAGCCCTGTTGGATTGCGGCATGATGGGTCGCCTTGACCCGCGCACCCAGCAAATTTTGATTGAGTTGCTGCTGGCGATCGCCAACCTGGATATTCAACGCTGTACCCAACTGACGCTACAACTCTCGCCGTCCAGTAAGCCGATCGATTTGCCGCGCCTGGAAAGTGAATTCGATCGCCTGCTTCGTAAGTATTACAGCCTGACGATCTCAGAAGTGAACTTCAGCTATTTATTCTACGAAGTCCTAGAAACCGCTCGAAATAATCGCATTCGAGTGCCCGGCAACTTGGGATTGTGTGCCAAAGCCTTGGCCAATCTGGAAGGAGTCGCCCGCCAACTCGACCCAGAGTACAACCTGTTGGATCAGGTGAAACCCTTGATGGCAGACGTGTTTCGCAAGCAACTCTTTGG
>JARCMD010000081.1 GCA_030248885.1 Leptolyngbyaceae cyanobacterium MP9P1.79 | reverse complement strand
GGGGTTCTGAGATCGAAGTCCCCCAGAATTGGGGCCTTAAAGCCTTTCAGGCATACATGAAAAGGGGGCAAGTGCAAGGTCTAGAGCATTTGTCAGACATTCTCTAAGCTTTTTAAGAGATGTTGGTAATGACAAGCTTCTTGGGAGAGAGATTTAGGGTGAGGGTCTATACTGGCTGTACAACAGGGTTTCCAGCACCTCCACAAAAACCATCCTAAGGATTGCTCTAATAATCGTAGGGATTTTTCGGTTCAGGAATGGGTTGAAGCGACGTAGATTGGATCGTAAGCTGCCGTCTGCCTGCCAAGTTCTCCGTCTGCATATGCCCTTGGATCTCTAGCCAGCTATCGGGCTTGTATGCATCCCGGCTTTGCGCCAGCTTGACAGGCAAGCCCACAGGATAGACATCAGCAGCACAGCAGGTAATGATAAACCTGGAAATCAGAATATAGTTTTTCGGTAGCTCAGGCGCATGCACCACAAACCCCTGCACCTTCACCTTTTGGTCTGTGTAAGCATCTGGTTCTGGGTAAACATTGAGCGTGCGAATCCAATCAATCAGCGTCCGGTCTTCAGGACGGGTGGAAGCAGTAAAGGATTGGTGCTGAATACGTGTGCTGACAAGGCTATCGGTTATGCCCCGGTGGATGGCCGCTTGGCTAGCAAAGGCTCTTGGCTCCACGACCAGCCCGAGAACTGCGGTAACGAGAAGCAACATATTGCCCCAGCCGGGAGGAAATAGGGTCAGGTGTTGACTGCCTGGATCTAAGGGCACCGATCGCCGTCTAGCATTGAGCAAAACCAGGACTTTGATCGCCGCGATGACCAGCAATCCCACACCAGCTACGATCGTCAACCCCATGTAGTTGGGATGAATCAGCAAATACAACTTGCCCGTCATCCAATACTTGAGGAATAAAACGCCCCAAGATGAAATGGCTAAAACATCCAGCCAAGGTAGAAATGAAAATGACCGGGGAGACCGTTTGTCATCGCGCCTGCGACGGCGGGACGGGAGATTAGCTGACATGCAGATTAATAAACAAAGTGGATAAAAATGTAAGCTGGGCCGCTAGCAAGAAGAGGTAGACGATCGCCCGACCCTTAAAAATGGAGAGCAATAACCCAATGCCCTTGAGGTCAATCATCGGGCCAAACACCAGAAACGCTAGCAACGAGCCACTGGTAAAGGTCGCCGCGAACGACAAGGCAAAAAACGAGTCAACCGTTGAGCAAATGGAAACCACCGCCGCCAGCGTCATCATCGCCAGCACCGAAGTCACAGGGCCTTGGCCCAAGCTGAGAATCCAGTCACGGGGCACAAATACTTGCAGCACCGCCGCGATCGCACTGCCCAACACCAGCACCCCACCCAGTTCCCGCAATTCCTGAATCGTGTTTTCTAGTAGCAAATTCAAGCGATCGGGTAACGGTTTACTGGCGATCGTGTCCTCCAGCAAATCTGCCTGCAACTCAGAGGCATCCATCCGCAGAGGCCGACCAGACTGGCCCAACAGGAATGTTCCAGACTGAAGCAGCGGTGAGATGGGCTGCTCTGCCCCCTGACGAGACACCGGTTTGGCAGTTGGGATCACACAGGCAACCCCTGGTTGCAGAATGCTGCGTAAATCAGCTTGGGCACTAAACACCCAACCGATAATCGTAGCGATCGCCAAAGACAGCCCGAAGCGCAAAAACACAATCTCTGGCTGGTCACGGAAGGCGACCCACGTTGACCAAAGGACGATCGGATTCACCGTCGGAGCCGCCAGCAAAAATCCGATCGCCACTGGAGCAGGGGCACCCTGCATCAGCAACCGGCGGGCCACGGGCACATTACCGCACTCACACACCGGAAACAGAAACCCGATCAAACTACCGAGGAGCGCTCCCAGCAACGCATTCTTCGGCATCACCGCAATCAACTTGCGCTCATCCACAAAAAACAGTAGCAAGCCAGAAAATAGAACTCCCAGCAGCAAGAAGGGCACCGCTTCAACTAGCAAGCTGAGGAAAAGCGTAAATGCATTGTTGAACTGATTCACGATATCAGAAGTCCTAATGAACAATGGGCGCTACCGAAATACAGATGAGAAACTCATCTCCATGCTCTCGAAAGCTCACCTTCTCAATCACCTGCCTACTGACTAGCCCCCTTTTCCTAGCCTCCTAGTAGCCTGTCAATCATTAATTGACGGGTAGCTGAAAACCGGGAGGCTTAGTTGGAGTTAAATTTCGAGGGGTCAAAGACCTCAGAACTTTCTTGGCAGAACATTAGCAGTCCTCAATCATATGTGAGCGTGAGAGACTTGCTGATTCAAAGATTTCTTTCCACGGAGTCTCTGAGCATAATCCAGATCAGATCACTATGGAGTCATTGATCACAGGTTATCCAGAGAGAGTGTTCATAGATAACGAACATTCGCCTCAGAAAATTCTAAAGTTTGTATCAAGATGTAGAAAGAACTGAGGATAAGAAGTGAATACTGATGAATACTACCAGTATTGTGATCGATCCAGGTAATTCTGCTAAAGCTGGCGATCGAAGTAAAACCAATTTAATTATAATAAAATTTAATTAATTTATGCCCTATACAATGTAACTACTTAGGTTGCAGAGTGTAAAGCGTCAATTCTGGGTCTTCGATCGGCACTTAAACCGGGATAGCTAGGTCAATTCAAGAAGTGTTATAAAACTTAAACCTGGCTCCGAAATCCCATCTATGCTTTTTGTAGAGCAGATATAGTGCATTGACTAAAAATTATGGCAGTTTCCTTGAAATCGTTTTCCTACCCTCAAGCTATGCCCCAACTTACGCGCGATGCACACCTGCATTTACCTGTAATCGGTTCCTCTCTACCTCAGCTCAAAACAGTTCAAATTAATTTTGCAGGTTTAGCAACTTTTGAACGGGTTGTAGATCAGTATACTTGCCTGGGCATAAGCTTCAAGGGGACTATTGCCCTCCACCCCTCCAATCCTGCTTTTACGATTTCTCCAGAGGCTTTAGTTCTGATGCCCATGGTGCAACGGGATGGCATTGTGCTTAACTTTTCTCAGCCAGAGCAGCACGTAGAACTTTGGATCATGGGCACTAGACCCGTCACCCTTGCTGGCTGGGATAGCCAAGGTAACCACCTGAGTCAGTCCAGTAGCCGCGATTGTCAGGTCACGGTGAGCGATCGAGACACCCTTACTCTGCCTCAGCAGCTACTCTCCCTCAAGAACCATAATATTGTCCAAGTTACCCTGCACTCCGTCGCACCCTTCGTCCTCAGTGAGTTAGTCTTGCTGAGAAGCTAGATTGGGCTGCTGACAGGCTCTACCAGGGCAATGTGATTCGAGGCTAGAGATGCCAAGAACCTAGCCTTCTCAGGAAGGCTAGGTTCTTGCTTGTTTCAACATCCTGCGACTCGGAAGTCTAATTTGTCCTCAATCTCCTTAGATGAGTGGTGGCAATCGCATGTGTTGTGGGACTGGGATAGCTTGGGGTTGGGGGAGAAATTCTTCGGTTGGTCGGGCTGTGGGGGGAGCGCTAATTTGCTCTGTCACAGTGCGATCGGCAGATAGGGAAAGGGCATCTTTGATGGCGGCAGGGCCGAGGCGAATTTGAATATAGGGCCCAGACCGAGCTAGGCGAATAATCAACCCATCAATGACCTGGACTTGAGTGATGCGTTTGCCCTCAAGGTAGGTGCCATTGGTGCCCAAGTTAACAACTTCCCACTTATTGTTAAGCCGACGAATTTCCACATGATGGCGGGAAACAACGGCACTGTAAAGGACGACTTGGTTATCCGTCGATCGCCCAATACGAACAAGTTGATCCCGCTCAAACGACCAACTTTGAACCGGAACATCTTTATTAAGAGGATGGAGTAGCGTAAGAGTAATCACATCGACGAGATAAGGTTTACGTCCAATAACACTAAACAGAAAACGCCCAAATTTTGCGCTCTTACTATCTTATGTTGCTTTGAATCAAATGGTTCTGACTTTATTCTCTTCTTATTAGGTTAGCCCCTTTTTGGTTGCCAAAAACTAGGGGTCTGAGCAGTTTGAATGAGTAGGTCAGAACGGGTAAGAGCGCGCTAGTACAGCTTGGTAGAAGTTTCTGGCCAGTTAGAGGGATAGTTTTGAGTTTTGAGTGCTGCTCAGTTATTTCTACTAGCCTGCGCTATTGATGATTTTTTGAGAGGGGTAGCAGCCCCAAAAAATTTTGCGGGAGTGACTACGCCAGTTGGAAGAGAAAGGTAACCCGATCGCCCTTCCCCAAAGCCACCCGATCGCCCGGTCGTAGCCGATGGCGGTTTCCCCTAAGGAGAGGAATATTGTTGATATAAGTGCCATTGGAACTGCCCACGTCTTCAATGTAATAAGCGTCTCCTTCTAGACGAATGTCAGCATGAATTCGGGATACCACTTCTGAGTCGGTAAATCCAGAAACATCGATATCTGGGGGAATGCGATCGTTGGGTTTGCCGATGTGAATGATGGATAGATTGGGCGACAGTTCGATCGGGGTGTTGCTGCGAATATGGAGGAGTTGAGCGGTTTGTTGCTGGAGTTGAGTTTTAGACTCCTCCGCACTGGGTAGATGGGGAACGTGAATGGGTTGCTTCACCGTTTCATGTTCGATCGCGTCGGGTTCGATCGCAGGTTCGGTGAACGGGGCCGATAGCGTGTTGTCATTCCCCATAGTGCCAGCCTCTAGGGAAACTTGAGGATCAGTGGCAACGGATGCAACTGCTAGGGCGGGTGAGGTGCCACTGGATGCGGTGCCGCTGGGTGGAGTCGGGGCAAGCTGAATGTGGGAGCCGCATTGACCGCAGAAATTAGCGTCAGTCTGGACGATCGCCCCACAGTTGGGGCAGCTGGTGGTTGCTGGCAAGGGGGTATAGCACGACTCACATTGACTCGCACCTTCAGGGTTTTGGTGGTTGCAATTAGGACAAACAATCATGGGAACTAAGGGAGGAAAGTGACACTATCTCTCTGAGGGAACGATTCCAGGTTCATGATAATAGCAAAGTCCGAATCACTCTCTTTTAAAAGAACCTATCGAGCCTAAATCCGTCCCCAAATCTCTCTATGACATGCGGAAATCCAGCCGATCGCTTATTTTGTAGCCGCCTTATCCCTTTTGATTTAACTCCAATCCTGCGGCTGCATCCAGTAGCCAATATAGCTCTCCCTGGGGCTGAATGAGTCTAGATGGATAGGACTCATTATCTGCGATCGGGGCAAAAACTTGGGTCAGGGCGGGGCGTTTACTGGCATCGGACACGATAAATACAACACAGGCAGCTTGATTAATGAGAGGCACTGTAAACGTGAGACGGGGTTGACCGTCTTTTTCACCTACTGTAATCAGCCGATCGCACACTTGCAATGCTTGGGTATGGGGAAACAGCGAGGCAGTGTGCCCATCGTCTCCTATTCCTAGCAACACTACGTCCAGAGTGGGAAATTCTCCGGGCTGGGTATGAAAGAACTCGCGTAAGTGCCCCTCATAGCGCTGGGCATCCGCTGCTGGATCTGCGCCATCAGTAGGCATGGGGTGAATATTGGCGGGAGGCATGGGGACGAGATCGAGCCAGGCTTGGCGGGCCATCCGAGCGTTGTTGTCAGCATGGTCGGCGGGGACGTATCGTTCGTCTCCCCAAAATACCTGCACCTTGTCCCACGGTAAGGATTGAGTCGCCAACTGCTCGTATAGGGGCTTGGGGGTGCTGCCCCCAGACAAGGCGATCGTGCAGTGTCCCCGTGCGTCCAGGGCTGCCTGGAGCTTTTCCATCACCAAGGTGAGCGATCGTTGAATCAGGGATTCCTTGTCAGGTAGGACTTCGACAATTTTAGGCATTGACGGGGGCGACTCCTTTGAGGGCTGCTTGAAGAGGGGGAACACCGTTGAATTGGGACGCGCGCAGTTGTCCACAGGCCGCATCTGCCGACAAGCCTCTGGTTTGGCGCACACTAGCAGCAATGTGCTGTTGCTTCAGCGCCGCCAGAAATGCCTGGATGCGCCGTCCATCGGGGCGTTGGTAATCTGCGTCGCTGATGGGATTGTAGGGAATCAAGTTGACATGGCTCTGAAAGCCCCGCAGATGTTGCGCCAGTTCTAGGGCATGGCTGGGGCGATCGTTTACGCCTGCCAACAAAACATATTCAAAGCTAATCCGCCGCCCCGTCGCCTGCACATACTCCCGACATTCAGCGAGCAGGGCTTCCAACGGATATTGGCGGGCACTGGGAACCAGGTGTTGCCGCACCTGCTGATTTGAAGCGTGGAGGCTCACAGCCAGGGTTGCCTGAAGTTGATAGTCTGCCAGGCGGCGAATCCGTCCTGGAATGCCGACGGTGGAAATGGTGATCATGCGTTGCCCAATGCCGACATCTTGGTTGAGCGATCGAACCGCCATCAACACATTGTCCGGGTTCAAAAGCGGTTCGCCCATGCCCATGAACACCACATGACTAACGCGCTGGCGAAAATCTTCCTGCACTGTTAAAACTTGGTCAATAATCTCGTGGGGTTCTAGGTTGCGAACGAAGCCGCCCTTTCCGGTGGCACAGAAGTCGCACGCCATGGGACAGCCAACTTGGGAGGACACGCAAACCGTCAGCCGCTTCTCACTGGGAATGCCCACTGTTTCAATGATTTGCCTATCTGTCAACCGCAACAAAAACTTGACGGTGCCATCGGGGGTGGCAACTCGGTGATGCAAGTCCGATCGCCCAACAGGGACTTCAGCAATCTCCGATCGCCATTGCTTGGGGAACACAGAGAGATCGCTGAGGGAACGCCCGCCCTGTTGATATAACCACTGATGCAATTGTTGCCCCCGGTAGGCGGGTTGTCCCTGCTGCTGCACCCACTCCACGAGTTCTGGCGCAGATTTGCCCAATAAAGGAATGATGGACTCTGGCGCATCTGGCGCAGTCTGCAAGGGTAGGGAGGGGGGAAGCATGATTACGGGAGGAGAACGAGTTACGCTTCCATCTTAAAGGAGACCACTGCAAAACAGCTTGAGGGAAGGGAATAGCAGGTGAAGATTATGGGCTTTGCCGCTTATCAATACTTCGGACAGTTTTTGTGGAGGTGCTGAAAACCCTGTTGTACAGCCAGTATCGACCCTCACCGTTCGGCTGAGCGCTCACGTCGAAGCCTAAATCCCTCTCCCAAGAGGCTTGTCATTACCAATATCTCTTAAAAGCTTAGAGAGTGTCTGACAGATGCTCTAGACCTTGCACTTGCTCCCTTTTCATGTATGCCTGAAAGGCTTTAAGGCCCCAATTCT
>JARCMD010000460.1 GCA_030248885.1 Leptolyngbyaceae cyanobacterium MP9P1.79 | reverse complement strand
CGGCCTTAAAGCCTTTCAGGCATCCATGAAAAGGGGGCAAGTGCAAGGTCTTGAGCATTTGTCAGACACTCTCTAAGCTTTTTAATAGATGTTGGTAATGACAAGCCCAAGAGGGGAGAGGGACTTCAATCCCCCAAACCCCTCTCCCGTTCTGGGAGAAGGGTTTGGGGGATGAGGGCTAGCTATCGCAAAAATGTCCGATGTTACTTAGTCTTGGTAAAATACATTCTGCAATAGGGGTGGGAGAGCGATCGTGGATTATCAAGAAGCAGGTGTAGATGTTGAAGCAGGTCGGGCATTTGTCAAGCAAATTCGTAGCCTTGTCGAAGGCACCTATCGCCCAGAAGTATTAGGGCGCTTCGGCGGGTTTAGTGGCTTGTTTCAGCTTCCAGGAGGTTATAAAGAGCCAGTTTTGGTGTCTGGAACCGATGGTGTAGGCACAAAACTTAAACTTGCTCAGACGCTCGATCGCCATGACACTGTGGGGATCGATCTCGTCGCCATGTGCGTCAACGATGTGCTGACCTCAGGAGCAGAACCATTATTTTTTCTAGACTATCTAGCTACGGGTCACCTGAATTCTGACCAACTGGCTCAGGTGATCACAGGGATTACCCAGGGTTGCCAGATGGCAGGCTGTGCCTTACTAGGCGGCGAAACGGCGGAAATGCCAGGCTTTTATCAACCGAATGAGTACGATCTGGCTGGCTTTTGCGTGGGAATTGTGGAGAAAAGTCAGTTACTGGACGGCTCCCAAGTACAAATAGGCGATCGGGCGATCGGGCTTGCCAGTAGTGGCGTACACAGCAACGGCTTCAGTTTAGTTCGCAAAATTGTCAGCGATCGGGGATTTACGTGGGGCGATCGGCCCGATTTGTTGGCGGGTGAATGTTTAGGAGATATATTATTAACTCCCACCCAAATTTATGTCAAACCCATCTTAAAAGCACTCCGCTCTGGGTTCAAGATTCATGCCATGTCCCACATTACTGGCGGTGGTTTACCAGAGAATTTGCCCCGCTGTTTAGGTCAGGAACAATCAGTTAAAATCGACCTAAATATGTGGAAAACCCCACCTGTTTTTCAATGGTTAGCTGATGCTGGAAATGTAAATTCTGAAGCCATGTTTCACACATTTAATATGGGTATTGGCTTTGTGCTAATTGTTGCCGCAGAACAGACAGCAGAAATCCTGGAGTGGTTTATTTCTGAGGGCTTTCCAGCCTATGCGATCGGACAGATCGTAACAGGAACAGGTGAGGTTATTGGGTTACCCAGCTAACTAGTCTTTGCGCGATAAAGCTTGCACTGAAAACAATTTAAGATTCAACTACAGAGGCGCGGTAAATACAGAGAATAAATTAATACCTTCTCTATAGTGTTTCATTTGAGCAGAATTATACTCAGAGTTAGGGCAATGGAAATCCGGCGGTTTCAGTCAGCAGATGCAGAACAAATAGCTCAACTGTTTCATGACACGGTGCGTGAAATCAATTGTCGTGATTATTCCGAGAACCAAGTCAAAGCCTGGGCCCCAGATAATATTCACTTTCGTAATTGGGAAAAGATTTGCTCCCAACGATTCACCTATGTTGCCGAGGAAGATGGACTCATTCTTGGCTTCGGTGAACTAGAACTACATGGTCACATTGGCTGCTTTTATTGCCACAAAAACTACCAAGGCCGTGGAGTCGGCAGCCAAATTTACCAAGCGATCGAAGCCAAAGCAATTGCCTTCGGGTTAGACGACCTGTTCACTGAAGCCAGCATCACTGCCAGACCCTTTTTCGATCGCATAGGATTTTCAGTGCTGACAGAGCAACAAGTTTTTCTTCGAGGAGAAGCTTTCATCAATTACGCGATGAAAAAATCCCTAAAAAATGGTAACTACTCAGGCTGCTAACTCAATGTCGAGCC
Organism: Leptolyngbyaceae cyanobacterium MP9P1.79; assembly: GCA_030248885.1. Taxonomy (GTDB): domain Bacteria; phylum Cyanobacteriota; class Cyanobacteriia; order JARCMD01; family JARCMD01; genus JARCMD01. Next base: position 2,915 of record JARCMD010000460.1, on the reverse strand, counting down.
GCCCTCAGCCCCCAGCCCCTTCTCCCCAGGGAGAAGAGGAGCCGGATTGAAGTCCCTCTCCCTAGGGAGAGGGATTTAGGGTGAGGGTAGGCTGAGTAGTTACGAAAAATGTTTAAATAGGTTTGTTGGTTGCCTGATCCCCGGAAGGGCGAAGCATTCGCTCGAATGTTTTCTGAAGCTGTCGAAAGATTGTTTACCGAATGCTTCGCCCCTACGCATAGAATTTTGAAACCAGAGATCTAATTCCATCTCGACCTATTCTTCCTCATCAATTCTCTGAATTTCATCGGAAGATATGGCATTGCGAGATTGCCCCGGTAGGGCAGCCACGATCGCTTCTAACACCTTCGACACCGGAATAATTTCCAACCCCAAATCCGCCGGGAAGGTTTGTCCTTTAGGAACGATCGCCCGTTTGAACCCCAGCTTGGCTGCTTCCTTCAGCCGCAGTTCCATTTGGGAAACCGATCGCACCTGCCCTCCCAACCCCACTTCGCCAATGATCACCGTGCGGGGATCAACGACTCGATCGCGGAAACTGGCCGCCACAGCGATCGCCACCCCCAAATCTGCCGCTGGTTCTCCCACATTCAGCCCCCCAGACGAGGCCACATAAGCATCCAGTTTTGACAGCGGAATTCCCACCCGTTTTTCCAACACAGCCAGAATTTGCAGCAGGCGATTGTACTCAATTCCTGTCGTAGAGCGGCGGGGCGAACTGTAGCTCGTCGGACTCACCAACGCCTGAAGTTCTACCAAAATTGGCCGCGTTCCCTCGCAAGCCACGATTGTCGCCGTTCCTGGAGTCACATCCTCACGATTGCCCAAAAATAACTCTGACGGATTCGTTACTTCCTGCAACCCACGATCGACCATTTCAAACACACCAATCTCGTGGGTGGCCCCAAAGCGATTTTTCACCGATCGCAACAACCGATGGCTCGCAAACCGATCGCCCTCAAAGTAAAGTACCGTATCGACCAAATGCTCCAGCACCTTCGGCCCAGCGATCGCCCCCTCCTTCGTCACATGTCCCACAATAAATAGTGAAATGTGCGCCCGCTTCGCCACCTGCATCAGCGCCGAGGTACACTCCCGCACCTGAGCCACCGATCCCGGAGCGGAATTCAACGCCGCAAAATACAACGCTTGGATACTGTCAATCACCGCAATCTGCGGCCTCAGTGATTCCAGTTCTCCAATAATCGTTTCCAAATCAGTCTCTGGCAGCAGATATAGCTCTGCCTCAGATTCAGCACTCTCAGATTTAGCACTCGCCCCATCCGATCCCAATTCCTGATCCCGGCTTTGCATCCCTTCAAACAGGCGCTGCGATCGTAACTTAACCTGTTGCCCCGACTCCTCCGCACAAACATACAACACTCGGTAGTCCTGAGCCAACCGATTCGCCACTTGCAGTAACAAAGTCGATTTACCAATGCCGGGATCACCGCCAATCAGCACCAAGGAACCCGGCACAATGCCACCGCCCAGTACCCGGTCTAGCTCCCCATAGCCAGACGAAAGCCGCGCCTGGGGATGATCAGAAATCTGGGCTAATGTCAGGGCAGCCTTGGGTTGGGCAGCCGCCGTAGTCGATCGCTTTTTGTGGCTCAACCGCGCCCCTGCCACCAAACCTGCACCATTAGTCACCGCAGATTCAGATTTAACGGCTTGCTCCACCAATGTGTTCCAACTACTACAGAGGGGGCACTTCCCAAAATACTGAGATGACTCCGCTCCACATTGATTGCAGACATAGATAGAACGCGGCTTCGCCATTAGATTAATTCTTGTTAAATAACTGGAAATAGTTGCAAAACTACAATAATGATTAAGAAAGCCTGAAATACAGAAATGGTAAGCGCTTTAGCCCTCTTAAACCTACTAAATAGAGTACTATTCTAATGATAAGCTATTAAAAATTAACGATTGATTCGGCTTGCTTTACAGTTTATTTGACAATGTTTGCTTGGCAATGTTTGTTAAGGAGTAATAACCCCATTGGAAAACCACAAGGAAAAAATTCTAGTTGTTGATGACGAAGCAAGTATTCGGCGGATTTTGGAAACCCGTCTTTCCATGATTGGCTATGATGTCGTCACGGCTGCTGATGGTGAAGAAGCCTTAGAAACATTCCGCAACGCCGCCCCTGACTTAGTTGTGCTGGATGTCATGATGCCGAAGTTGGATGGTTACGGCGTGTGCCAGGAACTGCGGAAAGAATCCGATGTTCCCATTATTATGCTGACAGCGTTAGGCGATGTGGCCGATCGCATCACTGGCTTAGAACTCGGTGCCGATGATTACGTGGTCAAACCATTTTCCCCCAAGGAACTCGAAGCCCGAATTCGATCGGTGCTGCGACGAGTGGAAAAAGCCAACAGTTCTGGCATCCCCAGTTCTGGAGTCATTCACGTCACCAGCCTCCGCATTGACACCAACAAGCGGCAAGTCTATAAAGGCGATGAACGGATTCGCCTGACAGGCATGGAGTTTAGCCTTCTAGAACTGCTGATTAGCCGCTCTGGAGAATCGTTTTCGCGATCGGAGATTTTGCAAGAAGTGTGGGGCTACACCCCAGAGCGCCACGTAGACACCCGCGTCGTCGATGTCCACATCTCACGGCTGAGAGCCAAGCTGGAAGATGATCCCAGCAATCCAGAGCTGATTCTGACCGCACGAGGCACAGGTTACCTATTCCAGCGCATCATTGAGCCAGGCGCAGACGATTAACCTCAAAACCATAACCTCTACCAAGATCCCCAGGTTCTTATCAAAGAATTTGGGGATTTAATTTTTAGGAGATTTGCATCAAAATAACGCACCCACCCTTTAGCCTGCATTAGGCAAATGGGGCACACATCGCCTAAGAAAATGGTTGTAAACACAAATTGCGCCCCGATCCGCCCCCT
>JARCMD010000459.1 GCA_030248885.1 Leptolyngbyaceae cyanobacterium MP9P1.79 | reverse complement strand
GCTCCTTATTTTTCAAAAGGGTGATCTAGATATCCCAATTTATTCGAGGATTTTAAGCTGATGTAGCAGTTGCTTGGCAACAGTTCTACCGTAAAGAATTGAGGCCAATTTGGGTAGTACCCTCAAGGGTAATCTTGATCAACTCGTTGATTGGCTTTGGCCTTAAGGTATTCGATTGATCACGGTTAGGCCGAGATTTTGTGGAGCATGGGAGCGCATTCAGATTAGCTAAAGAAAATTAGCTTGACTATCAATACCAAGATCACGATAGATCAATTATTGGGGAAGGGCCTGGCAGTGCCATGCCCCTACAGAATGTGTCGCATTGTATTTGAATCAAATTATCGACACAGGTGATGTGGCAAACCTGGTTGACTCAGCCATAGCTTCAATGCCTCGTAAAGAGGGGAAGTTTTTTCACAGCATCTTTAGGGTTTAGGTGGTATCTAATCTTAGAATGCTGCCTCCTCCTCTAGCTTCCCTCTCATGCTCAAATCCCCAAGTGGCAGACGTTTTAAGCCTTGTATCATCCACTTTTGTCAGTCAACCAGTGTTTTGAATCTTATTTGAATTGATTTAACTCTTGCTTCATGTTCCCATAACTAATGCATGGCATTATTTATAGGGTTGCAGTTCACGACTTTAGGAACAGTTTTAATAAGTTTTTCCTAAATTATTTGAGGTAACTTCCTAGCTTTATGGTTCAAAAGATTTTGGTTCGCCAATTCTTAATCATCTTGGCGGCAGCGTGTAGTCTGGTGATGCTTAAGGGCAGCCACAAATCGGCGTACGCAGAAACGCAAAGTATTGTGATTGAGATGCCTGTATATGGTCAGGTTGTATCTAGTGATTTGACAGCAGAAGCAGAGTTGTTAGTTAGCAGTGCTATTAATAATCAATTTGAGCAAAACCCTGCCTTGACAACTGTTCAAGTTGTTGTTGCAATAAATCGCAATGGTGAAGTCATACCATTTTTGACGACGACGGTTTCTCGCGCTCAGTGGCAAGAAAGTTCCCAGGTACAAGCTTGGACTAGATACTATGGTTTATCCCATGCTCTCCTGCAACGGCATGAACAGGACACAAGAATAGCAACGTCTCTTCCTCTTCCAGGAAACTCTCCAGTCAGCTCTGCTGCTACGAGCAATCCAGAAGCCTCTTTCCAAATTGATAGAGCCGCCCGAATTGATAACGCCTTGGATTCAGGGACTCTAACTGGACAGTCTGCTCAGGATTACCTCAGCGACTTGGATTAATTTTTGGACAACTGAACTGATGTGATTTACAAGCGATTTTTAAAACTTCGTTAGCAGCAAAATGCCGCAAGTCAGTAATTTATTAAGCAGTTTTATGTGATGAACTGTGGGTTTTTGGGTTAGAAAGTTGACCATATTTTCTGGTTCAATTTTCTGGTTCACAAGTAATGTCAATCTTGTATTCGCGTTTCTTGTATTCGCGTTCATAGAGATCTAATACTGAGAGGAAAGAACAGATGATTCATGATAACGGAAGCAGCAATAAGTCAGGTAATCGTTCCTTTGAAGATATTTTGCAGGTTAGGATGTCTCGGCGGACTACCCTGGCTGGTGGAGCTGCCTTATCAGCTACTGGCTTTTTAGCAGCACTGGCTGGCAACAAGCTTTTCGCTCAGGGCGCTGAGGCTGCTACATCTCAGGTCGTTGGTGACAGTGTGTCTCAAGTTAGTGGGGATGCGATCGCCCAGGCTCGAGTCCGTAACTTAATCAAATTTCCCCCTGTTTCTCCTGCCGATGCAACAGGTCCCCTTCCCAGCATTTCATCTGATTACAAGTTCGATGTGTTGATTCCCTGGGGCACTCCAATTCGTCCAGGTGGCCCCGAATATGACGGCGATCCAAACACCCGACCCACGTCGGCTCAACAAGCTCGGCTGGTTGGTATTGGCCATGATGGTATGTGGTTTTTTCCGATTGGCAATGGCAATGACCAAGGGATGCTTGCAATCAACCATGAATTCGGTACAAACGAGCATGTATTGGGCAAAGCGGCACCAGATAGTCTCGAAGATGTGCGCCTCTCTCAACATGCCCATGGCGTGTCAGTAGTTGAGATTAAGAAGAGTAGGGGTAAATGGCAGGTGGTGGGGAGCAATAAGGCTCGACGCATCCACGTCAATACACCTGTAGCCTTTAGCGGTCCAGTAGCCGGAAGTGCTCTGCTAAGCACACCGGCGGGTAATGCGCCCTTGGGCACGGTGAATAACTGTGCCAACGGCAAAACCCCTTGGGGCACCTACTTGACCTGTGAAGAGAACTTCAACGGGTACTTTGGAGCTAAAGGTCCTTGGACTAGCACACCAGAACAAGCCCGCTACGGTCTCAGCGCCACAGGCTTTGGCTATGGTTGGCAAAATTTTGACGATCGCTTCGATCTGTCAAACCCTAACTACGCCAACGAAGAAAATCGCTTTGGCTGGGTTGTTGAGATTGATCCTATGGACGCTTCTCAAACGCCCGTTAAGCGCACTGCACTCGGACGCTTGAAGCATGAGAACGCAGAACTTGTCGTGGGGCGAGGCGGTCGTGCAGTCGTCTACATGGGAGATGACGAACGCTTTGACTATATCTACAAGTTCGTTTCAGAAGGCAACTGGCGAGCAATGCGGGCGCAGGGCAGAAGCCCTCTAAATCAGGGTAAGCTCTACGTCGCCAAGTTTAATGATGACGGCACGGGCAACTGGCTAGAACTGACGATCAGCAACCCCGTTCTTAGCGCTAAGTTTGCAGACCAAGCTGAAGTGCTAACCTATGCCCGCCTCGCTGGCGACGCTCTAGGTGCCACACGCATGGATCGGCCAGAATGGATTTCTGCTGCCCCCAATGGCGACGTCTATTGCACTCTCACCAACAATACCCGACGCACAGCACAGACTACGAATGCCTCTAACCCCCAAGGCCCTAACCCTTTTGGCCACATTATTAAGTGGAAAGATAGCAACAACCACGTCGGCCTCACCTTTGATTGGGACATCTTTGTGCTTGCCAAAGATACTCATGCAATCGCGAAAAGCGCCTTTGGCAGTCCAGATGGCCTCTGGGCTGACCCAGATGGTCGCCTATTTATTCAGACCGACGGCACTCAGCCTGTTGTAAATGGCGTACAGCTCAATGACCAGATGCTCGTTGCTGATACAAAAACAGGTGAAATTCGTCGGATCTTCTCGGGGACAGCAGGTTGTGAAGTCACTGGCGTTACAGTCACACCCGATTACCGAACCATGTTTGTCAACCTCCAGCACCCCGGTGATGGCGATCCAACCGTAACCAACTTCCCGGCAGCGCAAGGTAGTGGAAAAGTACCCCGTGACGTAACCATTGTCATTACTCGGAAAGACGGCGGCATCATAGGTTCTTAAACATCATAAACCAAGTCCATGTTGAGAACTGTAGTTTTAGCCCTCACCCCCAGCCCCTCTCCCAAAGGGCGAGGGGAGCGGGAAAAGCTTTCAAAGTCCCTCTCCCCAGGGAGAGGGATTTAGGGTGAGGGAAACTCTGGATTTCAAGTTAGACGAGGTTTAGGTTCCTAAATAGGACAAACCTGACGAAGCAACTGAAAGCACGATTGGCGAATTGAAGGAAGAAAAAATCCTTTAATCTCCCGATTGCAACCTC
>JARCMD010000458.1 GCA_030248885.1 Leptolyngbyaceae cyanobacterium MP9P1.79 | reverse complement strand
GGGTGGATGGGAGTGGGGTGGATGGGTGGATGGGAGTGGGGTGGATGGGTGGATGGGAGTGGCGATCGGTTTCCTCGCGTTACGACTCGTTCATCATCGGCAAAGCGAAGCGCTTTTTTCCTCCCATAATTAACCCCTTAGGATGCTTATTGTGAGTTTTGAGTTTTGAGGCAACTGCTCAGGCTGCTACTCAACGTCGAGCCTGCCCTCATCCCCCAGCCCCTTCTCCCGCTGGGAGAAGGGGAGCCGGATTGAAGTCCCTCTCCCTAGGGAGAGGGATTTAGGGTGAGGGTGGATCGGGCGGTTGCAAAACTGGGATGCACTCATGAGTGGATGAATGGATAGTTGGTTTTGTCTACCTACCCAGAGATAGATGTAACATTTTCTCTACTTTCGTAGAGAAAAAGCTACTTCACCTGTTAACTAGTAAGCTGAAGGCAGTTGGTGGATGCCGTTGGGGGTGAATAGCGAGGATAGGTCAGCCACCTCTGCGGATAATGTCTCACTGCCTGCCAACAGCACCTTCTGGATTCATTCAAAGTTTTGCAGTAGGAAGTGATCCCACTAGCTATATCCGGGCTATTGTCCTCCCTTTTCTGCTGAAAGACTGCTCTACTGGACTTCATCCTATGGCTTCTGATCCGTCCTCCACAGAATATTCATCCACGATCGAACCTGAAACGATCGACGCTGAAACGACTGATCTAGATCAGCCCGTCAAAACCGATGCCCCCTTTCCCATTGTGGGGATCGCTGCATCAGCCGGAGGTCTGGAGGCATTCACCCAACTCATCAGCAACTTGCCAACGGATACAGGCATGGCTTTTGTGCTAATTCAGCATCTCTCCCCCGACCACGAAAGCCTGCTGTCGGAAATTTTGGGCAGAGCGACCGCCATGCCCGTGCGCCAGGTAGAAGACCGGATGATGGTGGAGCCAAACGAGGTCTACGTCATTCCGCCCAAGACCCAGATGCAACTGGTGGATGGAATGCTCCACTTGGCTCCCCGGCAGAAAAGGCGTGGTAAATATATGCCAGGAGATATTTTCTTTGAGTCCTTAGCAGCCGATCGGGGCAACAAAGCGATCGCCGTCGTGCTGTCGGGCACCGATGGAGACGGGGCGCAGGGGTTGGAAGCCATCAAGGTAGCTGGAGGCGTGACCTTTGCTCAATCTGACAATTCCGCAAAATTTGACGGTATGCCGAATTCGGCTGTGGCCACGGGCAATGTGGATTTTGTATTATCACCAGAGTCGATCGCCGCAGAACTCGTCACCCTCAGTCAGAGTCCCTTGCTGTCTTACTCCCAGCCCGTCCATGTGGTCACGGAGTTGCCCGAACCCGGAACTGCCCTCACCACAATCTTTGCCCTCCTGCGAACCACAACGGGTGTGGACTTCACCCACTACAAGCCAAATACATTGGATCGACGACTACAGCGACGGATGCTGTTGTATAAGCTAGAGAGCCTAGACGACTACGCCCAGTATCTCCAAACGCATCCGGCTGAAGTTAAAGCTTTGTATGAGGAGATCTTGATCCACGTCACAAGTTTCTTCCGTGACCCTGAAGCTTTTGAACAATTAAAGGTGCAGGTTTTTCCGACGATCAGCCAAAATAAATCGATCGATGCGCCGATTCGGATTTGGATTGCCGGCTGTTCCACGGGGGAAGAAGTCTATTCGATCGCCATGTGCTTATTGGAGTTTTTGAGCGATCGAGCCACCCTGCCACCGATTCAGATTTTTGCCACCGAGATCAGCGAAGCCACGATCAGCAAAGCTAGGTCAGGCTTCTATTTAGACACCCAGATGGAAGGAGTTTCTCTGGAGCGCCAAAACCGCTTCTTTGTCCCCCTAGCCAGCGGGGGCTATCAAATTAGCAGTGCAGTGCGGGAATTATGTGTGTTTGCCCGGCACAACTTGGGAGGTGACCCACCCTTCTCGAATCTCGACTTTATTAGCTGTCGCAACGTGCTGATTTATTTATCAGATTCGTTGCAAGAACGGATTATGGCGCTGTTTCATTACAGTCTCAACTTGGCGGGCTTTTTGCTACTCGGCACGTCAGAAAGTGTCAAAACCTCCTCAGACTTGTTTACGCCAGTTCAGGAAAAATTTAAGATCTACGCTCGGAAATTAACGTTGACTCGTCCCCTATTTTCCTTCACTACCAGTCCTTACACGATGAATAGTGCCGATCGGCGGCAGCGGCTGACTGAAAATCTGGCGAATACCTTTGATTTGGCGCGAGAAGTTGACCAACTGATCTCCCTCCGTTATGCCCCGGTGTCTGTGGTCGTCAATGAGCAGATGGACATTCTGCAAGTGCGCGGAGACACCGATCCCTACCTGAAGCTGACCCCCGGCACCACAAACTTAAACCTGCTGATGATGGCACGGGAGGGATTGGCGGCTGCCCTACGCACGGTGATTTATCAAGCACAAACCCAAAACCTAATGGTGCGACAAGAACACATTGAGATTGAGTCGGGTGAGCGATCGATCCTGCTCAATCTGAATGTGGTTCCCTTTCAGCCCACGATCGGGAACACACCCTATTTTTTGGTGTGCTTTGAAGCCGTTTCACCCCTCGTCCTTCACCGCAGCGCCGCCCCTACTGAGAACGGGGAGCCAGCAGACTCCAAGCGAGAGATTGAGCAACTCCGTCAGGCGCTGGCCACTGCTACCCAACGGGAACTGGCGGTTCAAGTGCATCTGCAAGCGGTGATTCAAGAACAAAACAATCTCAACCAAAGCCTGCGCGTGGCGAATGAAGAAGTTCTATCGACCAATGAGGAGTTGCAAAGCACGAATGAGGAACTCCAAACCGCTAAGGAAGAGATTCAAGCGACGAACGAAGAACTCTCTACGACGAACGACGAACTCCGCAGCCGCAATCTGCAACAAAACCGCGACAATAGCGACCTGAACAATTTTATTGGCAGCATTAGTATCCCGATCATTATGCTGACTAATGATTTAAGAATTCGCCGCTTTACGCCCACGGCGCAGCGACTCTTCAATTTTATTCCTGCCGATGTCGGACGACCGTTCAACGACCTTCGGGGCAATTTTGATGTGCCTAATTTAGAACTGATGATTGCGGAGGTGCTGGAGACGCTCAACACCAAGGAACAGGAAATCCAAACGGAAACAGGGTATTGGTATGTTCTCCGCATTCGTCCCTATCGCACGATGGAAAACCAAATTGATGGGGTGGCGATCGTGTTTCTGGATATTGATGCGCTCAAACGCAATGCCGCCATGCTGGAGTCGGCCCGTAACTATGCGGAAACGATCGTCGCCACGGTGCCCACCCCGATCGTGGTGCTAGATGCTGAGATGCGGGTGAATACTGCCAATCGATCGTTCTACGAAACGTTTCAGCTTTCAGCCCTGGAAACCTTGCAAGCCGACCTGTTTGAGCTAGGCAATGGCCAATGGAACCTGCCGCTGCTCCGATCGCTCTTGGAAGAACTGTTGGTGGATGATGTGCTGCTGCAAGAATTTGAGATCGATCATGAGTTTGAGCGAGTTGGGCAAAAAACCTTGATGCTCAATGCGTGCAAGCTGCAACGCGACGACAACGTATCAAAGATTTTGCTGTCGATCGAAGATATTACCGATCGCAAACAGTTTGAAGTAGAACGATCGCAGCTATTGACCCAGGAGCAAACCGCTCGGCACCAGGCAGAAAGCGCCAACCGCGCCAAAGATGAATTTCTCTCCAACCTCTCCCATGAACTCCGCAATCCCCTCAACACGATGATGGGTTGGGCGCAAATGCTCCGCACCCGCACCCTGAATGAAGCAACGATCACCCAGGCTCTGGAGGTGATTGAGCGGAGTGCCAAAGCGCAATCCCAGTTGATTGAGGATATTCTGGATGTCTCCCGGATTACCCATGGCAAGCTGCATCTCACCACCCGTTTGCTTGATCTACGCTTAGTAGCGCAAGCGGCGATCGATGTGGTGCAATTATCAGCCACAGCAAAAAACATCCAAATCGGCTCTCAGTTGAGTTCGGCGATGGTGATGGGGGATGCCGATCGCCTCCAGCAAGTCCTGTGGAATTTGCTATCCAACGCCATCAAGTTCACCCCGTGTGGGGGACGCATTGAGGTGCAACTGGAGTGCGTCGATGAGTATGCTCAAGTCCAAATTAGTGACACAGGGCAGGGCATCTCCGACCAGTTGTTACCCCATATTTTTGAGCGGTTTCGGCAGGGAGATGCCAGCACGACTAAAGCTAAGGCAGGTCTGGGACTGGGCTTGTCGATCGTGCGGCAGTTGGTGGAAATGCATGGAGGCACCGTGCAAGCGCAGAGTCCAGGGGCGGGACAGGGGACGACACTGACCGTCAGGTTGCCGCTCCGCTCTACCCCCCAGGACGTGATACCACCGAGCGATTTAGAGCTAGAGCCGACTGCCCCGGACGCTTCCCCTGCGGAGGCGAGTGATGCCATTCTCTCTTTGGCAGGCTTGCACATTTTAACGGTGGATGATGAGGTGGATACCTGTGAGCTACTCACGGTTATGTTGGGGCAGTATGGAGCGGAGGTGTTGACGGCGGCATCGGCCAGAGAAGCACTGGCGGCGCTAAGTGCCCACCCTGATCGGTATGATGTGCTGATTTGCGATATTGGGATGCCAGAGGAAGATGGCTATTTCCTAATTCGACAAATCCGATCGCTGGATGCCGCCGCTGGAGGACAAATTCCCGCCATTGCGCTAACTGCCTATGCGAGTGAGGCAGAACAACAACGGGCGATCGAGGCAGGGTTTCAAACCCATATGGCTAAACCTGTTGATCTGGTGCAATTGGTAGCCATGGTTGCCAAACTTGTAGGACGAAGCTAGTGGGGAATAGTTTTGAGTTTTGAGTGCTGCTCAAACCCCACTAATGACAGAAACAGAGACTTGATCTTGAGGTGTATAGGGATTGCGGCAAAATAAAGGAACTCACGGATTGCTTTGGGTAACACGGATGATGCGTTCTCTCTACTTCAGCATTTTGCCTCTCCTGCTAACTGCCGCTCCGTCTGTTACGGCTCAGTTCACGCCCCAGACGACACTCCCTGGTTGGAGTCCCTGGATGCTTGTCAAGGACTCCACTCTTCCCCGTTACGAAACAGGTTTTTCTAACGCGGATGCCTCGCAATTCAGCGCCTGGAGTCTCTACTGTACCGAGATAGCCACCGCAGCCAAGCAAGAAGCCACCTACTGGCATCGGGTGAGTGATTTTGTGGGACAGATTGGTACTGGTTATGCAGGGGAAGGTTGCGTGATCAACAATGAACTCTATGGCTCTAGCCCCATGGAGGCGATCAAAACGGGGCTGAAACCCCCCGTATGCCTACAGATCACTGCCGATGTCGGCAATGGACTGGTGTTACGTCGCGAACCCAATACCCGCAGCGATCGTCTGCAAGTCTTACCTAACGGCAGCACTGTCCAGGTGGATTCTCTGCCCGCCCTTCAGGAAGACGACACGAAACGACAGTGGCTCTATGTCAATCGTCCGCAAGCGGGCTGGGTTTCAGCCGCCGCTCGATTAGGGGATCATATCAACCTGCGCCTGTGTCGCTGACCTCGGTAAGGAGGAAGCCGTCCACGGGTGCATCCCAGTTTTGTAACCGCCCGATCCACCCTCACCCTAAATCCCTCTCCCTAGGGAGAGGGATTTAGGGTGAGGG
>JARCMD010000080.1 GCA_030248885.1 Leptolyngbyaceae cyanobacterium MP9P1.79 | reverse complement strand
TATCGTCATCATGGGTTCTCGAACATGGCTCAAGCTCAACGTCTCGATAGCTTTAGTCTTAACACGTTAATGAACTTATTTAGAATGAAATAGCCCTGACGTCCGGGTAGTCTCCTGAGATTATCTCAAACCCTTTGAAGAGGAGGGTAAACCATAGCCCGAAGCACGTCAGCGATCGACCAAAGGTGGTCAGTCAAGCCCATTGCCATAGCCGGAGTGCGAAGTTGGTAAAGCTGCTTGCCTTGAAGGAGAGAGGCATTGACGCAAACTGCGATAAGGACGTACCCAGTTTTAGACACAAGCAGACCACCGAGCGAACGTGTGACGAGTGTGGGGACAGTGGACAAAGGCGAGAGAGCGTCGAACTTGGTAGGGATTCATACGGCGGGCTGTGGCATTGAAGCGATCGATCGCTGAGGTTATTGGGTTGGGTGTAACCTAGTAGTCTGTCAATCATTAATTGGCGGGTAGCTGAAAGCTGGGAGGTTAGTTGGAGTTAAATTTTGAGGGTCTTCAACTCCTCAAAATTTTCTTGACAGAACACTAGTTCCGCTAAGCCTTGATGAATGCGCTTCCAACTCCCATGGGCCTTAATCGTTTCCACCTCAACGAGTCGTTTGCCCAAGTGCCGCTTGACGACCTGAGCCTTAGCGAGAGTGAGCAGGATGCGGTAACAGGGGTTGGGGAAGCGGACTCTAGTGCATTGACGGGGGGACGTAGGGAATGCCAAAGATGGCGGGAAATAGGCTGCTGTAGCTCACGGCTCCATCGCTCATCAAGAGTAAATCTTGGAGATTTTTTGATAACAGCTCTACTAGACCTGTTTTTTACTGTCCTGTAATAATCTCACCTTTCCACCCTACCGGTTCGTAAGCTAAAAAGAACATCTGGCACGATGTTCTAGAGAAATTCCATCCCAACAGATTGCACTTCCCTAGACCGCAATGTTATCTAGAAAACACGGGGCGATCGGTGAAGGCAATCACATCACGAACAATGGGTTGGTCAGCGATACCGGATCTCATTAACGTGATCAGCTTCCGATCGAATTGCTCAGCCTCAAAACTGGCTCAACCTCAAAACTGGCTCAGCTTCAAAACAGTGCCGCTCCACTCACCCCGTCCCATCATCCCTGCAACACTGGGAGGATTGCATTAGGATAGTGTTCAGTCATCCACGGTAAACCATGACTGAACACTCTAAATCTCGCTACTCTGTAGCCTGGATTAGCCAAGTTGCTGACGTGTCACAAGCCGCCTGGGATGCCTTAGCAATGCCGCTGAAAACCCCCTTCATGGAGTGGGAATGGCTCCACAACATGGAATCGTCGGGGAGTGTCACCGGAAAATCAGGGTGGCTACCCACCCATTTAACCGTGTGGCAGGGACAAACCCTGGTAGCTGCGGCACCACTCTATGCCAAGGGGCACAGCTATGGCGAGTTTGTCTTTGACCATCAGTGGGCAGATTTAGCCAATCGGCTGGGGGTTAATTACTATCCCAAGCTTTTAGGAATGTCCCCGTTCACCCCCGCCGTGGGCTATCGTTTTCTAATCGCCGATGGGGAAGATGAAGAGGAACTGACCGCCTTGATGGTGGCGGAAATTGACCATTTTTGCGATCGGAACCAAATCTCTGGCTGCCATTTCCTCTACGTTGACCCCGATTGGCAACCTGTGATTGAGCGCCACGGTTTCACCAGTTGGCTGCACCACAGTTATGTGTGGCAAAATTCCGGCTTCAAGACCTTTGATGATTACTTAGGCGTGTTCAATGCCAACCAGCGACGCAATATTAAGCGAGAGCGCAAAGCTGTAGAGCAGGCAGGACTCCAGCTTAAAACCCTAACTGGAGCAGACATTCCCAAGCCGCTGTTCTCATTGATGTACAACTTCTATGCCCACACCTGCGACCAGTTTGGGTGGTGGGGCAGTAAGTATTTGACCCGTAAATTCTTCGAGCAGCTTTACCCAAACTATGCTCATCGTGTGATGTTTGCGGCGGCCTACAGTGAGCAAAATCTACGCCAGCCCGTAGGGATGTCTTTTTGCCTATTTAAAGGAGATCAACTCTACGGGCGCTACTGGGGCAGTCAGCAACCGATCGATTGCCTCCACTTCGATGCTTGCTACTACACCCCGATCGAGTGGGGCATTGCCAATGGCATCCAAACCTTTGACCCCGGCGCGGGCGGTCAGCACAAAAAACGGCGGGGCTTCCCAGCCACACCCAATCACAGCTTGCACCGCTTCTATGACGATCGCCTCAGCCACATCTTGCGATCGTACATTGGTCAGATGAACGAGATGGAACAACAACAAATCGAGGGAATGAATGAAGATTTGCCCTTCAAACAAGAGAACCCCCGTCCAGAGGAGCCGATCGCCATCCCAGGAGATCTCAGTTAGGACGAATTGAGTCATTGCGAATGTCTCGCCCCTGTGTCTGGCAAAAGTTTTAGCAAAAACTCCGAACTTTGGAGAATATGCAAGGGAATTGGGTATTCTAGAGAAAATTAATCTTAAAAACCTATGCCAATGCTGCCGCGCCTGACTGCCGCTGTTACAGTTGCCATCACCCTGTTGGGGGCTGCTTCCAGCATGACGATCGCCCAAGAAACAGACTCCACCTGCTTTATGCGAACCGCATCCGGTAGAGTCATCGACATGTCTGGTCTATGTAACCCCAATAAACCTACAACAACTCCTGCCACTCCAAGGCTCAACTCGCCCAGCCCTACGCTCAACTCGCCCAGCCCTACGCCCACCTCCACATTAGTCAATAAGTCCCAGTGTCGAGCTTTGAGAAACGCCATCAAGCAAGCTGACAAATCCTTAGAGAAGTCCAACCAGAATACTACAAAGTTTGTCCAGGCTGCACTTCGACAGGCAAAGGCGATCGAGAAACTGAGCATCCAAGATGCCGCCATCAAGGAACTTCAACTGGGTGCCGCAGAGTTTTATAAAGGCTTAGCTAGATTTGCCCAACTTGCTGAAGAAGTTGGCCCTGCACCCACTCAGAACCAAGCCTTTGGAGTGAGTGCCTATATTGGAAATTTAATGCTGACTTACCAGTACATAGACGACAGTTTGACAAAGTACTGCGGGGGCTAAACCCTGAATTCACGTTAGCCTCTAAAGCCGACACATCTGGACAACACAACTGGGGGAAGGGTAAAAAACCAACATTTTCTGAAGAAATTTAGCTAGTGGGCTGGGTTTGCACTAAGGTAAACCCGGCTGCCGTTCCCAAAATTTTGCGGTCCAGATGTCTAGCATTCAAACTGGGTTGATCTAGCAAAACATAGGACGGGGTTGACCAAAGAGACTTTAGATCTTCAGAAGAGATAGGGCTAACTTGACGATCGCTGTAAAAATCCAAACTGGGACGACCGTAGGGAAAGGTAATGTACGCCTTGGTTCTAGGGGGAAGGTTTGCCTGAAGCAACGCTGCCACAGGTTTGACGGGAAAGGCTTCATTTAACTCCCAGAGCCAGAAGTTTGAACTCATCAGAATGAGCAATGCCAGGTAGAGTCCGGTGAACAGCACGGGAATGAAGTGCCGATCGCCCCGCTGCATCAGCCCAGCCGCAACTGCCAACGTCAGCCCCAACACCACACCCATCAGCACCAGCAGAGGACGCGACTCTGCCCACCCAATGTAGGTGCCAGCCCCTAGGGAACCGATCGCCAAAACACCAAGCAACCCCATCCAAACCACAGAGTAGGCTTTGCGATTTTGCCATAGCTGAGCCAACTGAGCGCCCACTGCCAACGCCAAGAACGGGTACACGGGCATGACATACCAGGGCAACTTTGTCTTCATGACTGAAATAATACCCAAGTAAAAAATTGTCCCGATGAGAATCAAACGCCCCCAACTGGTACGGCGCTGCTCCCAGGACAACTTTAATCCGGGGGGAATAAAGAGTAACCAAGGCAAGGTGTATTTGAGAATTTCCAAGACGTAATACCAGGGCGGTCCCGCATTGTTTTCCACAGATTGCCACAAGCGATCGAACGACTGCGAGAGAAAATGCACCCGCCAAAACACTTCGCCATAGTGCAGCCCTTGCAAGGCATACCAAGTCACAACCGGCGCATTGCCCAGCACCATGCCCACCCACAGATAGGGACTGAGCAGTAGCCCCATCTGTCCTTCTACAAATAGAAAAATCAGGGCGATCGTCCCCAGAGGCAACGACAGAACCCCCTTGGTAAAACTAATGATCCCCAGAGCCACCCCTACTCCCAACGTCCATTGCACGTTCCGGCGGGCCTTCAACAAACACAGGAGTAGCAGCAAAAACGCCGCGATCGCAATCCCATCATGCATCGCCAGTCGCCCGTGCCGCACTACGGGCAGCAGAGTCAGGTAAACCAGGGCGCTCAGCACCGCAGGGAGGCGATCGGGAAAAACTTCTCGTCCAATCCAATACAGCAAGGGGACTGCTAGGGCACTCGGTAGCGCGATCGGCAACCGAGTTGTCCACTCATTCACCCCACCCATGGCGTAACTCCAGGCAATCAGCCACTCCACCAGCGGCGGTTTCAGCATGAAGGGATCGCCATTCAATGTGGGATAAAGCCAATGCCCATCACGGAACATCTCGCGGGACACAATTCCATAGGTTCCTTCGTCCCAATCTCGTAGGGGCGAGTTACCCAGCGCAATGCACCACAACAAAAGGGCAGCGATCGTCAGCCCCAAGCTCCAGTATTTCTCAGATTTCAGAATTGCTTCAGTAAACGGAAGTTGTTTCATCTGTTGCTAAAGGTAGCGCCCAAGACATTTTGCATTGTAAGTAAGCTTACGATCGCCAAGCTAAACTATGAAATATCAGAGCATTCCATTTCTGAATTTAAAGCTTGCCCTGAGATTTGCCCTGAGATTTGCCCTGAGATTTGCCTTGAAAAGTTGACGTGAAATAAGCATAAGGTAGAAAAAATTATGCCGATCGCGACGAAACTTGTAGCTGCATTTGCTAGCGCAGCCTGCACTGTAGGACTTTTGGGAACAGCCCAAGCCGTCTCCCTGGCAGATGGCACGGTTTACTTCACGTCCCCTCCTCGATTAGTTGGTGCTAGGACTACTCAGAAGTCTACCTACGTCTGGGGAGCAACCTATTATTTCACCTTAAGGATTCCTGAGAACGCTGGAGAGCCGTTACAGCGAATCACCATCGCTCAGCGTGAGTCGCCGGATACTCTACAGTTTTATCCTGAGCAAACGCGAGCTTCTGAGGGAGAGCGCTTTGACTCAGGACTAACCCTGCCCCTAGGATCTGTCACCACGGACAAAGAAACCCGATCGGTCTCCATTACCTTTGATCCTCCCGTTGCCCCAGGCAAAACGGTTACTGTTGGCATTCGTCCCAAACGAAATCCCGACAGTGGTGGCGTTTACCTATTTGGGGTCACAGCTTTTCCTGCCGGAGATAAAGCTTACGGTCAATTTCTGGGATTTGGCCGACTGAGTTTCTACGAATCGGATGGTGGTTTGTTTTAAGGTAGCCCCGATCGGATTAGTCTGATTCTGTTCCCTAATTCCCGCTAGAGTCTTATCATAGAATTCGGTTCAGTTTCTAGAGGGACTTAATATGCTGGCACTTAAGATTACTGTTTACATCGTCGTTGCCTTCTTTGTTGGCTTATTTGTCTTTGGATTTTTGTCAAACGATCCTGCCCGCAATCCAAAACGGCGGGATATGGAATAAGTACCAAAGCCAACTGTTTGAAACGACATATTTGATCTAAGCCGATCGCCAATTTGCCTCTCAAGCAGAATGGCAGAAATGACCCATGGCCGACGAAGAACTAAAACCCCCTGTTTAGACAAATTGAAATAATTTGGAACTCCCTGGACTAGAATCTCAAGGTTCGTGGGATAGGAAGTTGAATCTTGCTAACCCAAAGCTGACCCTGGCAACATCCCAGGTTCTGGAACTGAATCTTTGGCAAGATTCCCAGATTCTCGCAGAGTCCGGGGATCGAGTTCCCAGTTTAGTGTTCTTAGACCCAAGCTCCTTGCTCGTGAGAATCGAATATCCCTTGTCCACTTGCAGCCCTTTGATCTCAGTGTGGGCTGCCATGGGAGTAACGTATAGGTCTAGATTCAGAGGTATCAACCTTAAGATGCTTCGGATTTTTAGTCCTGGGTGAAGCGATCGGGAAGGTTTTGTGGAAATCCTACGTCTGGGCTGTCTGTCAGCACCGTTACTGAACTATGCCCTACCCTGCACTGCCACCCCCACCGCTGTTCACCACTCCACCTTTGGGGGATATTGTTGTTGCCGTTGAGCCTATAGCTTCTGAGCCTACAGGAACATCCAACAGCACGGGCAGCAATTTCTCCCCCACCTCAGAAGTCAAAGTCTATCCCTACGTGACCTCGACTGGCACTTCGGCTAGTTTCTTGACAACTCCTGTCCCACCAGAGGTTCTAGCACCAGAGTTCAGCCATTCTGCTAAGGCTAATGTTCCACGGATGAAGCAAGAAGAAGGGACTCCGATCGTCCAAGTCTCTACCGCGCAACTGAAACCTGCACAACTAAAAAGTGAGGGGGAACCTGAGTCACCCCATCCTCTATCCAGTGCCACATTGCTAGGACAGCCGATCGGGGTAGAACTGCCAACTCTCCTCGGTCAAGCGCCTTCCACCTCTGATTCGCCCAGTAGCCCTGCGCCCTCACTTCCAGCGACTTCAACTCCGCTGCCCACTGAGCCAGGCGTACTGGAGTTGAAGGCAGACCGCCAGAGTTACAACGCCGAGCAACGCACGTTTACCGCTGAGGGAAATGTCTTGATGCGGTTTCGGGGATCAGTGCTGGATGCCGATCGTCTACAGGTCAATTTGGTCAATCGGAGAGCGGTTGCCGAAGGAAATGTTGTTTTAACACGGGGTCAGCAAATCCTCCAGGGCGAGCGATTTGAGTACAATTTCGTTGATGGCACTGGCACAATCTTCAATGCCAGCGGCCTCATCAACTCAGCCGCCAGTGAAGACTTTGCCACCACGCCTCCCCCGGAAGTGGGAAGCGGACTATCCGAGCCGCTGAGTGGTCGGCTGCTGTCCAGTCAGCCCCCCCAACAGGTCAGCGGTGCGGGCGACCTCACCTTGATTACTGGGGCGGGCAGAGATGCCCCCGAAACCCAGGTCAGAGGCAGTGTGCGTAAGGTGCGGTTTGAGGCAGACCGCGTTAATTTCACCCCCGAAGGCTGGCAAGCGGTGAATGTGCGGTTCACCAATGACCCCTTCTCGCCCCCAGAACTGGAGGTGCGGGCAGACACGGCTACCCTAACCCGGGTTTCCCCTGAAGAAGATGTCGTGGAAACCTCCCAGCCGCGAATTGTTTTTGATCAGGGTTTTTCGGTGCCCATTCCCCGATCGCGGGCTGTCCTGGGACGCAGACAGCAAGACTCAGGACTGGTACAGCTTGGCTTCGATGGCGGCGATCGGGGCGGTCTATATATTGAACGTAGTTTCGATATCATCGACAATCGGCAAGTGCAATTCAGTGTGACTCCGCAATTTCTGGTGCAGAAAGCCTTCGGGGGGCCAAGCACCGGGGTGTTTGATCCCGCAGTATATGGCTTGGTCTCCAGGCTTGATGCAACGCTAGGCCCCAAGACCTCCCTGCGGGGATCAGCCAATTTAACCAGCTTCGATCTCAGTCGCATTGACCAGAACCTCCGAGCTAGCTTGCGGTTACAGCAAATGATTGGGATTCATACCCTATCCGTGGAAACCAGTTACCGCGATCGGCTCTTTAACGGCTCCCTAGGCTTCCAGGATGTGCAAACGAGTGTCGGGGCAATCATCACCTCTCCCATTATTCCCCTGGGCAAAACGGGAATCGACCTCAACTACCAGGCGGGGGGACAGTACATCACTGCTAACACCGATCGCCCCAGCTTCCTAAGCCCAAGCCGCCAAAATAATTTAATTAGCTTGGGTCGCTTGCAGGGTAGCGCGGCTCTGAATCGGGGGTTTTATCTCTGGCAAGGGGAGGCTTTGCCCGCCACGCCTGATGCAGGACTGAAATACACCGCTAACCCAGTGGTGCCCTATGTCCAACTGGTCACTAGGCTGGAAGGAGTAACTAGCTCCTATACGAGTGGCGATACCCAAGCCACGCTAACGGGTACGGTGGGGCTACAAGCCCAATTTGGCAACTTCTCTCGCCCGTTCTTTGACTACACAGGCTTCAACATCAGCTATTCCCAAACCGCGATCACGGGGCTGTCTCCCTTCTTGTTCGATCGCGCCGCTGATACTAGAGTGCTTTCAGGGGGATTTGTCCAGCAACTGTATGGCCCCCTACGAGTTGGGTTGCAAACATCTGTTAACCTGGACACTAGTCAGCAAATTAGCACCGATTACATTTTGGAATACAGCCGTCGTAGCTACGGCTTGACCCTACGCTACAACCCAGTGTTGCAACTAGGGGCCTTGGGGGTGCGAATCAGTGACTTTAATTGGACTGGAGGCTCTGAGCCATTTTCTGGGGCTAACGTCCAATCTGTAGAGCGGGGGGTGCGTCGTTCTAACGAATAGTGTTCTGCCAAGAAAAGTTTGGCAGCCTTCCCACCAAATTTTATGAGTAGGTGGGTTGAATTAACTGTAGGATGGGTTAGCGTAGTGTAACCCATGCTGTTCAAGGGTTTGGTTCTCTATGAGGAGACAACCGCTTCTGACAAAGAGTCATGCCTCCCTACTGATTAACGCTATTGATTGAATAAATGTTCTAGATCTTAACAATCTATCTACTCAGTAATAATTAACTGACTACTAGTTTCAGGAATGAGTAACCCCCAAAAGCGGCACTACTTGGCGAGCATCCCCGATGACAGAATTGTCAAAAAACTCGACAGTTGAACATACACAAGCCTTACTCACTCGTTATGGCTTTGACTTGGATGGTTGTGAGGCGGTTCAATTGGCAACTCAATGGGCCCATGACTATCAAGTTCGCTGGATTTGCTCAGCCGTCGTTGAGGCTCTGTATCAAGGGCGATACAAGGCAGTTTCAGTGGAACAAATTCTTTTGTTCTGGGAACGACGGGGTGAGCCAATCTGCCACTTCAATCGAGATTTTGAGCGCATTATTCGAGGACATTCTGCATCAGGCTTAGCAACAAAACCTGATGCCCAGCCCTCGCTAACCCCATCTGAATCCTCAGAGGCTGAGCCTGAAGCGATCGTAGCGACAGCGCCTGAAAGTAGTAAAACCGAAGGTGGTACGGTTGAGAGTAGTGCTGGTTGGTTTACCCATCCACCCTTTGCAACTAGCAGTGAACCCGCATTACTTCAAGCTCTAGAGACTGATAGCCCCGAATTGACTGATACCGAACCAGCGGAAGCTGAGCCAGCAATCACCTCTGATCTCGTTGCTCTTTTCAGCCCGGCTCCCTCCCTCCCAAATCTTCCAATGGAGGATTGTGGCTCAGTTCATCCTGCTACTGATCCAGCTTCTATTTCGATGGAAGATTTGCATTATTCTCCTGAAACCAGGACACATGATGCTGAATCTGTCCCTTCCCAGGCTGCACTACCCTCAAATGACAACGAGCCAAATTTGACTGTATCAGACGTACTCCTTGAATCTGCCAGAATCCCTGACCCCGCGATCGTCTCTCCCCCCGAATCTAAGTTCCCAACTCGTGCCTTCCGCCTGCTGCCTAAGCCAATTCGGGCTGAGGTGTATCAGGCAGATTGGTCGCGCTGCCAAGTGAGCAAGCGGCCGATCGGTCGCTTTGTACCTGCTTCGGAGGCATCGGAGTTTTACACTAAGCTGAAGGCAGTTGCCAAAGGTGAATAGCTTAAAACCAGAAGTCGGTTAAAAGATTAGTAAATGTTTGGATGGGGACGATCGTTGAGTGATCCCAAACGGAAATCTTAATGAAAAGCATGTCTAGTAAATTATGCGAGTTTTATACGATGGACAGATTTATGCACTTCAGCCTGTAGGAGGGATAAATTGTTACTTCACTAATTTAATCAATCAACTACCCGCTGACTTTGTACCTTTACTTCTATCGGCTCGACCGTCGAACTCAAATCAGCTTATTCACCCTAACCTGAAAATATTTAAGCGTCAGAGATTTCGTCCTACATATATTTCTTACTTGGTTGAGCAGCTCTATTTTGGCTCAGTTATATCAAATCAGCGAATTGATATTGCTCATCCTACTTATTACACTTTGCTCAGTCGCCAAGCAGTTAAGGCTTATACCTGTCCCATTGTGTTAACAGTATGGGATATGATTCACGAGCTTTTCCCCAAAGAGCTTGACCCCAAAGGTAAAATTACCGCGAAAAAACGTGAGGCAATCTTGGCAGCTCAAGCTATTATCTGTATTTCTGAAAATACTAAGCAAGACTTGTTAGAGAGGTATTCATTGCCTCCAAATCAGATTACTGTGACCCCTCTCGCCTCAAATCTTAGATACGAACAGGCTTTTGAGTCCGAAGAAATGGTGCCATCTGAGCCATACTTTTTATACGTGGGGGGACGGACTGCTTACAAGAATTTTGATGGATTACTTACAGCCTTTAGCAAAGTAGTTTCTACCAACTCAGAGGTTATATTATGTGTTGTAGGCTCCTCGTTCAACCAGGTTGAAAAGCGACTAATTAACGAGCTAAATCTAGTTAAAAAGATTCAACATTATGGGCATATTGAGGATAACTATTTAGCCAAGCTATATCACTACAGTATTGGCTTAGTTTATCCATCCAAGTATGAAGGATTCGGTATTCCGCCTTTGGAAGCAATGTCGTGTAAAACAGCAGTAATAGCAGGGAATTGCTCTAGCTTACCTGAAGTGGTGGGTGATGCTGGCTTGCTAGTTGATCCCAATTCCCAAACTGATTTGGCAGAAGCGATGTTGTGCTTACTTAATCACCCAGCGGAACGCGATCGGCTCATTGCCAAAGGATACGATCGAGCCAAACAATTCAGTTGGGAGAAAACAGCGGCACAAACTGTAGAAGTCTATCGCTCTTTAGTTGGATAAATCCATGAATCCTCCATTATCAAAACCCTCTGTTTACGTGATTATTCCCGTACATAATCGTAAGGAGATTACATTAAACTGTTTGTCTAAGCTTAGTGAATATGGTGACTTAGAACGATGTCGAATTGTGGTTATTGATGATGGCTCTACAGATGGTACGAAGGAAGCAATTTACCAAAGTTATCCTGAAGTGATTGTGTTAATTGGAGATGGCAACTTATGGTGGACTGGGGCGATCGTTTTAGGAATGCAATATGCTTACAAACACCAAGCAGAGTTTATAATCTGGCTTAATGATGACTGTATTCCAAGTAGTGATACCCTGTCTCAATTGGTTGAGTTTTTACAAAAACATCCTGATTCGATTGTGGGATCATCTTGCTACTTGAGCGAGTCCAATACATTAATTGAAACGGGAGCTAAAGGGGCAAAAGCACTGATGGCAAAACCAGGTCAAGTTGTAAATGTTGATGAAATGAGTGGTCACTGTGTTGGATTTCCAGCTTCAATGATGCAACGAGTGGGATCGCCAAACATCAATAGATTTCCCCATTATCATGGTGATAGTATGTATATCTTACGGGCAGTCCGAGCCGGATTTCCTGCCTATCTTTTAGGATCGGCCCGGGTCGAGCATTTGGGCCACATTAAATCTACAGTGGCTGATTTTTTGGTAAGTTGCAAAAGTCAGTCGCTTCTGATTAAGTTCAACACCTTGTTTTGGCAGAAAAGATCTCTCTACTTTCTACCTACTCAATTTTTTTACTTTTTAGAAAAGTGCGGCGTGGTGCGAGGCTCATGGTTATTTTCCAAGAAAATAGTCCGTTGGTCGCTCGAAGTCTTGCAACCGCAGTGGTTTCAAAGTTAGCTATCAACATTAGGTTTTAGTGTTAGTTAAGGGGATGTTCTAAAAGTAGCAATTAGCTTACATAGGGGCAAAGCATTTGGTAAAAAGTCTCTAGAGAGTGATGGAGAATTGGGCCCAAATGCTCCGCCCTTGAAGATTTATGATGCGAAACCAGACTTTTCAAACATTCTCTAAAGAGCGATCGGCTCATTGCTAAAGGGTACGATCGCTCCAAACAATTTAGTTGGGAGAAAACGACAGCGCAAACTGTAGACGTGTACCGCTCTTTAGTTGGATAGTTCCATGAATTTCCCAGTGCTGAAGCGCTCTGTTTATGTCATTATTCCAGTTCATAATCGTAAAGAGATTACGTTGGAATGTTTAGCAAGGCTCAGGGAATATGGCGACTTGGAACGCTATCAAATTGTAGTTGTAGATGATGGCTCTACAGATGGGACGAAGGAGGCAATTCATCAACATTATCTGGAAGTTGTTGTGTTAGTTGGGGACGGAAATTTGTGGTGGACAGGGGCGATCGTTTTAGGAATGCAGTATGCCCATGAACAGAAGGCAGAGTTCATTATCTGGCTTAATGATGATTGTATTCCTAATAGTAATACCTTGTCTCAACTGGTCGATTTTCTACAAAGATATCCTGAATCAATTGTGGGAGCCTCATGCTATTTGATGGAGTCCAATACCTTAGTTGAAACTGGAGCCAAAGGACGAAAGCGGTTGGCAGCAGAACCAGGACAAGTGGTGGCGGTAGATGAAATGAGTGGCCATTGTGTTGGCTTTTCTGCTGGGGTAGTACAGAGAGTGGGGTTGCCGGATGCTAGCAGATTCCCCCATTATCATGGCGACAGTATGTATGTTTTGCGGGCGGTTCGATCTGGATTTTCTGCCTATCTTTTAGGAGCGGCTCGGATTGAACATCGGGGCAGAATTAATTCCCAAGTAGCCGATTTTTTAGGTGGTTGCCAGAGCGATCGTCCCCTCCCTAAATTCAAAGCCTTATTTGGGCAGAAAAAGTCTTTTTACTTTCTACCCACTCAGTTTTTCTACTATTTAGAAAAGTATGGGACGGGCGTAGGGTTGGGTTTATTCGTGGGAAAAATGATTTGGTGGTCAGCCCAAGTTTTTCGACATGAAAATCCATCCCAACACCCTTCACAACACCCATGAAACTAGGCATCAGTGGCTTGTTTTTGAAACCCGCTCAAGTGGGAGGGGCTGAGTTTACATTAAGGGGACTTTTGGTAGGACTTGCCCAACTCCCAGAGGTGCAACCCGTCGTTTTTCTACCCCCTGACCTAACCCCTTGGCTGACGGAGGCAACTGGGGAACTGCGCGATCGGGTTCAGGTGGTTCCCGTACCGATCGTCCAGAATCGATTTGTCACGGAGGCAATGCGGATTCAGCGATACGCCAAGGATTTAAACCTAGACGGATTAATTTATCCCAACTATTTCACACCTTGGCGCTGGTCGGCTTCCATACCCGTTGTGACCCTGATTCATGACTTAAACTATGCCCATTTTCCCCAGCTTTTTTCTGCGACGAAGCGGATATGGCTCAACATGGCGCATCGCTTGACCTTGATGCACGCCGATCGCACTGTGACTGTTTCGGATTTTGTGCGCCGTGATCTAGCGCGAGTCTATGGAATGCAGCCCCGATCGGCCCCGGTAACGATCGCCAATCCTGTCATTTGGTCTCGGTTTACCCCAACAGTTGCCCCGCAAAGTCCATTGACCCAGCCCTTCATTCTCTCCGTCGCCAATCACTATCAGCACAAAAACTTGAGGACACTGCTGCAAGCATTTCAACAGTTGCCCCCCGATTTGTCCGCCGTGCATCTGGTGTTGGTGGGGCAATTGCCTGCGCGCTTGGTGGGAATGCGGCGCGATCGATGTGACGATATTCCGGCGTTGGTGGCAACCTTGAATCTGCAAGGGCGGGTTCATGTCACGGGCTACATCAGTGATGCTGAGTTGGGTTGGTACTATCAGCAGGCGAGTCTGTTTGTGTATCCATCACTCTTTGAGGGATTTGGCCTGTCACCTGTCGAGGCGATCGGCATGGGGTTGCCGACCTTGACGACACGCTGCACTGCCATTCCAGAGGCAACGCTCCATCTCGCCCACTACGTTGATGATCCCCTGAGCGCTGCGGAATTTGCGGAACGGATGGCACTCATGCTCCGCGATCGTCCATCATTTTTACCCACTCCAGAGGCAATTACTCAAATTCGCACTACCTACGATCCTGTGACGATCGCCCAACAATACGTAGCGTTGTTTAAGGAGATTTCTAGAAAAGTTTATACCAGGCACCGGAAGGGCAAAGCATCCGGGCAATGACCTTCTGGTCGATTCAAGGGCTGATCTGCCGGATGCTTTGCCCCTACAGCGGTCACATCTTTCTCAGAAATCTTCTAAGAGGTTGACAGACCCATAGGCTGATCTAGAATAACGTAGCCTTAACTGTTGCTCATGCAAAATCGCACCTTACCCAATCAGCGCTGGCACATTGCCCCGGCTAATCCAGACGCAGCGGCTCAGATTGCCCAAGACGCTCAGGTATCACCGTTGCTAGCCCAAATTCTCCTCAATCGAGGGCTGGCAACACCCGCAGAAGTGCAGACATTTTTAGATCCTGAGTTACAGGTTTTGCCCTCGCCTTTGGAGGAATTTCCTGATTTGCCTATCAGCCTCGAACTGCTGGAAGACGCGATCGGCGCTCAAACTAAAATTGCGATTTGCGGCGACTACGATGCCGATGGCATGACCAGCACAGCGTTGCTGCTAAGGGCGTTGCGGTTTTTGGGGGCCAATGTGGACTATGCGATCCCCAGTCGCATGACTGATGGCTATGGATTAAATCAGCGCTTGGTGGAGGAATTTCACAAGGAAGGCGTAGGACTAATTCTGACTGTGGATAACGGGATCGCAGCGGTGGAGGCGATCGCCAGAGCCAGGGAACTGGGACTAGTTGTGATTGTGACCGATCACCATGATGTGCCAACCGTGGTGCCCCCGGCCCATGCCATCCTCAACCCCAAATTGATCCCCGAAACCTCGCCCTATCGCGGACTGGCGGGGGTTGGCGTTGCCTACGTGTTGGCCATCGCTCTAGCGCAACAGTTGGGCAAATCAACGGGGTTAGCCAGTTCCTTGCTGGAGTTGTTCACCCTGGGCACGATCGCCGACCTAGCCCCTTTGACGGGAGTCAACCGCCGTTGGGTAAAGCGGGGGTTAAAGCTGCTGGGACGATCGCGACTGCCAGGGGTACAAGCCTTAATCCAAGTAGCGGGTCAGGGCAGCACTAAAAATATGAAGCCAGAAGCCGTGGGTTTCTCTCTGGGCCCCCGGATCAATGCGATCGGACGCATCTCTGATCCCCAAATTGTGATTGACCTGTTGACCACGGATGACATGGGCGTAGCGCTGGAACGGGCGATGCAGTGTGAGCAAGTGAATCAGCAACGTCAAACTCTTTGTCAGCAAATTGAAAAAGAGGCTGTGGCGCTTTACGAACAAAGCCAGATTGACCTGCACCGCGATCGAGTCCTGACCCTCGTTAAATCGGGCTGGCACCATGGGGTGATTGGGATTGTGGCATCCAGGTTAGTGGAACGCTACGGCGTACCCGTGTTCATTGGCACTTACGAAGATAGTACAGAGGAAAAAATCCGGGGATCAGCCCGCAGCATTCCCGAATTTAATGTATTTGAAGCGTTGCAATTTTCCAAAGACCTCCTGGAAAAATCCGGGGGACACCGGGCCGCAGGCGGGTTCACCCTGCAAGCCGCCAATCTCGAAGCCTGGCGATCGTGCCTCAGTACCTTTGCCTGCCAATCGTTGCAGCCAGAGCATCTCAAGCCTGTGGTCACCATTGATGCCGAAGCTCACTTTGATCAAATTGACCTCAGCCTCTACGAGCAGCTAGACCAGCTTCACCCTTGCGGGATGGAAAATCCCGAACCTGTGTTTTGGACTCCCAATGTGCGCGTGGTGGAGCAGAAGGCGATCGGGAAAGACCAACTGCATCTCAAGCTGACCCTGGCTGAAGGCGTGGAAAAAATAAATCGCTCCCTCAAAGCAATCGCCTGGCGCTGGGGACGCTACTGCCCTGTCCCCGATCGCATCGATATAGCCTATCGACTCCGGCTCAATGAGTGGCAAGATCAGCAAACTGTGGAACTAGAATTGGTGGGGATCAGATTACCCACGCAATCTTTACCACCAAAATCAGTGGGGAGCGATCGTCCCAGTGCTGATTTTTATCACAAGCAGCGGAAATATTCCTGCGGACTCTACGAGATGCTGTCCTATCAGGAACTGAGAATCAAGAACTCTGACGGAAAAGTATTGGTTCTCCAACCTGAACACACGAAGGGATTGCTAGGGAAAAACCGGGATGAGGCAGAGGAGTTTGATGCCTCTCAGCCCCATTTCTACAGCTTGATCCAAGCAGCCCTGAAAGCGTTGGATATGCCCAATTGGTACAAGGCAGCGAACTGGTTCAATCACTTAGATCAGCATTAGGACTTTCGCATAGACTTGTGAAACAAGCGGCTTAAGCCGCTTGCTACTGATTTAAGTCTCAGGAGCGGGTGCCGTTGGGCAGAGACTCAGATGCAATAAAATCTCGTCATCTAGTGCTGCTTCGAGATGCTGATTCCGAATTCAGAGAATGCAATTGTTGATATTCGTAAACTTCGTGATTACTGCCTGAATCCAGAACATAGTGACGGTAAGCACAAGGCGCGACTTTTTTCGTCAATTCTGGGAATGACTGCTGATAATGCTGAGGAATTGCGTCAGATTTTGCTTGAGGTCGTCAAAACTCAAGAAGCTCAGTTGGGAAGACGGGATGGATTTGGGCAACGCTACACGTTAGATTTCACGATCGAATGGCAAAATAAAAGTGCAGCCCTTCGGAGCGGCTGGCTCGTTGAGCGTGGTTCAGAGATGCCACGATTAACGACCTGCTATCCTCTGTAACCAGTGGAGCTATATGTGTGATGAATGATACAGTCAAATTGCTGGATGTTGTAGCGCTGACCGTTAACCTACCCCAATACAATCTGTGGCGGGGACAAGTTGGGACGATAGTGGAGACGCTGGCGAATGGTGCAGCGTTTGAAGTTGAGTTTAGCGATCGCAACGGACGAACCTACCAGTCTTTAGGGTTACATCCAGAGCAAATTATGGTGTTGCGGTTTGAGCCAGTTGCCCCTGATAGCGCTGAAATGGTTAGAGCATAAGCAGTACAACAACGCTGTTGCAATAGACTGACCTAAGTTACGTGTGAGTTGCCAAAGTCGGTAGCCACTCAGCAGCACCACCAGCGTGAGGAGATTGCTCGACTCTGAACTCCGATCGCGTAAATCCTAAACATTTTGAGCCAGACATTTTGAGTTGAAGGAGAAACCTGCGATGCCTACCCTTGGTGTCAATATTGACCACATTGCCACAGTGCGCCAAGCGCGACGAACTGTGGAACCAGACCCCGTTGCGGCGGCAGTTTTGGCAGAATTGGCTGGGGCCGATGGGATCACCGTGCATCTCCGGGAAGACCGCCGCCACATTCAAGACCGGGATGTGCGGCTCTTGCGCCAAACGGTTCGATCGCACCTAAACTTAGAAATGGCTGCAACCGATGAAATGGTGACGATCGCCCTCGATATTCAGCCCGATTACGTTACCCTCGTTCCCGAAAAGCGTGAAGAAGTGACCACAGAAGGCGGTTTGGATGTGGCAGGTCAGGTCGATCGCCTCACCCAGATTGTCACCACCCTGCAAGCCGCCAAAATTCCCGTCAGTCTGTTTATCGATGCGGCTCCCCACCAGATTGATGCCTCCCTGGCCACCGGAGCCAAGTTTGTGGAGTTACACACGGGATCGTATGCTGAAGCTACCGATGAACCAAGCCAGATGGCAGAGCTACAGATTCTGGCAACCGGGTGTGAACGAGCGATCGGCGCTGGTTTACGGGTCAATGCAGGTCACGGTCTCACCTACTGGAATGTTTACCCTGTTGCCTGTCTTCAAGGGATGGAAGAACTCAACATCGGGCACACCATCATCAGCCGGGCTGTCTTAGTTGGCATCGATCGCGCGGTGCGAGAGATGAAGCAAGCCATGCGGGGTGAAGGGTGGATGGGTGGAAGGGTGGATGGGTGGATGGGTGAAGGAAAAAGGGTGAAGG
>JARCMD010000079.1 GCA_030248885.1 Leptolyngbyaceae cyanobacterium MP9P1.79 | reverse complement strand
CCGACACCAGAGCCGATCGCCCCCACCCCTAGCGACCCTCCTGAAAGTCCAGCTTCTGAAAGTCCAGAATCTGAGAGTCCAGCTTCTGAAAGTCCTGCTTCCCAATCGACACCTTACATCTATGTCTCAGATACAGGCATGACCGTTATGGAAGATATTGGCAAAGTCTGTGAAACCAAAGCCAACGCACTTCTGTTCTACAGAACTCAGAATAAAGACGTTGACTTTGAAGGTACTGTGGATTTTTCTCGGAACCGTGATACGGCTTGCAACGACAATTACAAGGGTACTTTTATCGATCGGGGTAGCGATGGACAGGTCTGTGTCGGCACCCTGGAGTATTACGCCCTTAAAAAAGATGACTCTGGAGTCTCAAAAGTGCGAGCCTATTGGGTTGTAGAGGGGTCCGCAGACGGGAAAACCTGTGACTCCAGTGGAGAAAAGTTCGGCCTGATGCTAACGCGAAAAGACGGGGATTTCTAGGCATTCAAATTAAGCTACAGTAGTTTGGACGGTTGAAACTCAGTGATACCGTTCATTCTCTTTACTTTCCTAGAGCTTAAAGCATATCCTATGAACGACTTCTTATCTCGGCGTTTCATTTACGCGACTGTTGGTTTGACGATCGCCGCCGGAGTTGCTGTGAGCATTCCATCCCAGGCGCAGATGCAATCCCCCCCCATGTCTCCGCCGCCAAGCCCCATGTCTTCGCCCATGAAGCCACCTGTGAAACCCACTCCAGGAGCCATGCCCCAGGGTCAAAAAGTTGGCACGATCGTTGCTGTAGCCTCTGCTAACCCTAACTTCAAGACGCTAGTCGCAGCGGTCAAAGAAGCAGGATTGGTAGACACCCTATCTGGGAAAGGGCCATTCACCGTGTTTGCCCCGACCGAGGCTGCCTTTGCAAAACTGCCTAAAGGAACTGTGGAAAAGCTCCTGAAGCCAGAAAACAAAGCCATGTTGCGGAAGATTCTGACTTACCACGTTGTGGCAGGTGCAGTGGAATCGAAAACGCTGAAAACTGGCCCAGTCAAGACTGTTGAAGGTGCATCGGTGAATGTGCGTGTATCCGGCGGTAAGGTAACAGTCAACAATGCCAAGGTTGTCATGGCAGATGTCAAAGCCAGCAACGGCGTGATTCATGTCATTGATACCGTGCTGATGCCCCCCACTAACTAAAGGAATGCGCTGAATCGGTTATCTAGTGTTGTGATAATCCAATGCTTTGCTGCGTTAGTTGCAGCCCTTGACAAGACCTTAAGAGAAGGTGGTTACACTGACTCCTAAGGTCTTTTTTAAAGATAGAAACTTAAACTAAGCGCCGTGATCCGTAGGTTGCCAGGGATTATTGACTTGTAGATATATGATTGAGGTTATATCTAACCTAGGTGGATTAAAATATATTTCCTATAATTGCATTGCCTTTACTATCTAGTGTTTGGTTTATATGGTCATTGAATACCTAAAATTTCGAGTTGCCGCTGAACTAAGAGAGCAGTTTATCCAAAAAGATGCTGAAATCTGGACTCCTGTTTTAGCTCGTTCTGCCGGATTTGTGAATAAAGAAGTATGGATTAATCCCCAAGAGCAAACAGAAGTAGCGATCGTCATTCGGTGGGAAAGCCAGGAACAGTGGCAGAGTGTGCCGAAGGCTGTGTTAGACCAAACGGAACAGGAATTTTCTCGGCAAATGTCAGCCGCTTACGAATTGGTCGAAGCCAGCGAGTATCAAATTCGGAAGTTTTCCTAGGCTTTAGCTACTGCAAGACAGTGTAGGCATGGGTTATGATGCAAAAATGTAGTGCTGGATGAATGGACTGATGCCCGACTGTCCCAAGTGTCACCAAGCGATCGACTCTCAAACCGTTACCTGTCCCCGCTGCTTCACTGTTTTGAAAGCCTATGGACATCCTGGAATTCCTCTGCACCGCGCAACAGGCGCTGCTTCCCTGTGTCTGACTTGCACCTACCATGCCGATGACACTTGCACCTATCCCCAACGTCCCTATGCCAGGGAATGCACGATGTACCACGATCGCACTAAACCAACTCCAACGACCAATCCAATGACCAGCAGCGACCCCCTACGCACGTTACAAAGCTGGCTCAGGAAAAAATTTCCGTAACGAGATCCTGTAGAGATGCAGTTGCAAAGGTGCAGCGTTGGTTAGCTGCGAATTCCTGACGAGTTCGAGATTTAGCAGGGGTGTTATTTAACAATACTTCGGACAGTTTTTGTGGAGGTTCTGGAAACCCTGTTGTACAGCCAGGATAGACCCTCACCGTTCGGCTGAGCGCTCACGTCGAAGCCTAAATCCCTCTCCCAAGAGGCTTGCCATTACCAATATCTCTTAAAAAGCCTGCACAGTCAGGTTTCTAGACTATGTTGCTATTCTCAATAGTAACCACTTATTGACAGTTAGTAACGAAGGCATTGGGTTTTAGAATTTACATTTTTGAGAAATCTTCGATTTCTCAAAAATGTTGGTAATGACAAGCCCAAGAGGGGAGAGGGACTTCAATCCGGCTCCCCTTCTCCCGTTCTGGCAGAAGGGGTTGGGGGATGAGGGCTAACTATCGCAAAAATGTCCGAACTATTGATTTAATCCATCATCCTCAAAACACTCCGATCGCCTCTGTAACAGCCGGAGCCAACTCCTTAGTCTCGGTAGTGCCTGACTCCGTTTGGGAAACCGCCACATCGAACCAGAAGGTTGTTCCTACGCCAACTTCACTGACTAAATGCACCTTGCTATGATGTCGTTCGACGATATTGCGGACGATCGATAATCCTAATCCCGTGCCTTCAAGGGTATGAACTCGGTTTTCCACGCGGAAGAAGCGATCGAAAATTGCGTCCTGGTCTTCTGGGTCGATGCCAATTCCAGTATCAGAAATCTCGATGCGAACTTTGGGAGCTTGGGATGGTGTGGCTTCGGTAGGTGACGGGCGATCGAGTAAATAGGCCCGAATCACGACCTTGCCCCCAGTTGGCGTGAATTTCAGAGCATTCCCCACTAAGTTGGAGAACACTTGCAGCAGGAGGTCGTAGTTACCCAAGACTGGAGGCAAGTCTACGGCAATATCCTGGCTTAGCTCAATGCCTTTATCTTTGGCATGGAGTTGATAGGTGCGGAGAGTTTGCTCCACAGGCTGGGCGAGATAGATCGACTCCAGAATATAGCGCTTACAGGACTCTAACCGAGATAGATCTAAAACATCGTTGACCAGGCGAGTCAGGCGATCGGTTTCTTTATTAGCAGTGTCTAAAAAATCTCGGCGATCGTCCACACTCAACTCTTCGCCATACTCATAGAGGGTTTCAATAAACGACTTGATATTGAACAAGGGCGTTCTTAACTCGTGGGAAATATTGCTGATAAATTGGCTTTTGGCTTCATTTAATTCCACTTCACGGGTAATATCTTGCACGGTCATCGCAATGCCCTTCAGGTTTTCCCGGTACTGATCGAACACCGTAGTCAGCAAAATCCGAATGGTGCGGTTTGTGGGTTCAGAGAGCGTCAACCGAAATTCGGCTCCATCGCGCAACGTATCGCTCTCTGGTAAATCATGTTTGCCGTCTGGAGGTAGAGAGTCGTCTGTTGCAGGCAAGGTCTTGGGAATGCTTCCCGCTGCCAATTGATATAATGGATGCCCCAGTTGGGATTGGACTGGAGTAGGTAAATGATGCAGAATATTCACGCCGGAAAGATTCAGCCCTTCCCAACCAAAGATCCGACGGGCAGTGGGATTTACCAGCACTACTTGCAGGTTGGTGTCGAGCAAAATTGCCCCATCGGCGATCGTTGAGACCAAGGTTTCTAGCTTGGCTTTTTCTGCCGTCAACTCTTCGATATTCTGCTCTTCATAGCTTTCCAGGCGTTCTGCCATCTCATTAAAACTGAGAATTAATTCGCCCAGTTCCCCTCCCAAGGGCAGGTCTACTCGCTGCTTAAAGTTACCAGAGGCAATATTTTTGACACCGACGAGCAATTCCTTAATCGGCTTCGTAATGGTGAGCGCATTAATCACTGCCCCTAGAATGACCATGACCCAAATAGAGACGAAGACTGCGATCGTCACATCACGAGTCAGGTGAGAAGAGGTAACCACCGTAGGGTTGGGGTTAGTCCCGATCGCCAGCACCCCTAAATACTTGCCGTCATGGAGCAACGGCACAAACACATCCGTCACTTCCCCATCGGGCGTTAAATGTTGCCGCACCATTGGTAATTCCGTGTGCCGAGCAAAATCATCGGGGAGTTGAATATGGCGGCGGATCGTCAGTGAGTTTTGCACTTCCGACTCAGAAAAAGGAATCCCAAAGAAAATTTCCCCATCTTCATCAGCATAAATCATGTAGCGAACGCTAGAAGTGCTGCTGTAGAAGCGATGGGAAAAACGCGCCAGTTCTGTGCGGTTATTCTCACTCACTAAGGGAGAGACGTTCGCTGAGAGCAACAACCCTAAATCTCGCCCAAACCGAGTATCACTCAGTCGAGCATCTTGCTGAATACTGTTGACTGCCCAAAACGTAACCCCACTCATAATGAGCGAGACTCCCAAAGTCGCCACAGCCATCAATTTAGTCTGAAGCGTAAACTCTGACCACCAGCGGGCCAAGGTCTCTCGAAGGGTTTGTAAAAAAGACAGCATTTCTAAAAATGGCTAGGGATTTCTAACAATCGATCGTGCTTGACCGATCCAGAGTATCGTTAACAACTCGTAATCCTGATTGTGACTCATTTTACAGTGACAAGTCGTGAGGCTCTCCCGACTTGTCGGTGAAAAGAGTATCTCTCGATACTCTTTTCACTCCCGTAAAAATCCCACAGTATTGAGGATGCTTGCTGATAAGCGACACTTATCAACAAAAACCCAGGAGAGCCAGTCGTGAGGGGGTAAGGCGTATGATGAACGACCTTATTGATCATGAAAAACTTGAAGAGCTATGAAATAGCCTCATCCCTCCCCATAGGCCTTGATTTGATGTTCCTAAACAAGCATAAATTAAATAATCTAGTCACAAAGTAGAAGCAGCTATGTGTAACTTTGCACTGAAATTCGGACTACAAGTATGAGTCATAGAGCCGCAAGGTTGTGGTAGAACACCCACTCTGACCTGAAGTAGTTTCTTCCTAACTTAATTCTTGATCGCCATCGTTGAGGCGAATCAGCTACACTCTCAACACAGTGTTTTGCAGATTTGATTAACGGCTTAACCTATGAAGTTAGCCCCTATGGGTTTAAGGCAATTTTCGCGGCAGTGGCGATCGGCAGGAATCTATATTCTGTTGAGCGCGATCGGACTCCTCATGCTACTTCCCCTGATTTGGTTAGTTAGCACCTCGCTCAAATCGCCCACAGAAAATATTTTCCAATTCCCTCCACAATTATTCCCCCGTCAGCCCACCCTGCAAAACTTTGTTGTAGTCTGGCAAAATAACCCATTTGGGCGCTATCTATTCAACAGCATCCTAGTTGCTGGGTTAACCGTGGGACTAAATCTAGTAACCTGCGCCTTAGCAGCCTATCCTCTAGCACGTCTGGAGTTTCGGGGCAGAGCCATCCTGTTCAATCTGATCGTGTCTACTATCTTGATCCCGTTTCAGATTGTCATGATTCCGCTCTATATCTTGACCGTCCAACTAGGGTTGAGAAATACGTATCTGGGGATCATTTTTCCAGGCATCGCCTCTGCGTTTGGCATCTTTCTGCTGAGGCAAGCCTTCAAAGGCGTACCCAAGGAGCTAGAAGAAGCGGCTCGCATGGATGGCTGCTCTGAGTTGGGGTTGTGGTGGCACATTATGCTGCCCTCCATTCGCCCTGCCCTAGCAACCCTCGCCATTTTTGTGTTCATTGGCTCCTGGAGCGATTTCCTCTGGCCCTTGATTGTGGTCGATCGCCGCGAATATTTCACCTTGCCCGTAGGAGTTCAAGATCTGGCAGGCACATTTTCCCTCGACTGGCGATTGGTTGCAGCCGGATCTGTGATCTCGATCGCGCCCATTCTGCTCTTTTTCCTGATCATGCAACGCTACATTGTTGCCACCGAGTCAGGAAGCGGCGTGAAAGGCTAACGAGCAGCGCCTAAATTAACGCCTGAATTACAGATTTTATTTGCCAATCCCTAACGCTTTGCCCCTACTGGGTGGATTTGCTGCAAATAAGACAGATCCACAGCCCCAAAATTGGCGCTCATCGCCACATTGAGATTTTCCAACGAATGAATGAGCCACTGCACTGCATCACGGGTAGATGATTCGTAGTGATTAAACAGAATTGAGAAGCGCTTTTCCAAGTAGGGCTTAACCTTGCGGCAAATCAAGACAATCTTAAGCAGAATGCCTGTTGTCAAGGTCGGCCCGATATTGGTGACCAAATCAATAAAGATAAAGTGGTGGGGATTCTGAGCATTCTCCACAACCAAGAAATTGAGTAAGTGGCTACAGGTTCTGATCATCAAGGAATCATCCAACGGCTGGTCATCGCTATTGGGCAAAAAGTTACGTAATCGGGTATCAAGCTGCTTATTAAACTGCTGCTTGCCGTAGGCTGGATCAACTGAAGCCGTGATGTAGAAATAGAGGTCACTCTTAAATGTTTTGTATGAGGAGTTTACATCTTGATGACTCACAAAACGCTGAGCTAAATCGCGATAAGTGCAGTTCCCCTCAGCCTTCCCCTTAAACTGCTTCAGGGCAGTGAATAGTTCTTGGTTATTCAACAGAGTTGGATTCCTAACAGGCTGAATCAGCCGCTCAGGAACTCCATTGGATGCAGCCGTGCGAGCTAACTGGGAGCGACGTACCTGATATGTGATGTAACGGGACAGATCGACCTCAAATTGGTGCTGCACCTCCGCCTGAATCTGTCTAATCGCCTGCTGATGCTCAAAGGTACTTTCTTGGGTAATCAGGCAGTGTTCGTAGAGGTAAGGATAGCGACGAATCAAGGTGCCTAAGGGCCGATTGTCAACACCGCTGTGCATATCAGCGGCTTGCATCACTTGGGCCAGACGACGCAACGTGTTGCATTGCTCGCTTTGGGCAAAGGCAATCACTAAGTCTTGCAAGCGGCGACGGGCCGATCGAAGCCTGGATAAATCTGTAATGGGCTTAGAGGGCAGGATGTCAAACAGAGCAATTAGCTCAGGAATGGCTACATGATATTGCGATCGGGTTTGCCAGCGGTTGATCAGAATGTGGCAACAGCGGTTCAAGATAAATCTGAATTCTTGATCAGCAAATTTTGATGTGGCGATTCGCTCTAAAGCAGACGAAATTCTGCCATCTGGGTAGCCCGTTGCGTCAACAAATAGGCAGCGGAATCGTTCAATGAGCTGGCTGGGCGACTCAAAATTAGCCAAGTAGAGCAGATGGTCATACAGTTCCTGCTCTTCAGGGGTGATTTGTCGGTTGTGAATATTTGTCCAAGTAGCCACGTTAGTTAACGCTCCCACGCCCGAAATGAGTATGGTCGAGTAGATCTACACCTGCACTTATTTGCATTACTGTTGGATGAGTAAACAAAATGAATAAGTATTTATACATATTCAACCCTGTTTCTCCATCTTGAGTCAAATCTTCCTGATGCTGAAACTTACTGATGAATTTACTAAATAAACGCATTGTGGATGCACCTTGCTGAACCAACATCCTCTGATACATCCAACATGTTTCACTAAATAAAGGCAATAATAAACGTAAATTAATGGATTTCATAGAGGATTAATCAGAAGTTCGTAAGGCTCAATTGATATAACTCCGAGACAACACTAAATGATCCTAGTAGGATGGGAAGACAAAAAATGTGACCCTAATCACTTGAACTGTGAAGCTTAATACTTGAGATCTAAATGTGGAGTGAATCACTATATATACTATTCGCCCATCTCCTTAAATAACCACTTTTTCAATAGGTTAACAGTTTCTTCACAAACCCCTTAAATGTCTCAGTGATAATACTGAGGTTTATCTACCCACGTTTGATGTTTGACTTGAGTAACACTCTGCTAGCTTACAAACCTGATGATAGTAAAAAGAGGAGGGCTAGGCTCCCTGTCAGGGATTTCAGCTTTTCACTCTGTTCTAAAAACCTTGGTTCAGGTGCTATAGGCAGTGTGGTTGAACCTCGTTACTAGTCATAATAGAGACAACGGCTTGAAAAAGCCTACGCTAAATGGCTGAACTTTTGGTGCTATTGTCATCCAACTGGGTCAAAGAGACACCTGCTGTGTGATCTGCTACGAGAGTATGATCACGTTGACCTGTCTAAGTTGATGAAATTAACGTCAGCGATCGTATGCCTGATCTATCTCTGAATGAACTAGTTGAAGTTCTTGGCTCCCAATTATTGACCTTATTGAATATATCGGATACTCAACCATCTGTCGGTATTGCAACTGACACCCGTTATCTGAGGCAGGGCGAAATATTTGTGGCTCTACGAGGCGAAACCTTTGATGGGCATTGCTTTGTGCCGATCGCTCAGGAGAAAGGAGCCATTGCAGCGATTGTAGACGATGCCTTTATCCCTGACGCTGCTGTCTCGCTGCCCTTGATGCAGGTGAAAGACACGTTGCAGGCTTATCAGACGATCGCTCAGTGGTGGCGGGAGCGGTTTGAAATTCCGGTCATCGCGGTCACGGGTTCTGTGGGCAAAACCACAACAAAGGAGCTGCTGTCTGCTGTGCTGTCTACACAGGGGCAGGTCTGGAAAACGCAGTCCAATTACAACAATGAGATCGGGGTGCCTAAAACTCTGTTGGGGCTAGAGTCACGCCACGATTTTGCAGTCATTGAGATGGGAATGCGGGGAGCCGGAGAGATTGCACTGTTGACCCAGATTGCCCGTCCGACGATCGCTGTGATTACCAATGTCGGCACAGCTCATATCGAACGGCTGGGATCACGGGAAGCCATTGCCCAGGCAAAGTGTGAGTTGCTGGCTGAAATGCCTCGAGCGGGGATCGCTATTCTCAACTACGATAATCCACTGCTCCTAGAAACGGCGGCTCGGTTCTGGCAGGGACGGGTCTTAACCTACGGTTTGACAGGGGGCGATTTGCAGGGGCAAGTCATTGACTCGGAAGCCTTGGGTTCACAGCTATTAGATGTGGAGGGAATGCAGCTACCGTTGCCGTTGCCAGGACAGCATAATGCATTGAACTATTTGGCGGCGTTGGTAGTGGCTAAGGTGCTGGGCTTGAGTTGGGTTCCCTTGCAAGCCGGGCTGAGGGTGGATTTGCCAGAGGGACGATCGCAACGATATAAGTTACCCCACGATGTTGTGATTTTGGATGAAACCTATAATGCGGGGCTGGAGTCGATGACAGCGGCGCTCCATTTGCTGGCGCAAACTCCAGGTCAGCGCCGGATTGCGGTGTTGGGAGCGATGAAGGAGTTGGGAGCGCACTCGCTAGAATTGCACCGTCAAGTGGGGGCAGTGGTGCGCCAGTTACCGATCGATGAACTGTTTGTGCTGGTGGATGACCCGGATGCAGAGGCGATCGTCGCTGGGGCGGCTCCGGTGGCAGCAGTCTGTTGTTCTACCCAAGTGGAGCTATTGGGACGATTACGACAGGTTATCCAACCGGGCGATCGGCTATTGTTCAAAGCGTCCCATGCAATCGCCCTCGATCGGATTGTGAAGCAATTGCGAATTGAGCTAGGTGAGATGGAACCAGCGGAGTGCGATCGGGAGTGACTAAATCCCGTGACTTTTGCCAATCACCCAATGTCGCCGAAAAAAGCGAGAGAGCGAAGATTCTTCTAAAGGTAGGTAAATTGGGCGACCGTGGGGACAGGTGCGGGGATTGCGGGTTTGTTGCCATTGATTCAGCAGAGTTTGCATATCCTCAAGCGTCAGGGCGGTGCCGTTGCGAATGGCACTCCGGCAGGCTGTGGCTACCAATGCCGCCTCCAATCCCCCCAAACTAATTTCTACCAAGGCTTCTGGGCAGTCTTCCCGTTGCGCCAATAACTGGGGAGCATTGCGAACGACCCAAAGTTGATCCCCGAAGGATTCCACCTGAATTTGCAAGCCTTGCAGTTGCTCCACTTGGTTTGGGGAGAGGTGATCCAAAATAATGGGCGGGTCGAGGGGCACCAGTTGCCACCGATCGCACAGTTGCTCATACAAAACCCGCTCGTGGGCAATGTGTTGCTCAATCAGCCACATCCCTGTTGGATGTTCCGCCAAAATGTACATTTGGTGAACTTGAGCCAGCGCCTTGAGGGACATGAACGGAAGAGAACCCGTCCCATCCGGTTGCACAGAGCGGTTGGTGTGATATTCTCCCTGGCTCTCAGCGGTTTTGAGCAATTGGCCAACCCGTTCCGATTGCTGGGCTGCGGTTCCCGTTGCAGCGCTGAGGCTAAGGGCTTGGGCGATCGTCTGGGCGATTTGCTCTTGCCAGTAGTCAAGCAGGTGCAGATAGATTTCGGCTTTGGCAGGATGGCGGTTCCAGTCCACTTGGGCGGGGGGAGCGTGGAGATGGACTAAGCAAACGGGGTAACGATCGCGGGGCAAAGTGCGCCGAAATGCTCGCAGAATCACCTGCTCTAGTTCCGGCAGTTTCACAAAGCGATGGTTGACAGCAACGCGCACCCAATCTGGACGATGCCGATGGCAGCGATCGGGCAGCCCCAGCAAAACATAGAGTTTAGGACACGCTATTTCTTCCCCATCCGCCTGCGATTCCCCCTTTAGCTCAACACTCAACTCCTGCAAATCGTTACCGTTGATGTCTCGCAGAATTTGGGGCAATAGCTGCTTGGCTGTGGTGCCGGGGTATAGGGTAAACCAGGGGCGATCGTTCTGCTCAACCTGCCAAGTTACAGCAGGGTGACAGAGGGCAATGGACTGAATCACCATCTGCACCGTCCGCATTTGTTGGGGGAGGGAGGGTAATCCTTGACGACGGGCTAGCCAGTCACCAAATAGGTTGGATACCGTGACGATCGTGCCAGGGGCAATGGCTACAGTTTCCACTTGAATGGCTTCACCCTGGGAGTTATACAGAACTCGCCATCCCTGACTTGCCTCACTGTCTATAGATTCTCGCCGACTGCAAATTTCCAACGTGGCTAACTGGGCCAAGCTGTGCAAGGCTTCACCCCGAAAGCCTAAACTAGTAATTCTCCAGAGGTCGTCTCCAGAGGCAATTTTGCTGGTGCTGTGAGGTGCTGCGGCTTGTCTCAAGTCTGCCAACTCCATCCCAGAGCCATTGTCGGCGACCCGGATTTGCCATTGCTCTGGATAGAGAGAACCAGTGAGTCGAGATGCCCCCGCATCGATCGCATTTTCTGCCAGTTCTCGCACCACCGCCGCCAAAGAGTCGATTACTTCTCCAGCCGCGATTAAATGGACAACCTCGATCGGTAATGGTTGAATCTTGAGGGTCATGAATCCAGTGTAGTCTGTGCGCCCTGTCTAGATCGCTAGCCTAGAATCCGGCAACGGTAGTCCTTCACTAATACAGTTCACACTGCGGTGTAATTGATCTCCACCTG
The DNA here is from genome assembly GCA_030248885.1 of Leptolyngbyaceae cyanobacterium MP9P1.79. Taxonomy (GTDB): domain Bacteria; phylum Cyanobacteriota; class Cyanobacteriia; order JARCMD01; family JARCMD01; genus JARCMD01. The sequence goes on along the minus strand of JARCMD010000079.1, from coordinate 36,688 downwards.
GCACCATGGTTAGATTGAGGCATCGATCGCATCACACTGTCAGCTTGTCAGAACTGAGAGGGCTAGGACTCAGAGAGTTTAGATCTAGCATCTAGAGTAGAAACCGGGGACTTGAGAAAAGCTGATTCGTAAAACCCTGGATTTTTTAGGCGATGTGCAACTTTTCCGAACCGCCCTCACCCCAACCCCTCTCCCAGCAGGGGAGAGGGGCTAAGACTTAGATCGGCTCCCCTTCTCCCTAGGGAGAAGGGGCTGGGGGATGAGGGCAAACTTTAAGTTGCACATCGCCTATTTTTTATGAAAAAACCCGGCTTTTGGGTGGCTGTTGAGCAAGGTGCAAGATCTTAAAGAGCCAACAATTAAGAGACAATTATTTAATCTGAGGAAGGCGATCGTCCACCTTCTAACGTAGATTAATAGAGTTGTAGATTGATAGAACTTTAGTAGGGAAAATAGGCAATGTCTACCAATTTACTCGAATCCTTTCGGCAGGCATACCGAAACCTAGAACTATTGCCACTACTAACCCAAAAAGAATTGGACAGTTTTGGGGTGAATTACGGTGGTGACGTAATTGAGGAACTGGAGCAACTGGTGGAAGATAGTCCTTCAGGCGACAGCAAAATTGTGTTTGCCGGACATCGGGGCTGCGGTAAATCAACACTATTGGCAGAGTTTAGTCGCCGATTGGAAAAGCGGTATTTCGTCGTCTTCTTTTCTATTTCCGACTTGATTGAAATGTCAGATGTCAACCACATTAATATTTTGTTTGCGATCGCTGTTCGTCTCATGGAAGAGGCTGAAAAACGCCAGGTTCAAATTAAGAAATCTACCAAAGAATCCTTTTATAAATGGTTCGCAACTCAGACGCGAGTCGAAAGTGATGAAGTCAGTACCGATACATCAGTGGGTTTTGATTTATTCAAGATTATTACAGGAAAACTCAAAGCCGATGCCACCATTCGCAATGAAATCAAACAAGAATTTGTGCGGAAGATTTCTGATTTGATTGCCCGCATCAATGAAATTGCGGCAGTAGTACAAGTGGCAACTAGCACCAAAATTTTGGTCATTATTGATGACTTAGATAAGCTAGATCTCGTCGTGGTACGGGAAATTTATCAAGACCACATTAAAGCCCTGTTTCAACCCCAATTTCGCGTTATTTTCACGATCCCGATCGCGGCTCTACGAGAGGTTTCCCTGCGGGCAGTGATTGAAACCGAAACTAACGATCAAATTGTTTTGATGCCGATCGCCAAACTATTTGGCAAGGGAGAGAGCCGCGAAACCATTCCCATTCCTCAGTTCAAACCCACGGCTACCTTTGCGGATATTTTAGGTCGCCGTGTTCCTGATAACTTGATCGAAACCTATACAACAGAACAAATTATTTTATACAGCGGTGGTGTATTACGAGAACTGATTCGGATTGCGAATGAATGTTGTCGAATTTGTTTGCGCTTAATTCGCCGCAATCCCCATGATGAAACAGTGAAGATCAATCAAGATGTGTTGGAAGAAGCACTGAATAATTTGCGGAATGACTTCGCCACGCCCCTCGGTAAAGCCGAGTATGAAATTTTACAAATCACCTATCAAGAATTTGCCCCAGAAGATCCTAAAGAACAAAAGTTTCTAGATCTATTGCATGGATTGTATGTTTTGGAATATCGCAATAATGATATTTGGTACGATATTCATCCAGTCGTTGTTGATTTGTTACGCAAAAAAGGTCTAATCAATGGCACCTCAATTCACAACACCTAGAGATGAATCAAACTCTGGGGCGCTGAACGAGAAAGTTTATGACGATCTGTTGGTAACCATTGAGGCTAGCGATCGAATCCTCAGCCTGCTCGTTGCAGTTTGCGATGACATGAGAATGCGCGATTACGTCATCTCCCGTTGCGAAGCAGAGCTTCAGTCCACTATCCCCTGCTATCGCTTAGTCCTAGCACGCGGTGAACCTAGCCTCAGAGCCGCTGTTGCTGAACTGGTGCAATCGGACAGTTACCTACAAGCGGGGGGCAGGGCGGCTTTGATGGTGATCGGGGCAGAGCAACTGCACTTTATGAACCTGGGAGCCGAGCGATCGGAGCAGGACGTGTTCTTTGGGTACCTGCAATGGACACGGGAAGGAATGCGAGAGTTTCCCTACCCGATCGTACTTTGGGTCACCCATCAGATTTTGGTGAACCTAAGCCAGAAGGCCCCCGATTTTTGGAGTTGGCGGCGCGGTGTGTTTCGGTTTATCAGCGCCAAATCTACCTGCCAGCCGATCGGGGGGTTACGCCCGCCCTTAGAACCCATTCGAGAAGAGAGGTATCGATCGCTCCTATCCTTGGATGCGCTGAGTGAATTAATTGGCCAGAAACAAAAAAGAGGTGAACGAGATGCTGGTTTGGCAACTTTCTACGCCAGCACCGGGAGCGTCTATGCCCATAACTTTAGAACGGGACAATCGAATGATCCCAAGGCGGATTTAGCATCAGCCGTAGAGTATTTACGCAAAGCAGTCGCCCTGCAACAAGAACTAGGGCTGGAAATGGAATTGGTTAGCAGCTTAAGCGAACTAGCTAACCTTTATGAATCTCAAGGACACTACGAAGAGGCTGAACCCCTCCAAGTCCAAGTTCTAGATCTGAAGAAACGCTTACTAGGAGAGGATTACCCTGATATTGCCACCAGTTTGAATAGCCTAGCCGAGCTTTACCATGTCCAAGGGCGCTACGAAGAAGCTGAACTGCTTTACATCCAAGCCTTGGAAATGCGCGTGCGATTGCTGGGAGAAGATCACCCCGACGTGGCCACTAGCTTGCATAATTTGGCAGGATTGTATGAATCTCAGGGGCGGTATGAGTCAGCTGAACCCCTCTATATCCATGCACTGCAACTCAGAAAGCGTCTTTTAGGAGAATATCACCCTGATGTGGCGACTAGTTTGAATAATTTAGCTGATTTTTATAGCGCTCAGAATCGTCATGCTGAGGCTCGCCCCTTCTATGCCCAGGCGGCAGAATTGGGAAAACGTTTCTTAGGAGAGACGTATCCAGAATTGCTTGACCTCGCTAATTCTCCCCAGAAAAAAGTAGATGAGTAGAGTGTGGCGATCCTATCTGGATCGTGAGCAGAAATTTGTATGGAATCCCTGCTCACAAGATCTCTCACTTTCACCCAAGATTCAGGGTAACTAGACAAGCTATAAATCGGTTGAATTATTTGACACTAGTGGCGCTAATATTAGATATCAGGGGTATGAGCCGATCTTAGGACTACCAATTCGTTGGCTGAGGAGTTTTTTCAGGCATCTTTTTAGAATGAATCGGGGGAAATGACTCTCGATCGCTTTCCATTAGAGTCATGAATAACCCTTGAGGAGCATTGTTTAATCTGTAGCAAGGACTACAAGTTATGCATGGGGTGTGTTTCATGTTACCAATTCGTCCCGATCGTCTTTCGCCAAATCTCCAACCAACTGATTTATCTCCAGAGCAAGGTATGTCAACCAATCCAAATAAAGCAACCGTAGAGAAGGTTATTACTCAGGAGCATCCTGGTCGTGTACAGTACCACGGAGCTTACTGGCCTGCCAAGCCTTATCAAATCGATAGCGAGGCTGCAATCTTGCCTGGTGAAGCGGTGAGTGTGGTCGCCATTCAAGGCATTACCCTGTTTGTCGTACCCGTTAGTTCTTCTCAATAGACGAGGGATGTAGCCGCTTGTTCCGATCGCTCTCATCCGATCGCTCTCAGTGGTTTGTGTACACTGCTATAGAGCATAATAAACTGAGGTTTTCCAGAACGGGGTGCAGGGGTGGAACCCCTAGTGGGGGGCATAGCCGCCACACACCCTCATTTTTTAGTCTGTGAACTCGCGCAGTTATAGATGTTCTTGAGCGACTGGACATGACTCCTACTCTTTTGGGTCGTTGGCAAACTCGGCTTCTCCTCTTAGCTACGGTTGGTGTGCTAGTTACTCTCCCATTTGCGGTGGGGTTAATGGGCAATGAGGCGCAGCCACTGCTTTGGGTTTTAGGATATGTAGCCCTGTTCGGCATCTTTTGGGATGTGCTGTACACCTATCTGCAAAAGTTCCGCTGGGATCGGGATTGGCCGGCTGCCTTTCAACTTCTAGCGGGGATCGGGGAAGGGTTTTTTATTGCTTTAATCATTAAGCTCACAGGACTGCCGGGCATTCCTCAACAAACGCCTTTGACTCTATACCTACTGCATTACGCACTGGTCTGGGTAGCTGTCTTCACGGTGTCGCAAACGCTGATGCGAGTTCTGTTTCCCCGCTCTCGCTTTCGGGGAGGGCAGTGGTTGTAGTCAATGAACAGAAAGCGAGAAGGAACCTTGTGGGAAGAGATTCCCACAAGGTTCCTTCTCGCAATCCAGGTAGGATTTCGCTAATCGGATTTTAAGCGCAAAGTTTCTGCATAATGGCTTCGTGGCTTTCATGGGCTTCCACAAGTGCCTCGGCGGATTCCAGACGTTTTGCCAAACCGAGAATGAAGTAGTTACAGTCTGCGCCTAGAGATTCACAGGTGGTTTGGATGCAGTGCAAGTCTTTGTCAGCTAAGCGGCTGAAGAAAGAACTAAGAATGCCAGCCTCCAAGAAACATACAGGTAGATTGCTTTTGGGGGCTTGGCTAGCAAAGGGAGAATTCCAAAGCTTGATGACTAGGAACCCCCGGTGTTGGTGGGTTTGGTCAAGTTCGATTTTGCCCCAACCGTGGGTGATCCAGCATTGCTGAAGGGATTGTAGGAACTCTGCCATGTCCATATCGACGACAGCTTTGTGGTAGTAGCTGTTGAGTTCTTCAGCGAAGCGATCGTAAAAGTTTTTGCCCCACCAACGACCGCAGTTAAACAAGACCAAGCGAGTTGCTTGTCCGGTCTCTTTATTTAACCCTGCGTAAATGCCCTGAATTAGGGTTTCGGGTAAGGCCAAGAGCCGATCGCCACGCCGATTTTCCAACACCCCCAACTCTAGGTCACCGCGCACATAAACATCACTGGCAAAGTAATTACCAGGAATTCGATTATCAATTAAAAGATCAGCAACAGAAATCATAGATTCAAGGGGGCTAGGAATAGAAATTCAGCTTAAGTCGTTGAGAATTACAGATTTAACGATCGATTTCAAGAATTAGCTCTAATGATTAATCAATGCATCTTTTGCTAACTGCAATGAGGGTGCTAGAAGGCTAAATTGCTGTGGGTTGAAAACCTGATTGAGACGCTGATCTAATAATTTATAGAGAACAGTATCAACCTTCTGTATATTGTAAGTTTGGGTTGACTGGCTCAGCCAATTTAAGAGTCGGTCTTTCACAAAGGAATCGTCATTCAGCAAGGTTGACATGGCACAGTACCGCAACACCAGCAACCCATTTTTAATACTGCGTTCTAAATTGGCAGTTGGCTCTTGGGGCATTTCAGCTTGAAGCTGATCCGCCACTTGCTGCATGATCGACAACTCTTGGTCTCGTAGGCGTTGGTAGGTTTCAAGGCGTTGGGGTAGGGAGCCGACATACTGTCCGAGAACGCTGAGTTCATCTGCTTTTAAATAGCGGCTTTCAGCTTCATCAAAAATTGCGGCAATTTCTGTATACATATTTAGAGGTTCAGTGGTTAGGTTTAAGGTATTAGACTAAGTTTAGCAGTTAGTTGTTGGGTGTTGTAGACGTACAGCGATCGGCACTGGTAATCAGAAATTACTTGATGCCAACTTAGGTGTGATCCTAATGATTGAATGTCTACACTTAGGGATTCAATCATTAGGATTGAGCAATTAGAACTTAGAAGAAATTGGAGAAATCATCCAAAGTAAACCCATCTTCAGTAGACGTTGACTCGATCGGGTTCAAAGTTTGGGGAGCCGATGGCACACCGTCCCAAGGAATCGCTGCAAAGAATTGGTTGACAGTCAGGGTTAAGCTGAGAGGCGTATCAAATCCTTGAAGGGCGTGGAATTTTAACTCCTGCACTTCCAGAGACGTGTCTTCCCAGTTGACCCTAGAGAAAAACTCCTGCACAGAGGATTGCAGCCAATTCTTGGCAGAACTGTTGGGACTGGAACCATTGCGAGTCAGCGTCGTGAGGTTCATGCCTACTGATCTCCTGAGCGCAAACGTTTCTCGATGTCGCGGGCGGTTGCTCCTTCGTTCATCCAGAAGGCAGCCGCATCAATTCGATCCTGTGCGCCCAGCAAAAACTTGCAGTAGGTTTCGCCCATTGAATAGCACTGAATTTCGATGCAACTCAATTGCTTTCTCACCATTTCGGTGAAGAAGCCTGCAAATAGCCCGGCGTAGAGGAAACAGACGGGTTTGCCGATGTCTCCTAAGCTACGGGCAACGGCCGAGTCGAAGAGATTGATGAACATGAAACCTTGTTTCCGATCGCCCATGTCTACTTCCCAGCGTCCCCATCCTTGGGAGGTGAAGGGCCACCACCAGGTTTCCAGCAGAAACATCAGGTTAGTTTGGCGCATACTGCGATCGAATTCCTTCTCAAACCACTTCTCGAAAAAGAATGCATCTTTCTGTCCCCATTCACAGCCGATCGTGTACATGATCGCAGCAGAAGCATCTCCCACCTCTTCTTCTAATCCTTCCACCAATCCAATGATGAAATCTTCACTGGTTAGGAGATTTTGACTATTGTTCCAATCGGTGATGGTGCCCCGATCGGGATCAAATTGAAAAAAGTCCCGGAAGCCATAGTGATTGTGCTTTTTGGGATGCTTGAGATTAAGCGTATGTGAATCGAGAATTTGAGTTGCCATAGGGTTGGGGAAGTGACGAATCGTACTGATCTAATTCTGACTGAATAATTTGATTTCTACCGAAGCATTCTTTTTACCAAACATTTTAGGGGCGATGAAAATCAACAATGCCTATCTCGTTACAATGCTTAGCTTGACGCTTTTGGTGCAACGGAGAAAATCAGCAAAATAACCAGAGAAAATGTCTGGTAACCCTAGTCATTCTAGTTTGGATAAACTTAGTTCAAGTGATCTATAGTGCAACTATCGAGATCGAATGAGACTGATATTAATCGGCTCCTTTGATTAATCGACTTGCACTACTCACTTACTTATAAATATTCCCTATCCTGACTTGATGTGATCAATATGGCTCTACTTTGGGTGCAAACTGCCTGGCTTAGTGTAGATAGCTTAAACACCTTTCTGGCTTGCATTATCAGAATCCACCATATATGGAGTTGACGATCGCGAATAAAGACTAGATATGGAGACCGCGATCGAGTAATCTTGACGCAACTCTTTTAAAAGCCTTGGTTTACCTATGTCTTTTGTTGGTCTACATATTCACAGCGATTACAGCCTGCTTGATGGAGCCAGTCAGTTGCCAGACTTGGTGGATCGGGCAGTGGAATTGGGGATGCCGGCGATCGCCCTGACTGATCATGGGGTGATGTATGGAGCGATCGAACTGATCAAAGTGTGCCGGGGCAAAGGTGTGAAGCCCATTATTGGCAATGAAATGTACGTCGTCAATGGCGACATTGAGCAAAAGGGAGCCAAGTACCGCAAATATCACCAAGTTGTATTGGCGAAAAATACTCTGGGTTACAAAAACCTGGTGAAGCTAACCACGCTCTCTCACCTCAAGGGAATGCAGGGTAAAGGAATTTTTGCTCGTCCCTGCATTAACAAAGACTTGCTAACCCAGTATCACGAAGGATTGATTGTCAGCAGCGCGTGCTTGGGCGGCGAGGTAGCCCAAATGATTTTGCAAAATAAGTTAGCTGTGGCGCGAGAAGTGGCTCAGTGGTACAAGAATTTATTCGCAGACGATTATTACCTAGAAATTCAAGACCACGGGTCGATCGAAGACCGCATTGTGAACGTAGAACTGGTCAAAATTGCGCGAGAACTGGATATTAGAATCATCGCCACAAACGACTCCCACTTTATCTCTTGCTACGATGTAGAAGCCCATGATGCCCTCCTGTGCATTCAAACAGGCAAGCTGATTACGGAAGATAAGCGCTTACGCTACAGTGGCACTGAGTATTTGAAGTCAGCGGAGGAAATGACTTATATCTTTCGGGATCACTTACCGGATGACGTGATTCGGGAGGCGATCGACACCACGTTAGAAGTAGCAGCTAAGGTGGAACCCTACGAGATTATGGGCGAACCCCGCCTACCCAATTACCCTGTGCCTCCTGGTCACACCGCCGACACGTATCTAGAACAAGTCACCTGGGAGGGACTGCTGAAGCGACAAGCCTGCACCTCTCGCTCAGACGTGTCTGATACCTATCGATCGCGGCTGGATTACGAACTGAAAATGATGCAGCAGATGGGGTTTGCCACCTACTTCCTCGTGGTGTGGGACTACATCAAATATGCCAGAGATCACAACATTCCCGTCGGGCCCGGTCGGGGTTCAGCGGCTGGGTCGCTGGTTGCCTTTGCCTTGGGGATCACAAACATTGACCCGGTGCATCATGGGCTGCTGTTTGAGCGCTTCTTGAACCCAGAACGCAAATCGATGCCGGATATTGATACAGACTTTTGCATCGATCGGCGGGATGAGGTGATTCAATATGTCACTCAGAAATATGGCAAGGAGAGGGTGGCGCAAATTATCACCTTCAACCGCATGACCTCTAAAGCCGTGTTGAAGGATGTGGGGCGTGTCCTCGATATTCCCTATGGGACAGCAAATCACATGGCAAAATTGATCCCCGTATCGCGGGGCAAGCCAGCCAAGCTGAAGGAAATGATTTCCGATGAATCCCCAGTTCCAGAGTTCCGCGAGAAATATCAAAAAGATCCGACGGTAAAACATTGGGTCGATATGGCAATGCGAATTGAAGGCACCAACAAATCCAGTGGGGTTCATGCGGCTGGCGTAGTGATTTCTTCTGATCCCCTAGATGAAGTCATTCCCTTGGAATTGAATAAAGACGGTAGCGTTGTGACGCAATATCCCATGGAAGATATTGAAGCCATGGGTTTATTGAAAATGGATTTCTTGGGATTAAAAAATCTAACGATGATCCAAAAAGCGGTGGATTTAATTGCCCAAACCCACGATGTTCACATTGATTTAGATGAAGTTGGGTTGGACAATAGCGCAGTTTATCAACTGTTAGGAAGGGGAGATTTGGAAGGGATCTTTCAACTGGAATCATCAGGAATGCGCCAAATTGTGCGGGATTTGAAGCCGTCAAATTTGGAGGATATTTCATCGATTTTGGCGCTGTATCGCCCAGGGCCCCTTGATGCTAAGTTGATTCCCAAATTTATCAATCGCAAACATGGGCGGGAAAAGATTGACTATCCCCATGCAATTCTGGAGCCGATTTTGAACGAAACCTATGGAATTATGGTCTATCAGGAGCAGATTATGAAAATCGCTCAGGATATGGCGGGCTATTCCTTGGGTCAGGCAGATTTGCTGCGCCGGGCTATGGGGAAAAAGAAGCCCGCAGAGATGCAAAAGCACCGCGAACTCTTTATTGATGGAGCCGCAAAAAATGGCGTGAAATCCAAGATTGCTGAGGAATTATTTGAGCAAATGGTGCTGTTTGCTGAGTATTGCCTAGCCTATGATGCGGAAATCTTAACCGTTGAATATGGGGCATTGCCGATCGGAAAAATTGTTGAAAACCAGCTTAAATGCACAGTCTATAGTGTTAATCAACAAGGGCATGTTTATACCCAACCGATCGCTCAATGGCACGATCGAGGACGACAAGAAATCTTTGAGTATCAATTAGATAATGGCTCCACCCTTCGCGCCACCAAAGACCATCGGTTCATGACTGCTGATGGACAAATGTTGGCGATCGATGAGATTTTTGCCAAGGGGTTAGAGTTAAAGCAAGTGCCACAAAGAGTGCCGATCGCAGCTTTAGCCTGATTCAATTTCCCCGATGGAGAACCCTCATGGTTAGCACCACTCCCCAAACCACAACTCCAGTGCCGTCAGCCATTCCCCAACCCATGGGGGAGCGGCGGGTTGTCTTTTACAACCTCAGTTGGCAAGCCTACCAACAGATTTCCAAAGCACTAGGCGAGGGGCGATCGGCTCGGCTCACCTTCGATCGCGGCACTTTGGAGATTACGATGCCCCTAGAAGACCATGAAACTGCACTCAGGCTGATTGAACGCTTCATCTATATTTTGTTGGAAGAATTGAATATAGATGTCAAAACAATGGGATCAACGACTCTTGATTACCCAAATTTGAACCAAGGAGCAGAACCCGATAACGCTTACTACATCCAAAATCAGCCAAAAGTTACGGGCAAAAAAGTTGACCTGACTCAAGATCCCGCACCTGATTTAGTCGTGGAAGTTGATATCACCCACACGGATATTAATAAACCCCAACTCTATGCAGCTATGGGAGTTCCAGAGTTTTGGCGCTACAACGGACGAGAGTTGCGAATCTATCAACTTCAGTCCCAGCACTACGTAGAAGTGGAAAGCAGCCCCACCTTTCCCAACGTCCCAAAATCTCGCCTTTATCAGTTTTTGGAAGATTGTCGCCAAAGTGAGCTACAGGCAAGCAAAAGACTGCGCGCTTGGATACAACAAACCTTTTAGTTTTACCTTGTAGGAAATACCTATGGTTAGCACCACTCCCCAAACCCCGACTCCAGTGCCGTCAGCTATTCCCCAACCCATGGGGGAGCGGCGGGTTGTGTTTTACAACCTCAGTTGGCAAGCCTACCAACAGATTTCCCAAGCACTAGGTGAGGGGCGATCGGCTCGGCTCACCTTTGACGATGGCACTTTGGAGATTACGATGCCCTCAGCAGAACACGAAAACTTTGGCGAATGGATTGGACTCTTCATTCGGGTTTTGGTAGAAGAGTTGGGCTTAAAAATTAAGTCTATGGGATCGACCACCCTCACCTACCCAGACCTAAACAAAAGCCCCGAACCTGATAGGGCTTACTATATTCAAAATCAACCCAGCGTTACAGGAAAAAAAATAGACTTTGCCCAAGATCCTCCTCCTGACTTAGTTGTAGAAGTTGACATCACCCACACTGATATTAATAAACCCCGACTCTATGCGGCGATCGGAATCCCTGAGTTTTGGCGCTTCAATGGTCAAGTGTTACGCATTCACCATCTCCAAGGGCAGCAATATGCAGAAGTGGAAGCGAGTCCAACATTTCCCAACGTCCCAAAATCGCGGTTGTATGAGTTTTTAGAGCAATGCCAGGTTGACGAAGTGGGAGCTAGCAAAGCATTACGCGCTTGGGTGCAGCAAGAGTTACAAAATTCAGAACTGGGACGCTGAAATTTTTGTAGAACCTTGAAGGGATCTACCTTGCAAAGGTTGTTAGATATTAAAACTAAGGAATTTAAATTTAGGTTTATGGCTAAAATCATCGATCGCCGCTCTTTGGGAATCCAGCCTGTTTACGACATTGGCGTAGAACAGGATCACAATTTTGTGTTGTCAAGCGGATTAGTTGCCTCAAACTGCTTCAATAAATCCCACTCCACCGCCTATGGCTATGTCACCTATCAAACCGCTTACTTGAAGGCAAATTATCCTACAGAGTATATGGCGGCGTTGCTGACCTCAAATAGTGGGGATCAGGACAAAGTGCAAAAATACATTGCTAACTGTTTGAGCTTAAATATCCAGGTGGAGCCGCCGGACATTAATCGCTCCGGGGTGGATTTTACACCTCTGGAAAACAGTATTTTGTTCGGGCTATCGGCCGTGAGAAGTGTGGGAGAGGGGGCGATCGAAAGTCTCCTCAAAGTCCGAGACGTAGGCGGGAAGTTTATCTCTTTAGCAGATTTATGCGATCGGATTGATCCCCGTGCCGTTAACCGCCGCGCTCTAGAGGCATTGATTCAGTGTGGTGCCTTTGATTGCATCAGCCTCAATCGGAATCAACTGGTGCATGACCTGGATTTGGTGCTGGATTGGGCCCAATCTCGAGCCAAAGATCGGCTGAGCGGTCAGGGCAGCTTGTTCGATCTCATGGGCGACACCCAGAAGCAAAAATCTAGTGCCGGGTTCGAGGCCCCCAAAGCCCCAACTGTCGAAGACTTCCCTAAACAAGAAAAGTTGCGGTTAGAGAAGGAGTTGCTGGGCTTTTACATTTCCGACCATCCCTTGAAATCAGTGCAGCAATCTGCTCGGATTCTCGCCCCTGTCAATCTGAGCGACTTGGAAGATCAACCCGACGATCGCATCCTGAGCGCGATCGTCATGCTCACCAGCGTCAAGCCTGTGGTGACCAAAAAAGGCGACTCCATGGCAATTCTACAAATCGAGGATCTGAGCGGACATACAGAAGCTGTAGTGTTTCCCAAGTCCTTTGCACGGATTAAGGAATATATCGTGGCAGATGCTCGTCTCATGGTGTGGGGCAAGGTCGATCGGCGGGATGAGCAAGTCCAGTTCATCATCGAAGATGCAGAGCCGATCGACCAAGTGCAGATGGTGATGGTGGAACTGGAACCCAAGGATGCAGGGGACTACATGGCGTGCGATAAGTTGCGAAACATCCTCAAGGAACAACGTGGAGAGGACGAAAAAGCCAAGATCCCTGTGGTGGCGATCGTGTCTGACCTCAATCGCCGACAGTTTATCCGGCTGGGTGGCCAATTTAAAGTACAAAATCCCCAAGCTACGGTCGCTGCTCTCACCCAGGAGGGATTTCACGCAAGGACATCACTTTTAGTCGGCACATAAATTTGTGGGTCTGTCATACCCTCACAACACCGATCGCAGTAGAGTAAGCTGTATATTGGGAGACTTTTATGGGAATCATAGGCTTAGCTTATCGAACTTGCCTTTCCCGACATCTCAGATTCTCTTCATCATTAAATCCCTAATTAGTCGTGTTAAAGAGTCCCATCAGCGAGCTTAAGCGCTCTAAGTATCGAGTCTTGGGGCTGATTGGACAGGGGCAGTTCGGTCGAGTTTATTGTGCCGTTCATCACAAAACGGGCCGCTTAGTAGCGCTGAAGAGCTTAGACCACCAGCGATTTCCCACCCATAAATTCCTGCGGGAACTCCGGTTTTTGCTGAGCTTACAGCACCCCAATATCGTGACATGTCAAGCCTTAGAACACACGCGCAACGGTCGCTGCTTGGTCATGGATTATTGTGAAGGCGGCACCCTTCGCCATCTGATGGAAGGCGAGAGCGGGTTAACCCTCGCTCAGGGTCTGCGCTTAGTCATGGAGTTATTGGCAGGATTGGCCCATGCCCACGATCGCAACATTATTCACTGCGACATCAAGCCAGAAAATATTCTCTTAAATATCAACGCCCAAGGGTGGACTGCCCGCATCTCTGATTTTGGCATTGCCCGCCTGGGACAAAGTTTGGGGCAAGAATCCAGCACCAGCACCGGGTCACCTGCCTACATGGCCCCAGAGCGATTCTATGGACAGTATTTTCCCTCGTCTGATCTCTATGCGATCGGGGTGCTGTTGTTTGAACTGTTAGTAGGCGATCGTCCCTTCTCAGGGGTTCCTGCTGATTTAATGTCAGCACATCTAAACCGCCCTGTGGTATTGCCAGCCATGATCCCCGCTCCGTTGCAGCCTGTAATTCTCCGTGCCCTCCAAAAATTGCCCGCTCGCCGCTTTCATTCAGCCACAGAAATGCTCCTAGCCCTTGAGCAGGCGATCGTTACCCTGGAAGCTACCCAACAGACGTTACCCCTGGGGCAACCCTCCCTAACCTTATCAAGTTGTAGCCTTACCAATTGCCAATCCCAGCCCCTCACTGTACCCATTGATCATCTAGCAGCTTCATCGCTCCAATCTACAACTGCTGAAAATCATCAATCTGCCCTGTTTCCTAGAATTTATCGAGCGTCCAAGACACAGCAGGGAAGCCAGATTGAGCTAGGACAATCCTATGGGACGAGCAACACTGACCCCTATCTGTTGACCCAACTGACAGAACCGTTGCAAGAACTGGCGATTCGTCCTCCAGGATGTTTTGCCATCACTCCCCGATCGATTTATCTCCTGCCGCTAGATCCCATGACCGATCCAGGGACGATCGTCCACCTTGATACTGACTCGATCGTGGCCCTTGATCCTACGGGACATTGGTTCGCCACATGTTCCATTTACTCCAATCCAGCCCAATTCAGCCCTGTCAGCACGCTTAACTGCTGGCACTGGACTCAACCCCGATCACTCGCGCAACTTAGCAGCACCCGATCGCTCCCCACAGTATCGACCGCATCCAAATTGTACTTTCTAGACTCCCGTCACCTGGTTCTCATCTCCAAGTTAGAGCCTGGTTCCTCCCATACCTTGTTTGAATTTTTTACCCGCCGGGGCAACGCGATCGGAGTGTGGAAATTGCCAGTCCCTCTGCAACATCTAACTCCTAGCACTGTTCCCTACCGATTTCTGGCAGTAGATCAACAGCACCCTACCTCAATCCTGCTCATTGACATGAAACCCTTTCGCATCACACGGGTAAGTGTCCCTATCGCCCCGAAATTGGTGACTGCCGCATCCTGGGGTTATGTCTTAGCAGATGCCCAAGGGCAAATTATTTTAATTAATGAATTAGGTCAACAGGTAGGGTGGATCGATCGCCCACTCACCAAGTCGGGGTCAACCACCCTGGCAATAGCGATCGTCGCTCAGCATCCCCACAACCTCTTTCTTTCAACCTGGGATCACGCTCAGGGTAACGGAAATTTGTATACTGTGGACTTAAGCCAGCTAGAGATCGATCTCCTGTTCTAGCGATTTTCCCCCTATATTCTTTCCCCTCTATGCTTTACAGTTGGCTCACACCTAGTCACTTCATCATGCTGGGGCTGCTACTGTGCTTTGCCCTCGCCCACAGCGGACTTGCCGCTTTACGCCCTTGGGCAGAAAAATACCTGGGTGCCAGGTTTTACCGTGTTTTGTTCGCTTTAGTGAGCCTAAGCTTAGCGGGGGTGATGCTCATTTACTTCTTCAACCACCGCTACGATGGACTGCAACTTTGGCAAGTGCAGGGAGTGCCCGGAGTAATTCCCACCGTATGGGTTCTGTCTGCAATTTCCTTCGTATTTCTCTATCCAGCAACTTTTAATCTTTTAGAAATTGCAGCGATTCAAAAGCCAGCCGTCCATTTATTTGAGACGGGGATCATTCGCATCACGCGCCATCCGCAAATGGTCGGACAGGTAATTTGGTGCATTGCCCATACTCTGTGGCTGGGCACCAGTTTTACCCTCGTTACCTCTATGGGATTGGTTCTATATCATCTATTTGGAGTTTGGCATGGCGATCGGCGACTTCAGCAACGCTTTGGAGAATCCTTTGAAACCCTGAAATCTCACACGTCAGTAATTCCTTTCCTGGCAGTGATTCAGGGTCGCCAAGTCCTTAACTGGCAAGAGTTTATCCGTCCTGCCTACATAGGCATAGCAATTTTTATTGGGATTTTTTGGTGGGCACATCCAATTTTGATTCGTGCGACGGGAAACCTAGACTGGTAGCATGATCCCAAGAAAAGATTTAACAATAACTTTAGAAAGATCATCTTAGAGGGATCATGCTGGCAGTTAGCGAAAAAACATTCACCCAGGAAGTTTTAGAGTCGTCAAATTTAGTTTTGGTCAACTTCTGGGCCCCGTGGTGTGGATTGTGTCGTCTCACCCCTCAAATTTTGATCAAACTGCAAGCTGAGTGGGGCGATCGGATTAAAGTCGTCAGCATCAATGCCGATGAAAACCTCAAACTCGCGAGCAAATATAAACTCACCACCTTACCGACCCTGATTTTGTTTGAGCAAGAAAAAGTTTGTCATCGCATCGATCGGTTTCATGGACGCGACGATCTTCAAAAAGCTCTGGAACAAGTCCTGGTTAGCAGCATCTACTCTGCCTGATCAATTCTCCTGGCATACCAGGTCTGTTTTAAGTTTTAGGCTATTTCCAAAAAAGGCCATACCAGGGAATGCCTTGTCTGTGCGGGGGTGAATTTTCCTTGAAAATCTTATATCCACCCCATACACTCTACATAGCACTGCAAATCTCAACCAAAATGCCATCTAAATCTCGGACATACGCGACTGTTTGTCCCCAAGGCTTGACTTTTGGTTCCACCACAGCCATTGCCCCAGCCTCCACAGCCTTAGCAAAAGCGGCTGGCACATTCTCCACTACAAAACCAATCTCAATTCCAGCGGGAAGAACCGATCGACTGTTCTCTTGAAACCCTTCAGGAAGGTTGGACAGTGCCAATTCATTAGCCGCAAAGGAGAGTGCTGTCCCCCCTGTTTCCATCTCGGCATACTGGTTGCTCTCATGGATAAACCGTCGTTTCAAGCCAAATGCCTGCTCGTAAAAAGCAACTGCCTGCGTAACGTCTGGGACGTAGAGGATTGTGTAAGAGAATTTAACCAATTTTGCTCCTCATTAAATAAATAAACATTAGTACGTTTGTATTGAATAGGCGACCGATCGAAACGTCAACTTAACGTTGTCACCCAAGCAAGCTTACTTACCCATAAAAACTTACTCGTTGCAAACATCTGAGAAAATTCCTTCTCAATGCCGAAGAGATTAGCAAAAGCTGTAAGTAGCTTATCAATTAAGCTGATTAACTTTTGCGTATTTTTTATTCAAAAGTATTAATTAACTATGGTTTTTGGACTATGGTTACGGCTCTAAATCGTGTGTCACAATGTAAACGGTTTTGCGACTTCAGTAGGCAAATATTACTAAGGTAGAAGTGATGGAACCGCTCTATCAATATGCTTGGTTGATTCCAGTCTTGCCCCTAGTAGGTGCAACGCTTGTCGGGCTGGGTCTGCTCTCATTTAATCAATTCACAAATCGGTTTCGGTCAGGAAATTCTGTATTTATCGTCTCCTTAATTGGAGCAGCGATGACCTACTCCTTCGCCCTGTTGTGGAGTCAATTGCAGGGACATGCCCCCTATACCCAAATCATCGAATGGGCGGCGGCGGGCACCTTTCATCTAAATATGGGCTATACGATCGATCACCTGACAGCATTGATGCTGGTGATCGTGACAACCGTAGCGTTTCTGGTCATGGTCTACACCGACGGTTACATGGCCCACGATCCAGGCTACATTCGTTTTTATGCCTATCTCAGTCTATTCAGTTCTTCCATGCTGGGCTTGGTGATCAGCCCAAACTTGGTGCAGGTCTATGTTTTCTGGGAACTGGTTGGAATGTGTTCCTACCTCCTGATTGGCTTTTGGTACGATCGCAAACCAGCAGCAGATGCCTGTCAGAAGGCATTTGTCACCAATCGAGTCGGTGACTTCGGCTTGTTACTTGGCATTCTTGGCCTTTATTGGGCAACCAATAGCTTTGAATTTGATGTCATTGGGACTCGCCTTCAAGATCTAGTTCAATCTGGCTCGATCAGTGCTGGACTGGCAGCCCTATTCGCAGTGCTGGTGTTTTTGGGCCCCGTCGCCAAGTCTGCTCAATTTCCCCTCCATGTCTGGCTACCCGATGCCATGGAAGGACCAACACCAATCTCAGCCCTGATCCATGCCGCAACGATGGTGGCCGCTGGCGTGTTTCTCATCGCTCGGATGTTTCCTGTATTCGAGGGCATTCCCATCGCGATGGATGTCATTGCTTGGACAGGAGCGTTCACTGCGTTTTTGGGGGCGACGATCGCCATCACGCAAAACGACATCAAAAAGGGACTCGCCTACTCCACCATGTCTCAGCTTGGCTACATGGTGATGGCAATGGGTGTGGGAGCCTACACCGCTGGGCTGTTTCACCTGATGACCCACGCCTACTTCAAAGCAATGATGTTCCTGGGATCTGGCTCTGTGATTCACGGCATGGAAGATGTGGTGGGACACGACCCCGCCTATGCCCAAGATATGCGGCTGATGGGTGGACTGCGGAAGTACATGCCCATTACGGCAGGCACTTTCTTTGTCGGCACCCTAGCGATCTCTGGTATTCCTCCCTTCGCTGGATTTTGGTCTAAGGATGAAATTCTGGGGGCAGCTTTCACGGCCAACCCTATCTTTTGGGCAGTGGGCTGGGTTACCGCTGGGATCACTGCCTTCTATATGTTTCGGATGTACTTCTCGACCTTTGAAGGTTCCTTTAGAGGCAATGACAGCGCTGTTCGCAACCAAATCAAGGCAGAAAAGCTCCAGTCCCTAGGGTTAGCTTTTGGCCCAGGAGCAATGAATCCCCAAGAGTTGATGGTTGCCTCAGACCATACCCATGACGATCATGGTCACGATGACCATGACCACCCAGAACAGAGTCACAGCCATGCTCCCCACGAGTCCCCTTTGACAATGACCTTGCCTCTGCTGGTGCTAGCGGTTCCTTCCGCCCTCATTGGTTTGGTTGGTACACCCTTCCACAATTACTTTGAGGAGTTTATTCACCCTTCTACTGAAGTTGTGCATGAGGTTGTGGAATTGGGGGCATTTGACTGGTCGGAGTTCCTAGTGATGGCGGCGAGTTCTGTAGGTATTGCCCTGATTGGAATCACGCTGGCTTCCTTGATGTACCTGACCCGCAAGATTGACCCAAGCGCGATCGCCGCCAAAATTCCTGCGTTATACCAGCTTTCCAAAAACAAGTGGTATATCGATGACATTTACAATGCCGTTTTTGTGATGGGGAGTCGTCGGCTGGCTCGACAGGTGCTAGAGGTCGATGTCCGCATCGTGGACGGTTTGGTAAACTTGGCAGGCTTAGTCACCCTCGTAACAGGGGAGGGCTTGAAATACCTGGAAAATGGGCGGGCCCAGTTTTATGCCCTCATTATCTTCGGTGCAGTTCTAGGGTTGGTTCTCATCTCTGGAGTGACCTAAAAACGTGTTGATAGTGCAAAGGTAGAGGAGTTAGATGATCCTAACTTCTCTACCTGCCTTCTTTTATAGAACTTAAAAAGTTATGAGGAATCTCAGGTTATGGGCTACAAAGGGCTACAATCCCTTGCAATTATCCATAAATTCCTATCTCAAACTCAAAGTTTTGTATTCGTGATCAGCGGTTCTCGTAATCCGGCATACTCGCACGTTCAAATAATATTTACGCAACCAAATAATCGTAACCAAATAATTGATAAAGGCTAGCAACTCAGATGAATCTTGATCATTTTCCTTGGTTAACTACAATCATCCTGTTCCCGATCGTGGCCTCCCTGCTCATTCCCATCATTCCTGACAAAGATGGGAAAACCGTTCGTTGGTATGCCTTGATCATTGGCTTATTAGACTTCGCATTGATTGTTTATGCCTTTACCACCCAATACGATTTTGCTGACCCAGGAATGCAATTGGTTGAAAGCTACGCCTGGGTGCCTCAGCTTGATTTGAAATGGTCAGTAGGGGCAGATGGCTTGTCGATGCCTCTCATTATTCTGACGGGGTTTATTACAACCTTGGCAATTTTGGCAGCGTGGCCGGTTACTCTAAAGCCGAAGCTGTTTTACTTTTTGATTTTGGCAATGTACGGCGGTCAAATCGGCGTGTTTGCTGTCCAAGACATGCTCCTGTTCTTCCTGATGTGGGAACTGGAACTGATCCCAGTTTATTTACTTCTGTCTATTTGGGGCGGCAAGAAGCGCCTCTATGCAGCCACTAAATTTATTCTGTATACAGCCGGCGGCTCACTGTTTATCCTGGTTGCGGCGTTGGCTATGGCGTTTTATGGAGACACGATTACGTTTGATATGCGATCGTTGCTCACCAAAGACTTTCCTCTCACGTTTCAATTATGGATTTATGCCGGGTTTCTCATTGCCTACGGAGTCAAGCTTCCCATTATTCCTCTACACACATGGCTTCCCGATGCCCACGGTGAGGCTACGGCTCCGGTTCACATGCTCCTAGCGGGCATTCTCTTGAAAATGGGCGGCTATGCCCTGATTCGGATGAATGCAGAGATGCTTCCCGATGCCCATGCCTACTTTGCACCTGTCTTAATCATTCTGGGCATCGTTAATATCATCTATGCGGCTCTCACATCCTTTGCTCAACGAAGCCTCAAGCGCAAAATTGCCTACTCGTCGATTTCCCACATGGGCTTTGTCCTGATCGGCATTGCATCCTTCACCGATCTGGGTCTGAGTGGTGCTGTGTTGCAAATGGTGTCCCATGGACTGATTGGGGCGAGTCTGTTCTTCCTAGTAGGAGCAACTTACGATCGCACCCACACGCTCATGCTGGATGAAATGGGCGGGGTTGGGAAGCAAATGCCTAAAATTTTCTCCATGTTTACGGCCTGCTCCCTGGCTTCCCTGGCGCTTCCTGGCATGAGTGGCTTTGTCGCCGAACTGATGGTATTCGTTGGCTTTTCAACGAGTGATGCCTACAGTCCGACCTTTAAGGTGATTGTCGTCATCCTGGCGGCGATCGGCGTGATTCTCACCCCGATCTATCTCCTCTCTATGCTACGGGAAATCTTCTACGGCCCAGAAAACAAAGAACTAACCTCCCACGAAAAGCTGGTGGATGCCGAACCCCGAGAAGTGTTTATCATTGCCTGCCTACTCATTCCCATCATTGGCATTGGGTTCTACCCCAAATTGCTCACCCAGGTCTATGATGCCAAGACAATACAACTGACGAGCCGGCTGCGAGACGCAGTACCAGCGCTGGCATTGCGGCAATCTAGCCATGAGCCGATCGCCTTGCAACCTGCCCAAAATTACCCCGAAGCCCCAGCGATCGTCTCGCATTGAACTCCTTGTATCTACTGGCTTCTATGTTTCCCCTAGAATGATCACTGCTGAGTTAATCCTCAAACCCAGTACAATACAGCGATATCTACTGACGAAAGACTGAGATTTCACCGTAGATATTTAGTCCCTGCAACATTTCAACATGGTGTTTTATGGATTTACTAACGATTGGTCTATATCTAGGGTTGGCAGGTGCCTATCTTGTTGTTGTGCCCCTGCTGCTATTTACTTATCTTCGTAACCGTTGGTACGTTGCCACCTCGTTTGAGCGGGCCTCCATGTACTTCTTTGTCTTCTTCTTTTTCCCTGGTCTGCTCCTCCTCAGTCCGTTCTTAAACTTTCGTCCCCAAAAACGTCAACTCACGTAGAATCGTGGACGAAACAGTCTACGTATAGGGGCGTTCGCATAGCGTGTGCTTTGCACTTAGCATTCGTCAACCGGCCCTAGTTGAGTTCTAGAGTCTTTGTCCGTAGCTTGCTTCCCCAAGGGTATGCTTCGCCCTTGACCAATCTCGAACTGGAAAATCAAAGCCCTGGTTTTACAGGGTATTGAAGCCGCGATCGTTAGAATGTTGAAGCAGTTGGAGATTGGGATGAGGGTCTAATGCGGCGGATTGATGTCATTGGAGTTGGGTTGGGAATATTTGCCGCAGGAGGGATAGCCTATTGGCTATTGCAAAATACTGGGTTAGATAGCGCCACAGCAGGGATCTGGACTCAAGCTATTTTGGTTAGTGGACTAATCGGGTGGCTGCTTACCTACCTGCTTCGCGCTCTGAGCCATAAAATGACCTACGCTCAACAGTTGCAAAACTATCAGGATGCGGTGCTTCAGAAACGCCTAGAAGCCCTAACTCCAGATGAGTTAGCTAGGATTAAAGCTGAGATTGCCAGTGAGAAGCACGATCGCAATCAAGGAAGTAACGTGGGAACTCAGGCAGATGAGTCCCATTAATTTAGAGGTTTCATGGGAATAATTGCTGTTTCGGATTGCTTAACTGCTCTGCGCGATCGGGCCCAATGTGCCCTTATTCCCTTCATCACTGCGGGTGACCCAGACTTACAAACGACAGCAGCAGCCCTAGAAGTTTTAGACCAAAATGGCGCAGATTTAATTGAGTTAGGGGTTCCTTACTCTGATCCCCTCGCCGATGGTCCCGTCATTCAGGCAGCAGCAACTCGCGCTTTGCAACGAGGAACGCGATTAGATCAGGTCTTGGAAATGGTACAAGACGTAACCCCAAGGCTCCGATCGCCCCTGATTCTCTTCACTTACTACAACCCGATCTTGAACCGGGGTATTTCAACCTTTTTAAAGCAGATAAAAGATGCAGGCGTAGCAGGCTTAGTGGTTCCGGATTTACCTTTGGAAGAAGCAGAGTCTCTATTGCAACCCGCGGCAGCGATCGGGATTGAGGTGATATTGCTCGTTGCTCCCACCAGCCCCACAGAGCGTATTCAGCAAATCGTTCAACAATCCCAAGGCTTCATTTACTTGGTGAGCGTCACCGGTGTAACTGGAATGCGTTCCCAGATACAAACACGAGTTAGGGATTTATTGCTAGAGCTACGAGAACTAACCGATAAATCGATCGGGGTTGGCTTTGGCATTGCTCATCCTGATCAGGCTAAACAAGTGATGGAATGGGGAGCAGATGCAGTGATCGTTGGCAGTGCCTTCGTCAAGCGTTTAGCCGAAGGACATCCAAACCAAGGATTACAGACGATCGCTCAATTCTCCCGCAGCCTGAAAGCAGCCATCACCGACGCTTGAAGAACCGTTAACCCTTGCCGCAATTCATCCATGTCTTGACATGCATGAAATCGGACTGCACTCCCAATTTCATACATCTGGGCGCTCCTTTAATTCGCTCCTACTGCCAATTCAATCACCTAAAAAATTTTGTCCTGATCCCATGCTAACCCCCCGTATCAATGGGTAATTCTGACCTTAATTGGGGGTTATGTTGATGCGTCATTCAACTGCTGTTATGGTTTGTGCTTTGGGTACTGTTGCCTTCCAGGGACTCACACCCAAGGCTGAAGCCGCCGTACCGCCATCAGGTCTTGTGCCGCAACCCGAATCCACAGAGGTTGCAGCGCCCACCAGTTTCGCCGCCCCCGACCCGATCGCCGCAGTTTCCCCACCAGAGTCTAGTCACGACACAACGATTGCGCTCACCCCAACTCATTTAGCTGCTGCATCCTCCACATCTTCTGAAAGCTTAGAAGTAGCTCAAGTAGACGTGTCAACGCTCCCCAATCCCCCCGTTGCCACCGTGCAAATTAACACCATTAAGCAACCCCCTACCCTGCAACTCCCCAGTGGGTTTAAGCTTCCGATCGGCACCTTGGTAGCAACCGATCGCACCATTCAAACCGACAATCCCATTACAGACAACTTCGCCTCCTTAGCCCTCGGCGATCGAACTCTCTCCAGACCAGAATATACAAGCCAAATCACGACCTGGGCAGAGCGAATTAGAGAGTGTATGTTAGAGTCCCCTCGACTCGTGAGCGTACAAACCGATGGCACCCTCATGCCGATCGTACTCAACGGCAACCAAGGTAAAGTAATGCGGAATGCCAATCAGCGCCTCGTTTGCACCTCATAAAAAAGCAAGTGGATTTCAGCACAAATAGTACCAAAGTAAAATCCTCCGCTTGTTTAAGCGGAGGATTTTACTTTGGTAAAGAGGTAGATTGTCTTGGATAGTTGCCTAATTCACGCCAGCCCCTAAAAAGAGTCCGTTAAAAATTTCTCAGCTACTTCTTCGGCGCAATCAGCATCATCATATTGCGCCCTTCCTTCTTCGGAGCCTGCTGCACCTCACCGATTTCTTGAAGGTCGGTTGCCATGCGGTTGAGCAACGTCTCCGCTAAGTCAACGTGTTGAATCTCCCTTCCTCGGAACATAATCGTTGCCTTCACCTTATCGCCATCTTTCAGAAAGCGCTGTGCCTGGTGAATTCGCACCTGATAGTCGTGTTCCTCAATTTTGTAGCGCATTTTCACTTCCTTCACATCAGAAGTGTGCTGCTTCTTTTTGGCTTCCCTGGCTTTCTTTTCCTGCTCAAACTTGAACTTGCCATAGTCCATAATCCGGCAAACAGGTGGGTCAGCTTTATCACTCACCAGCACTAAATCCAGTTCTTTCTCCTCTGCCATCTGTCTAGCATCTCTCGGAGTCATAATGCCAAGCTGAGCGCCATCGGCATCAATGACCCGAATTTGAGGGAAGCGAATGCGTTCGTTAATTTGAGGTAAATCTCGGTTCGGTTTTTTTTCAATCACAAGGGTTCTAAATTAAACAAGCGGCTAAGCGATCTGTGTAATCAGACTTTCAGAAGCTAGGAGGTTAATCTCTCTAATTAATCTCTCTAATTCTTCAGTCTTGGAATAGCGTAAATCACGCTGTAAGAGGCAAATCATACAATAATGTGTATTCGTTATTTTACTCAGTCTGCTCGAATTTCTGCTGAATCATTAACTTAAATTCCAAATGCTGTAACTTAAAGCCCTAAAACGTTGCGACGAACTCCCTAAGTCCAGTGCATCAAATTGCGAATGTAAACAAATGTGACAATAATGCTGTCATGACAGCTTACCATCTTGACAGCATGAGGTAGGACTCGCTATCTTAGGTTCATATGCCGGGTGAAACAATTTGAAGTTATATGCAAGATAAGCAGAAGGTTACACTGTATCTTTCAACGGGGCTTCACCGTCAGCTTAAGATTCAGGCTGCCATTGATGCGGAACCTATGTCGTCTTTTGTTGAGCGAGCGCTCGTATTTTATTTAGCTAATCCAGATTTGGTAGATGGAATTGAGTTACTTAACGGTCACACACATCAGGTTCATACCTGTCCAGAATGTGCAACTTCCCTTGTAGTACGTGATGGTGAGATGGTGCCGTTAAGTGGTCAGCTAGGGGTTCTAGTTGGGGTTGAAGAAAGTCTCTTAACTAAGCAGGTAAGGGAGGTTAGTTCTGATTCTGATGGTCAGGGCGAAGCAGAGTTAGTACCCTGCTAATAAGTAAGTTTCATTAGTTGAGCAGCTTGCAAAGGTTGAACAACTTTTGAAAAGCATAAAGACAGGATTTTTCTATCCCGTCGCGCAAGTGGTTTCATCTGAGTTATCCGTGCCGTCTCTATTGGATCGATGATCATGCAAGAAGAGCTAAGCATCCTAATCCAGGCTCAGTATCCTCTGATTTATCTTGTGACTTCTGAGGAGGAACGAACTGAGCAGGCAATCGCTCAGGTAGCGCAGATGAAACCGCAGCAGCGAGTGTTTGTCTGGACCGTAACCCACGGAATTATCGAGTACGGTCAAGCTCGTAATCCGGCTCAGCAGGGCAACCCTCCTACTCAACACAACACAATTTCTCCAGAAGCTGCAATCGAGTGGGTGATTCGTCAGCGAGAACCCAGTATTTTTGTTTTCAAAGACCTCCATCCGTTTTATTCTGCTCCAGTTGTGCGTTGGCTGCGGGACGCGATCGCCAGCTTCAAAGGCACTCAAAAAACGATTATCCTCATGTCTCCAGTTCAAGATGTCCCCATCGAACTAGAGAAGGAAGTCGTGATGCTGGACTATCCTTTACCTGATATTGCTGAACTCAATCAAGTTCTCTCCAATCAATTAGAGCAAACCCGCAATCGTCGCATTACAACCGAAATGCGGGAGAAATTGCTCAAAGCAGCTTTGGGATTGACGAAGGATGAAGCCGAAAAAGTCTATCGTAAAGCCCAAGTTACGGCTGGACGACTGACGGAAGCAGAAGTTGACATCGTGCTCTCTGAGAAGAAGCAGCTAATTCGTCGCAATGGCATCTTGGAATACATTGAAGAGGATGAAACCATTGACTCAATCGGTGGTTTGGAAGAACTCAAGCGCTGGTTAAAGCAACGCTCCAATGCTTTCACTGAAAGAGCTAGAGAATACGGATTACCCCAGCCTAAGGGGATGTTGATTCTGGGTGTTCCAGGCTGTGGGAAGTCCCTCATTGCAAAGACCACCTCCCGTCTGTGGGGATTGCCCCTGCTGCGCCTAGATATGGGCAGGGTCTACGATGGCTCTATGGTTGGGCGCTCTGAGGCGAATCTCCGCAATGCACTGAAAACGGCTGAATCCATCTCTCCCACCATTTTATTTATCGATGAAATTGATAAGGCGTTTGCTGGCAGTGGCGGGTCATCTGACTCTGATGGCGGAACATCCAGCCGGATCTTCGGTTCTTTTCTAACCTGGATGCAGGAAAAAACATCACCTGTGTTTGTGATGGCGACCGCCAACCGAGTTGAGCGGCTACCCAGTGAATTCTTGCGAAAGGGTCGTTTCGATGAAATGTTTTTTGTGGATCTGCCGATTCCTGAAGAGCGGAAGGAAATTTTCAAAATTCATCTTTCTAAGCGTCGTCCAGATATTGAGCGATTTGATCTCGATCAGTTAACTGGTATTTGTGAAGGGTTCTCGGGAGCGGAAATTGAGCAAGCTCTCATCGCTGCAATGTATGAGGCGTTCGCCCAAGATCGAGAGTTTACGCAGCTAGACATTATTGCCGCAATCAAGGCAACAATGCCCCTATCTAAAACTATGAGTGAGCAGGTAACAGCCCTGAGAGATTGGGCTAGACAGCGAGCCAGACCTGCCGCCGCCTCCACTGCTGAATATCAGCGGCTGGAGTTCTAACAGACTTTCACTTCTGCTCCCAACAGAAGGAAAGGCTAGCATATTGCTATTGCTAGCAGTTTGATAACAAAGCCTTACCACCTAGTCCCACACTGGATGATAAGTGCTGACCACGTATAGTCAATCGAACGTTGTCGTTTCTCTGAAAACTCTACAGGAGGATATCCGAATGTCTCACTTTAGCACTCTGCGTACCAAGATCACTGATGCTGAAATTCTGAAAGCATCTCTCCGTGACCTAGGCATCTCCACTAAGGTTGATGCTGATGTTCGTGGTTACAACGGTCAGCGCGTTCGTTCTGACATTGTTGCCATTCTCGAAGGCGAATACGATCTCGGTTGGTCTCGCAATGCCGATGGTTCCTTTGACCTGATTGCTGACCTTTGGGGCGTTGCCAAAAAGCACAACCAGACTGAGTTGATCAACTCAATCAACCAGAAGTACGCAGTGAACAAGACCTTGGCAGAAGTTAAGCGCCCTGGCTTACAGAACGCCAACGTGAAGTTGGTACTACAGAAGTAGTATCTTTGTCTGTTTCTGACGTTACGGGCTAGCCTTGATGGGTTAGCCCGTTTTTTATGTTGTTTTTGGCGAAGATCGCTTGATGAATTATTTGTTAAACCTCAAGATCAAGCCATTCGGCACCTAATCCGTGGTTGTGGGCAGCAGGCAGAACGAATGGCAGCAGAGGAATTCCAGGTTTTTGAGAAGGGCCCAAATGACTATATGACAAGTATTGGTCTCTACTTGGATCAGCAATTACAGTGATTTTCGATCAAACCCACCACAAGAATAGATCGTATAACCGAGTCTGGCACTGGTTTATAACATTCTCTTCTGTGGCACGTCTGATGGCAATTTGCTGTAACGATCGCACTCACGTCCCTGTTTCCTGATGGTGGAGTGATTAGTGAAGAAAATATAGCCTCAAGAACTGGCTTTCAAGGCGATTATGGTCGTTTGTGGATGATTGATCCCTTGGACGGCACAGAGGCATTTATCCATGGGAAAGCAGAATATGCAGTGATGGTGGGACTTTTGCAGCGGGAACAACCGATCGCTGGGTGGGTTTATGCTCCTGTACCCGATCGGATGTATTACGGAGGAGCAAGTTGGGGACTGTTCCAGGTGAGGGAGGGAGGCGAACCGGAATGCCTGCAGTGGAGCCAGCCGCCCCTTCCAAGGAGTTTTGCCCGATTCTGATTGGACATCGCGATCAAATTAATTTTGGAGCGGTGATTGCTCAAGCTATTCCCGATGCCCAGTTTTACTCGTTGGGTAGTTTTGGCTTAAAGGTGATGGATGTGGTTTTGGGTAAGGCAGGACTGTATGTGTATTTGAATGGGCGAGTTAAGCTGTGGGACACGACTGGCCCGTTAGCCCTTGCGAGGGCGGCAGGACTAGTCTGTTGCGATTTGGCAGGCGAACCCATTCAGTTCACTCCTGAGGCGATCGAACTGGAAACCTTGACTCACAAGCAGGCGATCGTCATCGGTTGGACTCACTATGTTGAAGCATTACGACCTAAAATTGCCGCCGCTGTTTCTCAATTGCAGCCTTAGCCCATGAGGAATGTAGAACTAGTTTAGGCAGACAAGGGGCTTAAGCCCCTTATTGAGGCAATTACTTTGAAGCTCCTGATTGAATGGATTAAGCAACAGTAGTGCTGCCTGCAACTGTTTTTGCTACCCACTCCATAACTTGGTTGCCTAAGCACACATCATCTAGCAGATCGATTTCCCTGATTCCTGTAGGGCTGGTGACGTTGACTTCGGTAAGATAGCCACCAATGATATCAATGCCGACAAAAATTAGTCCGTCACGTTGTAAGGTGGGGGCTAGTTGGGCACAGATTTCGTATTCTCGCTGAGTGATTTGCGTTGAAGCAACTCTGCCGCCCACTGCCATGTTGCCGCGAAACTCTTTGCCTGTGGGAATCCGATTCACTGCACCGATCGGCTCTCCATTGAGTAAGATAATTCGCTTATCGCCTTCTTTTGCAGCGGGCAAATAGTTTTGCACCATGACGGGAACTTTACCCTGGTGAGTGCTGATTTCCACGATGGAATTGAAGTTTCGATCGCTCGATTCCATGAATAAAATGCCTTCGCCCGCCTTGCCTCCCAAGGGTTTTAGAACTGCTGCTCCCTTTGCTTCTACAAACTGCCGGATGACCTGCTTATCCTGACTGACGATCGTCTCTGGGATAGCCTGGGTAAATTGGAGGGCATACATTTTTTCATTGGCAGTTCTCAAGCCTTTAGGAGCATTGATCACCAATGTTTTGGTGGAATCGATGTAGTCCAGAACATAGGTGGCGTAAAGGTACGGTACTGTTACAGGAGGATCGGTACGCATAAACACTGCATCCATCTGTTCTAGAAGACACAAAAGCCGATCGCCCACTTCATACCAAGATTCAGCCGCAACCCAGCGACCTTCCACACGCTGCACTGGTTTCAGTGTCACAGGGGCTAAGGTTGCCCATGCTTTTCCTTCCACCACACTCAATTGGTTGGATTGCGTGACCCAAACCTCATGTCCTAACGCTTGAGCCGATTCCATGAGCGCCACACTCGTGTCGTGTCCGGGGTTGAGGTATTCAATGGGATCAATGATGAAGGCAAGTTTCATGACAACAGGGCATCTAGTTTGCCTTGAGCGTTGAGGCTG
Organism: Leptolyngbyaceae cyanobacterium MP9P1.79; assembly: GCA_030248885.1. Lineage (GTDB taxonomy): Bacteria > Cyanobacteriota > Cyanobacteriia > JARCMD01 > JARCMD01 > JARCMD01. The sequence continues at coordinate 7,613 of JARCMD010000079.1, read as the reverse complement.
TAAATATCGTCACAGCCGCCAATATGCTCATCGTTAATAAAGATTTGGGGCACCGATCGTCGCCCATTAGCCCGTTGTGCCATCTTAGCCCGTGCCGCCTCATCGCCATCAATACTGTACTCAATGAAGTCAGCGTGCTTCTGAGCCAATAACGCCTTAGCTCTAATGCAGAAGGGGCAACTTGCCCACGTATAAACTTCAACTTTAGCCGTCATAGTGCGCTTAAATCTCAAGCAGTTCCTACTAATTCTAAAGGGCTAAGGCGTACTTCTGCGGCTCTCAGCTATTTCTATGTGGGACTAGCATCAGCATTAAGGAAGGATGATGCTTTGGGTAGAACACGTCTACTCTATAGCTCCTTCGCTAGGATCACGCTTTACTGAAGTTTGGGATTTAAGATTCTGAAGTTAATAAAGTACTTTCAGCCCCACTGAAGTGCTTTTAAACGAAATTTTGCAGAAGGAAAACAAAGGAGAACTATGTTTTTTCATAAAAAAGAAACGATTCAACCCGTCAATGTTGGCAACCCCGATCCCCGCTTCGGACAGCTACTGCTAGAACAATTTGGAGGAGCAACAGGGGAACTGACGGCTGCTCTGCAATATTGGGTACAGTCCTTCCATGTCGAAAACGCTGGGATTAAGGACATGCTACAAGACATTGCGATCGAAGAATTTGGCCACTTGGAGATGGTGGGCAAAATGATCGAGGCTCACACCAAAAATGTGGACCAAACAGAAGCTTACAAGAGTTCCTTGTTTGCCGTACGTGGTCTGGGGCCCCATTTCCTAGACAGTCAAGGGAGCGCTTGGACTGCTAGCTACTTGAACGAGGGAGGCGATGTGGTGCGTGACTTAAGAGCGAACCTTGCTGCCGAAGCAGGCGCTCGGCAAACCTACGAAGCTTTAATCAACTTGGCGACTGATGCCGGAACTAAGCAGACTTTAATTCACTTGCTAACTCGCGAGATTTCCCATACCAAGATGTTCATGAAGGCCCTAGACTCCTTGGGCAAGCTTGACGAGCCTTTCTTTGGAAATGTCAAGCCCGATGAAACGGTTAACCTGTACTTCAATTTGTCGTCCAATGGTAAGGAAGATCAGCGCGGCCCGTGGAATTCTGATGAGAATTTTGAATACATCGGGCAACCTTCGCCTGGAGGTACAACAGAGCCGCAGGTCTCAATGAGCTAAGAGGATAGTTGTCTGGATTTGGGAACGTATTTGTTGTAATGCCTGACCTGAGAGACTTTTACACCCTTATTCCCCAAGTCTAGCTCCTCGTTCGATCGCTCTAAACTCTATAAATTTATGCCCCTAGGGGGGATCTGCTAGAATAATTGGCATACCCCCTAGGGGCATATTTGTACCTCAAGCCAACCTAAGTTAATCTCATTTAAGGTAAACTTAGGTAACGAATCTTAGAAACATTGCTTAACAATACCTTGTTTAATAACCCATTGATTTCGCAAGTGCCTGCTGACCCTGTTACTACTGCTACTGCCTTAGCTGGAGAGATGCCCGCTCCGCTGTGGCAACGGATCGATCGGGGTCGAGCGTGGTCAGTTTTAGCAGCATCTGTGTTTCTGGTTTCAGTTCCTGTTTTTGTGGAAGCCCCGCTGGTGCGCTTTCTCCCCGCATTGAGCGTAGCGGTGACAGGAGTTTGGGTTTGGCTAGGAGTTGCGCTGCTTTTTCGTCCCGCTACACGGCTGTGGGGGGATTTGCTATTAGGATTTGCGTGGAGTTGGCTGGCTGGCGCTATCTACTGGGGTTGGTTTCGTGGGGAACCGTTGTTGCACCTCCCGATCGAGGCGATCGGATTACCCTTTGCTCTTTGGACGATGACGCGAAGCTGGGGTAAGGTTGGAAGCTTTTTTTACTTTGGGTCTCTCTTCGGCACAGCAGTCACAGATTTGTATTTTTACTTGGTAGATTTAATTCCACACTGGCGGCAAATTATGCAGGTGGAGCCAGAATTGACCATGCCCATTTTTCAAAGTGCGATTGCTCAAGTCCATACGTTTTGGGGACTGGGATGGATTACAGTCCTCGCTACTGTTCTGGGTGCTACAGGTTTTGTATCTCTCCGCTCTCCCCGTCTTCATTGGTGGGCTTGTGGCGGCGCAGTTTTAAGCACGATTCTCGTTGATGGACTGTTTTGGTTAGCTGCTGCGGCCGCTGCATAGTCCGAGACTGCATTTAGGAGATTTCTGGGAAAGTTTATACCAGGCACAGGAAGGGCGAAGTATCCGGGCAATGACCTTCTAGTCGATTTAAGGCTCTATCTGCCGGATGCTAAGTGCAAAGCACGCGCTACGCGAACGCCCCTACAGAAGTATGTTATTTCTCAGAAATCTCTCTGGATGTGAGCCAGTTAGATCCGGGACACTTAGGAAATGTTTGTGAATAGTAATAGTTTGTGAATGGCACGATCGGCGTAGCTACGGGAGAAAAATGTCTGCAAACTTACCAGACTTTGTGGGTGCAAACCAAGTCTGCTGCCAAAGCTCTACACTGTTGTAAGAAGTGAATTAGGTAAGGTTGCTCACAAAACGATCGCAGACTGAACTGTCTACCCAATTCAACGAAATGCGGTTGGCTAACTGTGATAAATAGTTCACCCCTTGAGCTATTCCTCTGGTTTTATCGTGTTTCCTTACTTTGAGGGTAAGCTTCTAGGTGACGTAATAAGTAGTTTTGAACAGTTCCTGAGTCGGGCAACATAAATTAGGAGATTAAGGGATGTGTCGCCTATAAATGTAGTAGGCAGCGTCAGGATACATCATAAGGGAAGAGCTATCCTTGTTTTAGGTCATAGTGAATTTTCAATCCACACCACATCTTGTATTGAGAACCGAAGAAGGTAATCGTTATCTTCCCCTAAGCGGCACCAACTGTTGGACGATCGGGCGAGGTGACGAGAATAATTTTGTGCTTTCCGATCGCTGGATTTCCCGCAACCACGCCATGTTGCAATTCATGGAAACGGGTGAGTACTATCTGATTGATTTGGGTAGCCGGAATGGGTCGTTTGTCAATGGGCGACGGGTGAGCATTCCTGTGACGCTACGCAATGCGGATGCACTGACCTTTGGACAGACCGAGCTTGACTTCTTCTGTCCTAGTAGGCAGCAACAAGAAGAAATCTCTATGGATATGTCAAAAGAATTTACGGCGACGGCTATTTTGCATGTCCGACGATTAATTTCTGTTTTAGTCGTTGATATTCGCAACTTCACTGTGTTGACGCAGCAACTAGATGAAAAACTGCTCTCCGAGTTGATTGGAACGTGGTTTCGCCACGCTGGAAAAATTATTCGAGAGTACGGTAGCTGGGTGGATAAGTACATTGGCGATGCGGTCATGGCAGTTTGGATTCATGGCCCCCAAGGTGTGAGCAATCATGAAATGCTCCAGATTTGCCAAGCTCTCAATGCGCTTCAGCACATGACAAGTGATTTGTACAATCAATATCCGCTGCCCTTTCCGCTGCGAATCGGGGCAGGCATCAATACGGGCTATGCGATGGTGGGAAATACCGGAAGTGGCGATCGGCCTGACTATACGGCTTTGGGTGATACCGTCAATGCTGCGTTTCGCCTGGAAACCTCAACCAAACAAATTGGAACTGATCTTGCGGTGGGTGAAACAACCTACGAGTACCTATCTACGCTGGGTATTGATGCTGATTTATTCAAGGAATATACAGTGCATCTCAAAGGGTACGAGATGCCAACCCTAACCTACGCCGCCTCGTTCCCCGCTTTGGACGCTTTTTTGCAGCGTAAAGTGGGTAAGGTCATGGGTTAGGGCAGCTTGGCCAAATTTGACCTGTTAATTTTGACCCCGTTAATTTAGATGACGTTTAGCGCGAAAAACGTCTAGAACAAACCTATTATCTAGCTGGAAGTCACTGAAAGCGTAAATCCTTAGCCTCTCTGGGTACACTGTACGCTAACCTAGATTTCAGGCATTTGTGATGCTCACTGTGGGGATAGGTTTGGATGATGTTTGGATTTGATCATCTTTTAGCAGCATTGATTTTGATTCTATTTTTTACTCTTAAAAATCAGCTTTCAAACTTAGCCTTGGTAAACCATAACTCCAGCAGTGACGAGAGTGAACGCTTGGAGTAAACCTAAGCAGTGAGGTGACAAATCTCATCGTTGAATTATAAATTGGGTCATAGAGAGGAATTGGCAATGAAGTTCTGTGTTCGCTTGTTAGTGCTAGTCAGTTTGGTCATGGGTTGCATGGGCTGGGTAGAGTTGCCCCGATCGGCAACGGCTGGAGTCCTATCTCCTGGCGTGTTCTCTTCTATCCTGGCAGCCGAGGTGGAAGCAGCCCCGCGTAATGTTATGGATGATAAGCTGGGCACGGAATTTGGTAAGAAAATTGACTTGAACAACACCAATGTGCGGGCTTTCTTGCAATACTCTGGGATGTATCCCACGTTGGCTAAGGTGGTTGTGAAAAATGCGCCCTATGAAAAAGTTGAGGATGTATTGAACATTGCTGGGCTAAGTGAACGACAAAAGGAAACGCTGAAGGCTAATTTTGACAAGTTTACGGTTTCTGATGCAGAAGATGCGTTGGTGGAAGGCGGCGATCGGTTTAACAATGGCATTTACCGTTAGTTGCTCCCCCTCTGCCGATCGTTGTGCTTAAAGGTCTAATTTACAAAGATAAGCAGCCCAGGTTGCTTATCTTTGTTTTTTAGGGCGCTTTTTTTAAGGCGCTTTGCTTCTAAAGTAAACCAGATTAGAGTAAGCCAAACACTAAGGAGATTTCCAGAAAAGGTTATGCCAGGCACCGGAAGGGCGAAGCATCCGGGCAATGACCTTCTGGTCAATTCAAGGGCTTATCTGCCGGATGCTAAGTGCAAAGTACACGCTACGCGAACGCCCCTACAGCGGTAATATCTTTCTCAGAAACCTCCTAAGGAGCATGGATTCAATAACCTGTGTAGGTTAGTTGAAGAATGCAACTCAATATCGGGTGTATCCCAGTTTTGTAACCGCCCGATCCACCCTCACCCTAAATCCCTCTCCCTAGGGAGAGGGACTTTGAATTCCGGCTCCCTTCTTCCTAGGGAGAAGGGTTGGGGATGTAGCTTGCTTCCCGAAGGGTGGGCGGATCGGAGATCTGCAAAAGTGAGATGCACCCCTCAATATCTCTAGGCATTGGGTTACCCTACGGGAAGCAAGTTACGGAAGGCTCAACCTAACCTACAGAAAATTGCAGGCTATGTAATTCCAATTCCTAAGGTGAGCCAAGGGGAGATGGCTGGACTGACGACAGAGACCCAAGGGTGTAGAGATTAGCGCAGCTTCAATGTTTTTCGCAGGGAGTATTACTGATTTGAATTTACGATCGGACTCGCTCAGTATCAATCCTCCTGCATTCGATTTCTCACAACCGATCGATGTGATAATTGTGGGTGCGGGAGCGGCTGGACTGTATACCGCGCTTTGTCTACCCGCTTCGCTACGGGTCGTCGTCGTCACAAAAGACACGGTTTCCCTCTCAGCGAGTGACTGGGCCCAAGGGGGCATTGCCGCTGTCACTGCCCCGGATGACTCTGATGCCCTCCACATTGAAGACACGCTGCGGGCGGGGGCAGGACTTTGTGACTGGGATGCTGTGAAGTTTTTGGTGGAGCAGGCTCCCCAGTGTGTGCGATCGCTGATTGAGATGGGCGTTGCCTTCGATCGGGAAGCCGGGGATCTGGCGTTGACCTTGGAAGCTGCCCACTCTCGCCGTCGCGTTCTCCATGCCGCTGATACAACGGGACACGCAATTGTCAGCATCCTCACGGCTCAGGTGTTGACTCGCCCTAACATCCAGATCCTGCCCCAGACGTTTGTCTTTGACCTATGGCTCAATGGGGAGACTGGGGACTGTCAGGGCGTGAGCTTGGTCTATGAGTCTCAGCTTATTTGGGTCAAGGCTGATGCGGTGATTTTGGCGACGGGTGGGGGCGGACAGGTGTTTGCTCAGACGACTAACCCGACCTTGAGTACGGGAGATGGGGTGGCGATCGCTAGTCGATCGGGGGCCAAATTACGGGACTTAGAATTTATGCAATTTCATCCCACAGCGCTTACGAAGGATGGTGCGCCTCGGTTTTTGATTAGTGAAGCGGTGCGGGGAGAGGGAGCGCATTTGGTGGATAAGGCAGGGCACAGATTCACCTTTGACTACCATCCCGATGGAGAATTGGCTCCCCGAGATGTGGTCAGCCGGGCTATTTTTAGCCATTTACAGCGGACAGAAGCTGACCCAACGATCGCCCATGTCTGGCTCGACCTCCGCCCCATTCCCGTTGCCACGATTCACCATCGATTTCCCAATATCATTCAAGTCTGTCAAAAGTGGGGGGTGGATGTTTTCCAAGACCCCATTCCGGTGGCTCCGGCGGCTCACTATTGGATGGGGGGTGTGGTTACAGATTTAACTAGCCTGACCTCGATTCCGAGGCTCTATGCCGTGGGGGAAACAGCTAGCACGGGGGTGCATGGGGCGAATCGTCTGGCCAGTAATTCCCTGTTGGAATGCCTTGTATTTGGCGGCCAGTTAGCATCCCTATCCATCCCGGAGTCGGAACCGAGTCACTTACCACCACCCAAAACCCAGGATTTGCTCCAGGACTGGTCAGAGCAGGTGACTCCGCTGGAATCAATGCGTCGGGAGTTGCCCCGTTTGATGTGGCAGGGTGTGGGCATCTGTCGGGATACCCAGAGCCTGTTGGAAGCGATTGACCAGGTTAAATTGTGGCAACAGGAATTTGATGCGCTTCCCTTAAGTCAGGCGTTTCGGGATTTGCAACCTGGAGCGGCGATCGATTTACCTACACCCAATGCAAGCCAACTGCTCCGAGTTTGGGGTGAAGTGCGGAATTTATTAGAAATTGGCTATCTGATTCTGAGAAGCGCCCATTTTCGCACCGAGAGCCGGGGGGGGCACTATCGGCTGGATTACGCCAGAGCCAATGCTCAGTGGCAGGTGCATACCGTGGTGCAGAATCACCGTTGGAAAACATCACCGATCGTAGGCGTAGACTAAGCCAGGAACAAGAATTAATTAGCCCTACCCATAAACTTACCCAACTTGCAAAAACTCTCGCACATAGCGAAGGTAGCTTTCAGAGTCTTCCAGCATCGGAAAATGTCCTGTGTTTGGCATTCCAACGAATTGCACCTTATCGCTGAGAGCGGCAGCCTTTTGTCCCATTGCAAAGGGAATAATTTGGTCGTATTGCCCACAAACGAGCAACGTGGGCACCGTTAACCGGGAAAATTCTCCCGGCATTTCTTCAGCCGCTTTTTTGCTCACTGCCGTAAAAATTGTCCCTAAAGCGGCATCGTAGTCTGCCATGAGGAAATCTTCCAAAAAAGCCGTGCTAACTGCATCAGGGAGGGGGCGATGCAGAAACCGAGCCATGAACAGGCGGCTCATGTAGGGAATGCGGGCTAGCCAGGGCGGCCGAAATTGCACCACGTAGCCCCCGAATTTGTGAAAGGCGGTAAAGGCTTTTTCGTCGTATTCAAAGATGCCGCTACAGGTGAGAATGGCCCGATCGACCTTCGCAGCATAACGGTTGAGAAACAGAGT
>JARCMD010000457.1 GCA_030248885.1 Leptolyngbyaceae cyanobacterium MP9P1.79 | reverse complement strand
GTGGAAATTGTGATGATACGGGGGGCGGGTTGGTCTTCTAGGGCATCGATCGCATTGCTCAAAATGTTCATAAACACCTGATTCAACTGACCAGCGTAACATTCCACCTTAGGTAAGTCCCCGTAGTTTTTCACCACTTCAACATTGGCGTGACTAGTGTTGGTTTTCAGACGGCTTTGTAAAATCAGGAGCGTACTGTCGATACCTTCGTGGATATTCACCCGCTTCATCGCCGATTCATCCAACCTAGAGAAATTGCGAAGGGACAGCACAATTTGCCGAATCCGATCGGTGCCTGCACTCATAGACGACAGAATTTGGGGCAGGTCGTTGGCAATAAACTCCAAATCGATCGCCTTCAACTGCGTCTTAATCTCTGGAGTTGGCTGAGCATAGGTTGTCTGGTAAAGCGCCACCAAGTCCAGTAGATCCCGTGCATAATTATGGGCATGGCTGAGGTTGCCATAAATAAAGTTGACTGGATTATTGATTTCGTGGGCCACACCTGCCACCAACTGTCCCAAGCTAGACATCTTCTCGGTTTGGATCAGGTGCGCCTGGGTGCGTTGCAGTTCCTGTAGCGTTTGTTGGATCTGTTCTGCTTGGGCTTGGGCAGTCAGAGCAGCAGTGCGGGATTGTTCGTAGAGTTCTGCCTGATCTAGAGCAATGGCCAACTGGTTGCCCACCGCTTGGAGCAAGTCCACTTCCCGATCGCTCCACTCGCGCCGTTCATCCCGGTAGATGCAATTGATAATCCCTAACCTGCCAGAGTGGGTTTTAATCGGGCAAACAAGCAAAGAGATATAGCCCTTTGCTAACATATGCGCCCGGGTTTCAACACCCAAGAAATTATCATGTCTCAAGTCATCGATCTGAATCAGTTCTCCCTGCTGAAGTGCCCGGATGTAGGGATCATTGAGCTGGGGAATGGGAGCAACTTGCTCATAACTAGGGCAATTTCCGTGGCAGGCTTCGTGACTCAGGCTGAGTCTGGGTTGGTCGCCTTCGATCGAATACCAGAGGAAATTGCACTGATGGACTTCTAAAAGGTTACGGATTTCATGCACCGTGGTAGAGAGAATCGTGTCAAGGTCGAGGGAATTGCGAATTTGCCCTGACAGACGATTGAGGAGTGCTTCCCGCTGGGCCAATTGGCGAGATTGGGCTTCCGACTGTTGCAACGCTTCTTCGGCAAATTTGCGATCGGTGATATCCTCCATTGTATTGAGAATCCCAATCACCTGCCCCTGCCCGTCGTGAATTGGAATCCGGTTGCGGTCTACCCAAACCTCCTTACCTTCCACATTGGGTTGGAGTTCCACAATATGCAGTTCTGCTTGGTCGCACTCCATCACCCGCTGAGCATACATTTGGGCATACTCTGCTTGCACTTGAGTAAAGACAGGCAACTCGTAATCCGTCTTACCAATAAGCTGTTCTGCGGTGCCAATACCAACCGTTTCGGCATACGCGCGATTACATCCTAAATACCTATAATTCCGGTCTTTCCAAAAGATATATTGTGGAATGTTATCTAAGATCACTTGGAGCAGTTCCGCGCTCTTGCGAATCATCTCTGCCCGTTTTTGCAGGGTGATATCTTCTACGGTGCCCTCGTAGATTAAGACTTCGCCATCATCATCAATCACAGCATGGGCATTTTCAGAAATCCAAATAATACTGCCATCTTTACGATAAACTTCGGACTCAAAGTTTCTAATAATGCCGTAGTCTCGCATCTGTTGAATGAACTCTAGGCGACGATCGTCTTGTACATAGAGTTGGTGCTGAATATCCTCGATCGCTTCCATCAGATCCACAGGGGATTCATACCCGTAGATTCTGGCCAACATAGTATTTGCTACCAGATAGCGACCATCGGGAGTCGTTTGAAAGATACCTTCGACCGCATTTTCTACAATACTGCGGTACTTTTCCTCCGCTCGCTTCAGCGCCATCTCTGCTTGCTTGCGATCGGCTTCGTGGCGTTTGGCTTCAGTAATGTCGCGCACAATCATCAGCACGTCCTGCTCTCCGCTCATCACCAGCCGCGCTTCATAATCGTTGAGCCTATCCTCCACAGTCAGTTGATATTCGTAAACCTGCGTTTCCCCTGTTTCCAGAACCCGTTCCACATACTCCATGCATTGCTGGGCACTGTCCTGGGGCATGACTTCGTAGATATTTTTCCCCAGCCATTCTCGATCGACCAGCAGGGTTTCAAATCCCTTCGCTGGAATCATATCCAGGAATGTTCCCAGACAGTCTATTTGCAGAATTAAGTCGGGGATCGCCTTTAATAAGGCCCGATTCTTGGTTTCGCTTCGCCGTAGAGCCTCATTTGACCTGCGCTGCTCGGTGGTGTCTTGGATGAGGGATGCAACGCCGACCACATTGCCGTCATCGTCTACCAATGGGGTGCTGTACCAGTCACAGACAATGGTTTTGCCGGATTTCGTCAGGTTTTTGAAGGTGCTGGGAAGGCTATCGCGCTGCTTGAGCAGGTTGTGCCAAAATTGCCCGACCGTTCGTTTATCTTCGGTGGAGATCAGGAACCCGATCGCCGATCGTCCGACTGCTTCCTCGCGCCGATAGCCAAAAATTCGCTCCGCCGCCAAGTTCCACTCCGTCACCGCCAAGTCCAAGTTCCACTCCACAACGGCTAAGGCTGTTTGCTGGAGGTGCAGTGAGAGCTTGCGTTCCGACTTTCTCAGGGCGGCTTCTGATTGCTTGCGATCGGTGATGTCGGAAATCACGCCATCCAGCCACAAAATAGTGCCATTCGCAGCGTAAATGGCTTGACCTTTTTCGTAAACCCAGCAGATCGTGCGATCGGACCGAATGAACCGATACTCAACTTCGTAGGATTGCTTTTGCTTCAGGCTCGTTTGAATAACCTCTTCCACCCTGGCTTGGTCGTCTGGATGGGTAATGCTTTTGAAGCTTCGCACCTGCTTGGAAATAAAAGCAGTGGCAGGATAACCTGTGAGATCGAAAATCCGATCGCTAATGAACTCGATCGACCAGACAGTCCCGTAGGCACACCGATAGACCGCTCCGGGAAGATTGGAGACTAAAGCTTTAAATTGCTCCTCTTGCTGATGTAAAACGGCTTGTGTTTCCGCACCACTAGACACACTCATAGCTGGGCTGCTCCCAAAACATTCATCATTTCTCGAAGCACCCCTCAACCTGAAACTTTGCTACAGTGCGCCAAATACTTCAGTTACGCTAAAAATACGATCGCGTTACTCCACCTATGACTCACTTCCTCAATAGCCCGTTTTATATTGTGCCTGGTTTTCCCTGCAAGTTCTAGTATCGGTTGCTACTATATCTCTGGTTAGATCGTTCCCAAATTCACAAAGATTCCCTCAAAAGGGGGATCATAAAGTGACAAACTACAGATTATTGATGATGAATGCTTGTCATCTAGCCTCATGGATGAGCCACAACTCACGCCCATAATTGGTGCTTTAGAGGATGTTTGAAAAGTGCGATAGACCTTGCACTCGCCCCCTTTTCATGGATGCCTGAAAGGCTTTAAGGCCCCAATTCTGGGGGACTTCGATCTCAGAACCCCCTAGAATTGGGCAGGGCTGATTCATTGGGAAAGTAATAACCTTGAAAAGCCTACTATCTCGTTTGGTTTAGATTAGGCATAACGCGAAGTAGAACGAAAGAATGAGGCTTTCGAGCTTTTTCGTTTTT
>JARCMD010000456.1 GCA_030248885.1 Leptolyngbyaceae cyanobacterium MP9P1.79 | reverse complement strand
TGCCGGGTGTAGCTAGTGCGGGTGTTAGCAGATAGGTTACTGCTCTCCAGGAACTCCTGCACCTTCATGGAGCGTAGGTCTGGGGGTTGGGTCTGGCTCTGTCTCCGTCCACGTCGCGCTTGGGTAGACTCAGGGGGGCGATCGAAGTCTAGGGGGATGACATTGATGTTGGGCAGGGAGTTGAAAGGGTAGACATCTTCGTGGGGCATAATGTGTCCCTGAGTGTGGAGTTTAGCTCTGCATTCAGTTTAACTCTTAGCCGTCGAATGACAGCGAGTATAACGACTAAAACGTATTGCTGATCTAGGTTTCAGCCTTAACGGGGATAAAGTAGCGAAGCTACTTTATCCCCTTCTAACTTAATACGTCAGAAACTTTAGCAGATAGTACTAAACAAGCAATGATTTTTGAGTTTAGAACGATGGCAGCTAGCGCTGCATATCCTTACATCAATAGCCGCTGCTAGCGTCGGATGAGCGTGCCAGCAGACAGTATAAGCTTTGGCATCGTTAGGATTCTTTCGATCGCACTAGATATTCCCCTACATCAATACCCGATCGGAGTTGGTCTAGATTTGGTATTTGTTCAAGGCGATATCACAATGTTCTAAGCAGACAATGTTCTAAGCAGGCAAGGTATAGCGTTGGGTGATTGCCGATTTAACACGATCGCGGCTTTCGTGGGCTGAGAGGTGTGATTGGGTTTCAATATCGGCCACGTCTGCGGCTAACTCATCATCTTTAATTGCCTCTTGCAGCCAATGGGAATAATCCTGTTGATGTAGATGGTACAACCAGGTATTTTCATCTACTCCCTCAGCCAACTGCACAAACATCATTAAATTCTGCGCTTTCAAATTCAGTTTGCTATCTGAACCTCTGAAATAAAAACATTTATCATCTCCCAGTTGTCCCTCGGCATAGTTGCGCTTGTGTCGCCGTCGTTCTCCTTTCGGTGGGCGAATCTGGAAGTGGATAGGAGGCTCATCTGTGCGACGAAACCAGGCGAGTGCTTGCCCAGGCGGTAGATCCTCGGAGGCGATCGGGTCTGGTGGGCAGTATCCGACACTGGTACAGAAGGATGAAAGGGTGACATTGGGCGCTTTGCCGATCGCCACGATCGTGTCAATCAACGCCAAGGCGGAAACGGCAATTTGATCGGGGTGAACCGTAATCAGCATCATGCCTTCTAATGCTTGGGGCAGCATCAACGAAGCAGGATTCCAGGAGGCGGGTAGCATGTGATGGGCTTCATCGACCACAATCCAGTGGGGGCGACCGGTTCGCGATCGCAGTTCCAACAGTAACGGCAATAGCCCGGAAAAAAACGCCGGACGCTCCTCTAATTTGACGGCGAGTAGATTGATAATCACATTCTGCTGGGGCTTGCCCAGTAGCTCCATCACCTCGGTAATGTTAGGCTCCTGGTTGCCATCCCCCAACACCACGGCTCCTTCAAAGCTTTCATAATCACCTTCTGGATCGATGATGCAAAACTGGTAACCTTGCTCTGCTAGCCGCTCCAGAATCCCGGTCGCTAGCGTCGATTTGCCACTGCCCGATGTGCCTGCTAGCAAAATACTGGTGCCATAGGGGTGCAGTTCAACCGCTTGATCGTTGTCGCGAGTCCCCATCAAGATCCTGTGCCGATCGATCGCCAAATCTTGCAAGTCAGACGCAATCAGACGGTCAATCAGTTCCATCACGCCTGCGCCCCGGCTGCCCTGCGTCACCCAATCGACCCGCTCCTTCACCATTGGTAAGGCGTTTGCCACTGCAACCGAAACTTCGCACAGGCTCAACATGGCATGGTCGTTTTCGGCATCGCCGATCGCCACAACGTTGTGCGGCGAAAGGTTTAGCTTTGCCAACGCTGCACTCAACCCGGATGCCTTATTGACCCCAGAAGGCAGCACCATGACCGCCCCTTTGTTAAAAACAACTTGTAATTCTAATCCCAAATCTCGAATCGCTTGCAGCACCGTAGTTTCGTGCGGCTCCCAGGTTGAGACGATGACTTTGCCTACCCCCAATGGCTGCACATTTTGCGCCTGCAACGCCTGGATGAACGCTTCGGGTGGGGGATCACCTAAAATCTGCTCTTCTTTGGTGGCTGGAATGTACAGTAGTGCGCCATTTTCAACCACCACACAATCGAACAGGTCAACGTGCAAAAAGACGCTAAACAAATCATCTAGGTGCCTACCTGAAACGAGCAGCAGTTTACGTCCAGACTCTCGCAAGCGTTTTAATGCATCTAGGGTTGCTTCGTCTACTTGACCGTGGGTTGCTAGGGTGCCATCATAATCTGCCGCTAGTGCTAGAAAACGCATTGCTTATAGGTTGTAAGAATTTAGGTCTTTAGAAGCTCTGTCAGCTTACTAAGCATGATCAAAGGTGTCACCTAACCAGCGAATGAATTAGCAGCTATGGAAATGAGTTAGTGCTTACGAACGCGACCAAAATGCCAAGCCAAAGTGCGAGCGATCAGGAGTGACCCAATCAAGAGAGCGATCGTGTCAGGATTGAATTCCAACTCAAACTCGCCAACTTTCAGCAACCATAGCCCGATGACAAAATTTGCTGCTTATGACTCTTGTCTTATATTGAGATCTCGTTTCTCAAAACCGGATGGACTGAATTTGGACTAAAGTGCAAGATTGTAGTACGCTGAAACGCTTACAACTCGTGAGACTGATCCGAGGGCTAGAGAATCAGAAGAGGGGCACCTGAGTGAGACTCCATGCTGCTTTCCCCCTAGTCTCATTAGAGTGAGTTGTAGCAGCTATATTAACCCCATTTTGTTAATTCATTAGGAGAAACATCATGCAACTGAAAGTTAGTACAGTGACGATCGCGACCCTCGGACTTTTATTCCTGGGCGCTTGCAGCAGTGG
>JARCMD010000455.1 GCA_030248885.1 Leptolyngbyaceae cyanobacterium MP9P1.79 | reverse complement strand
TCTCCCAAGAGGGGAGAGGGACTTCAATCCGGCTCCCCTTCTCCCGTTCTGGGAGAAGGGGTTGGGGGATGAGGGCTAGCTATCGCAAAAATGTCCGAAGTCTTGATAAGTATGGACTTAATTTTATCCTTCACGTTGCATCGAACAAGGAGAGATAAAATCGTAGGCTTAATCTTGTGCTACTGACTGTATTCAGTCAGCCACGTTTAAACGCTGTGAGTTGAGGAGTGACGATCGATGCTGAGTGAGGAACGTAGCCTTGGGAGCAGGATAGAATACCACGAGAATCGAGCCGCAGATTGGTTGTGCCAGCGGGCTTGGGTGGAAATTGATTTAGCTGCTCTAGCCCATAACGTGCGGCAACTCCGCAATCTATTAGGGGCAAAGACGGCTCTGATGGCAGTCGTTAAAGCTGATGCCTATGGACATGGAGCTGTGACTGTCGCACAAACTGCCTTGCAGCATGGGGCATCCTGGTTAGGTGTAGCCACCATTCCAGAGGGGATTGAGTTGCGAGAGGCGGGCATCGAAGCTCCCATTTTAGTCATGGGGGCAACCAATAGTCCCACTCAAATGGAGGCGATCGTCCGTTGGCAATTGCAACCTACGCTCTGCACCCTCAAGCAAGCCTGGGTCTTTTCCGAGACGATCGCCCCCTTCAGTTGCCTTCCTGTTCACTTGAAATTGGATACGGGCATGTCGCGCTTGGGTGCGCCGTGGCAGGAGGCAGCCCCCTTTGTGCAGGGAGTCGATCGCCTGCCCAACTTACGCATTGCCAGCCTTTACTCCCACTTGGCGACAGCCGATCGCCTTGACCCACAGGTTATGCGCCAACAACAACACCGCTTTGTCACCGCCGTTTCCCAGGTAAAAGCCGCTGGGATCACGATCCCCCGCATCCATTTAGCCAATTCTGCCGCCACTCTCATAGATTCCTCCCTACACTACGACTTAGTGCGGGTGGGGCTGGCCATCTATGGACTGTATCCCGCCACCCATCTAGATTCTGGGATCAGCCTGAAGCCAGTGTTACGGGTGCAAGCGAGAATCACCCAAATCAAAACCATCCAACCCGGAACGGGAGTCAGCTATAACCATATCTATGTTGCCGATCGCGAACGGACGATCGCAGTTGTTGCCATTGGTTACGCCGACGGAGTGCCCCGCAACCTCTCCGATCGCCTATCCGTGCTGGTTCGTGGGCAACGGGTGCGGCAATTAGGCGCAATTACGATGGATCAACTCATGATTGATGTCACTGGGATTCCTGATTTGCAGGAAGGCGAAATTGTAACGCTACTGGGACAGCAAGGTCAGGAGCAGATTTCAGCCGACGACTGGGCAACAATGCTGGGAACCATTTCGTGGGAAATCCTTTGCGGATTCAAGCACCGCTTACCGAGAATTGCCTTGCCTGCGAAATAAGATCGTGGGCAGACGCGCGGGGAAGTAGGGGAATGGGAAAGTTTATGACCGATGACTGACAATCAAACCAGGTAACTACTCAAGCTGCTAACTCAATGTCGAGCCTGCCCTCATCCCCCAGCCCCTTCTCCCTAGGGAGAAGGGGAGCCGGATTGAAGTCCCTCTCCCTGGGGAGAGGGATTTAGGGTGAGGGCAGGCTGAGTAGTTACCAAACCAGTAAAAATACGGGACTCACTAATGAGGACTCAAAAAATCCGCAATCCCCACTAAGAAAAGTTGGGGTCTTTTCTGGCATTGTTTAGGTAAGGGCAATTCAATGCACTTTAGCGAGATTTAGACCTCTACCAAAGGTAAGAGAACTTTAATCTTCCTGAACAGAATTGACTCCTTATAAAAGATTTATTCTTCCTTGCCTCTTCTGGACTTCCTACCCATGGCTTTCAACCCCAGCAGAATTAAACTCAGCTTCCCGCTCTGGCATTTTCTGAACCAACCTGTTTTCGATCGCAGCTACAGGTTAGTTCTCAATCCCCAGCGCTTTCATCGTTTTCATAAAATCAAGCTTCTAGAGCGTTGCTGGATGCAGGTTCATGAACCAGAGGGTCGCCATAGAAACTAGCTCAGAAAGTCAGGTGCAAGAAATACCGCAAAGCATCTCTATGGACAAGCACTAATTCTTGTCCGCAGGGATTATATTGGTTTGATGTTGGTTTTGTTATTGCTGTTGCCCTTAAGGAGATTTCTAGAAAAGTTTATACCAGGCACCGGAAGGGCGAAGCATCCGGGCAATTACCTTCTGGTCGATTCAAGGCTCTGTCTGCCGGATGTTAAGTGCAAAGCACACGCTACGCGAACGCCCCTACAGGGGTAACATCTTTCTCGTGAATTTCCTAAGCTGCCGTTAATACTTGCTCCAATTCCAGTAGAAAGTTGTGCAAGTTGGCTTTGACTTATCCGGAGTAGATCAGAATCTCTCGAATAAATGAATTGAATTTGTGAGCCTGCACTCCAGTCATTGACTGGTGATTCTGCCCAGGCTAAAGCCAGGAGAAGCTTGGTTTGCCCCACCCTATCCTCGGCTGCTCATTCGGTTTTATCTTAATTCAAGCAAGGAGATCCGGGAAATCATGGCACTAAAGCCCCTTTACTGCTTAGAAGCTGCTGAAAGCACAACGTTAGAGATTTCAACAGAGGGATTGCGCGCACTGCTGAGTCAGGTGGAAGCTGAGCTTCAGCATGGTGAGGTTTATCGGAAGGTGGCTGCTGGCTTACAAACCTTGTTAGGGGAGGCCAGTGGTAGTGCCCAAACCTTGATCAAAGTGGTGAGTCGGGAAGCAATTCGCCTCGCTTTGCAGCAGTTTGCCCGGCAATATACTGCGACTGCTTCTGCTGCCCCAGAGCTTGGAACTGAAAGTACTCCCAACCCAGCTTCCTCGCCTGCTCCCGCACCCAGCCAAACAGTTAAGCCAGGCTCAGTTATCGCTCCAGTGACTGCAACCCCAGCGGCACTCAGTTCTCAGGGGCATAAATCAGGAGACAAACCCAGTCATGTCGCTTCGCGCAATAATTCTCAGCAGCCGATCGCGCCCAAGCCTCCTAAGAAGCGATCGAAGTCCGAGGTGGCAGCCCAGATGCTGGCGCAGGAGCGAGAAGAGCGGTTACGGCAATTGGGGCAACATTTGAAGCAAGTGCGTGAGTCTCGATCGCTCTCTGTGAAGCAACTCCATAGCCTGACCTTGGTGCCGATTTATCAATTAGAGTCCTTGGAAGCAGGACGGATAGAGTTATTGCCAGAGGACATTTATGTGCGGGGCTTTTTGCGACGGATTGGCAATGCCTTGGGGTTGGAGGGCGATCGAATCGCTGCTTCGTTACCTGCTGCTGACCCAAATGCGGGGGTGATTCCCTCTTGGTCACGCTCCAAAAAGGTGGAACCCCGGTTTTGTCTGCAACCCGTTCATTTGTATTTGGGTTATGCAGCGTTGATGGCAGGAGCGGCTGGGGGGCTAGCGCTACTCTCGCAAAAGTCAAATCCCAATGGGGCGATCGGTTCCATTGCGCCTCCCGCTTCGCCCGCATCCGCCTCCCAAGCGTCCCGCGACTCAGCCCTAGCGTCACCAGGATTAAAGACTCCTGCAAAAAGCATGGCTACAGGAATCTTTGCCGTGGGTAGTGACATTGCTCCTCCTGAAGCAACACTTTAAGGATCAGGAATTAAATAAGCTCTCAAAGTTCGAGATTGAGTGAGGGCGAAGCATCCGGGTGATGACCTTTCTAGTGGATTCAAGGGCGTATCTGCCGGATGCTTTGCTCCTACAGCGGCAGCATTTCTCCTAGAAATCTCCCAATTCACGATCCTTAGAGTCAATTATTCTCAATTCTGGGAGTTTTGAGAAAAAATGGCTGCTGAAAACTGTCCGATCTGAAAGTCTCATTGAACCCTTCAAAAAATGTCTGCATTATCGATAATGGGGAGAGACGGATCAGGCTGACTTAATCGCAATGCTGAAACTCATCCGATTTTTGAAGACGCTGTTCTTGCGGGGCTTAAGCTTACTGCTGGTTCTGGGTCTGGCGTGGCTTTTAGTGATGCTGACGGCCAAGCCCGCCTTCGCTGCCCTCGATACGGTGAATTACAACAACGCAAACTTAGAAAATCACGACTTTTCCCATGCTGATTTGTCTAGGAAAGCGTTTGTGGGTGCGGATATGCGGGGGGCGAATTTCCGAGGCGCGAATTTAAGTAATACGATTTTGACGAAGGGGGTTTTGCTGGGCGCAGACTTGACTGGGGTGGATTTGTCAGATGCCTTGGTCGATCGCGTCTTTCTGCTAGGGGCTAACTTGACCGATGCCCTGTTACAAAATGCCACGTTTTCCCGCACCAGCTTCAAAGATGTGACGGTGACTGGGGCAGACTTTACCGATGCAATTCTCGACCGCTACGAAGTGAGCCAATTGTGCGATCGGGCTACGGGGACAAATCCCAACACTGGGGTTGACACACGGGAAAGTTTAGGTTGTCCCTGATACACTGAGAGGATTACATTCACCCCATTTTTCTATGCAAAAGCGCTTTGTGATTGAAAACAGCCAATTAATGCTTAAAGCTGAAGAATTAATCGGTGCTGCTTCTAACCGCTACCGGATTACAGTTCAAGTGGCAAATCGGGCTAAGCGCAGACGCTTTGAGGAGTTTGATAGCGTTGATGACCCTAAAATGAAGCCCGTGATTCGAGCCATTATCGAGATGTCTGATGAATTGACGCAACCCGAAATCATTGGGGAATAACTGTGAGAGGACGATCGCGACGCTTCCTAGGGTTTGTCATTGCTGCCTTCATTGCGGTGATAGGTGTGTCGTTTGGGGACCCATTCAGCCAGGGTTCTGACTTCTGGCGATCGGCTCCAGCGATGGCCCAGCGCCCCAGACCCCAGGATGTGTGGCGGTTCGTTTACCAGCAAATCCCGACTCTGCCCTTGGAGAACCAGTACGTTAGCAAGGCGACAGGACAGGTTGACCCCAACAACACCTTGGTCAGTCGCTTGCTGCAATATCATGCCTATGCCAAGGGCCGCCCGCCCAATCTCCGTTTTGATTGGAAGCTAACCCTAGCCGATTATTTGGGGGCAAATGAGGTGATGGAAAACACCCGTTACCCTGGCTTCGAGACGTTGCAGACCAACCCGATCGATGGCGATCGGGCAGCGATCGCTCGCCTCACCCGCACCCAACGCGAAGCCCTAATTCAAGCTCTGGTGAGTATTTTTACCCCGGCTACCACCGCATCTCCCCAACCCACTCCGGCTTCAGGTGTTAACCCTGCCAATCCCTCCACTGTCACGCCTAGTTCCGGGGGCGCTCAGTTACTAAAATAAGGGTCGGTAGTATGAAAATGTTTAGAGTCTTTGCAGATTTTCACAACGCCGATGTTCAAGGGCGGTTGCGTCTAAATTGTATTGGTACAGTTGAAGACCTAGCACGTCAAAATATTGAATTACAGGATGCACAATTGCTCACGTTTTACAGTGAGGATTTAGAAGTAGAAGGTATAGTCCAGTATTCCTCAGAGGAAAGCTTGTGGGTGGCTGCCATTGACTGGAATGCTATGTAGCGGATTCACTTACCAAACTACTGTTCGCAAGATTTCTACTTCTTGAAAATGAGCATCGCGTGTTACCAGAATTAAATCATGTTGTAATGCAAGGGCTGCAATCCAGACATCATTCTCAGGTAACGGACGACCTCTAAACCTCAACTTATTCTTGACTTCGCCGTATTGCTGTGCGGTTTCAGCATCACACCCCAATATCGTACTGCCAGCAATCAACTCATCAACTCTGGCTAAATTCGCTTGAACTCGCTCTGATTTCCTCGCTCCGTAACACAATTCACCGATCGCAAAAGTTGGAATGAAAACCTCGTTGGCTTGAGCAAGATTATTTTTAACGATCGCTTCATCTGCAAAGAGAGCAATGATGATATTGGTATCAAGCAAATACCTACCACTCATCGACATCTACCCGTTCACAATCTTGCTCGATCGCCTTACGCATTACTTGCAGGTCGTCGGAAGGAATTGAACCTGCAAAGCGCAGCAATTGATGACCTGGCGTACCTCGCACTTCCGTTTTGATCAATGACCGCACAAATTCAAGCACCTGCCACTGCAAATGTTGGGGCATGACCTTCAATTGTTCAACAACCTCGTCGATGATAGGAATATTCATATTGTTCTCATTTCTATCATCCTACACTGCTGATCTAGAGGGCGATATGAGAGTAGTGTTCAGTATCATGGAGCGGATTGTCAAAGCTGGGCAGGGGTGGCGATTGGGCTGGAATCCGCAAGCGATCGAATTCCAAGGCTTGGTGGGTGGAGCAGATTGGGCGATCGAACTGACCGAGGTGGAACTGCGGGACTTTTGCCGTTTGGTGATGCAATTGGCTGAAACGATGGCTCAGATGGCAACGGAGCTAATGGATGAAGAAAAGATTGCCTGTGAAGTAGAGAGCGAGTGGCTGTGGTTAGAAGCAAAGGGCTATCCTCACGCCTACAGTCTGCACCTGATTTTGCAAACGGGGCGACGGGCTGAAGGGGAATGGACGATCGCCGCTGTCCCGGAACTGCTGCAAGCCACGCAAACGTTAATGACATTTTGATAGGCTGGCAACTGCCTTCCTTGAAGACTGGAAGGCAGTTTAGTCGCCATTTCTAACGATTGACGGTACTCATATCCTGGTATCGATCGCCTGCTGCTACTCCAAGAGGGAGCGCCGCACCGATTTCGTCTAGCTCTGCTTGAGTCAGCGTGACGGCTGCGGCTCCAATATTTTCTTCTAAATAGGTGCGCCGCTTCGTGCCAGGAATGGGCACAATGTCATCTCCCTGAGCCAGCACCCACGCTAAAGCCAACTGTCCGGGTTTAACTCCCTTGGTGGCGGCGAGGTGCTCTACCCGCGACACCAATTCTAGATTCTGCTCGATATTCTCGGTTTGAAAGCGGGGATAGCGGGTGGCTCGGAAATCTTCCTGGGATAGATCCGCTGGACTCTTGATTTTACCTGTCAGAAATCCCCGACCGAGGGGACTGTAGGGCACAAAGCCAATTCCCAATTCTTTGCACGTCGGCAAAATTTCAGCTTCTGGTTCCCGACTCCAAAGAGAATATTCACTCTGGAGGGCAGAAATGGGATGCACCGCTTGGGCGCGACGCAGAGTGGCGGGAGCCGCTTCGGAAAGGCCCAGGTAGCGGACTTTTCCGGCTTGCACCAATTCCGCCATGGCTCCGACGGTTTCCTCAATGGGCGTGTTGGCATCAACTCGATGCTGGTAGTAAAGGTCAATGACTTCAACACCGAGGCGCTTCAAACTGGCTTCACAGGCCGATCGCACATAGTCGGGCTTGCCATTTACGCCCAGGAAACTGCCATCTTCACCGCGCACATTGCCAAATTTGGTGGCAATGATTACCCGATCGCGCTGGTCTTTGATTGCCTTGCCCACTAAGATTTCGTTCTGACCCACGCCATACATGTCAGCGGTGTCGAGGAAATTTACGCCCAACTCAAGCGCTCGTTGGATGGTGGCGATCGACTCTGACTCATCGGTGGTGCCATAGAACTCAGACATCCCCATGCAACCAAGACCCAGTTCTGAAACGACCAATCCTTGATTGCCTAATTTGCGCTGTTTCATATATTTCTCCTAATTGAGGTGGCAGATTGAGGGATATGTTTGCGTTGGATTATTTGCCCTAGGGCGTGTCATCAATTGGCTGATATTCCTCTCCGCAGATCCACCCAAATTGGCATAATATACAGAAAGTTTCCGCAAATCTACCCAATTTAGGGTGATAGACAGAACTCGTCTGCCGATCCACCCAATTTAGGGTGATATGCAGAAAGTTTCTATCTAATAACGAGTTAGACCAGTGGCGCTCAGTCCGTTGAGGTTGTCTGTTTTCAGCGGAGATTGAGCCAGCAAGGATAGTTGACTTCGTTGGTCAGTTCCGAGAGATAG
>JARCMD010000454.1 GCA_030248885.1 Leptolyngbyaceae cyanobacterium MP9P1.79 | reverse complement strand
GTTCCATGCCACGTTCCATGCCACGTTCCATGCCGCGCTGCTCTGTCTGTCGTTCCCACTCTAAATACGCCTGTGATAATGCTGCCATCAGTCCTTCCTCCCCTGCTGCTTCCGGTTCGTTGATTTCCAGTGTAACTCGCCAGTTCACCAACATTTGCAAGACGCTCGATCGCCTAGGGTCGTCTGTAGGCAAGGTAAGTAACTCGCTAATGGCTTGCTGTTGCACCTGATCTCGCCCCAATATTCTTAACCACAAAGTCTCTTGGGTGATCGGGAGTTCAGGCAAGACAACGATCGCCGCCTTGAATAATTCTGGGATATAGTAAATTCCCTGTCCCCACTCACGATTGATTTGTCCCCCACATTCAGTGATTACGGGTTTACTGGCAGTGGCAGCCAGTATCCACAGATGGGGAAGGTCGGCTTCAGAAAATGATTTATCTGCGAGTTCAGCTTTGCGTCGTTGGTCTTCCTGCACCCAGAGAAGTTTGAGCAAGCAGGTTCTGAGATCGGTACGGGTGGGGGCGTTGCGGAAGGGTTCAAGGAGGCAGGCGGTGGTGGCAATACGGCTCAGGAGTCCCAAGTCGTTGTTGGGCTGGGAGGCAGCGGGATCGGGGGTAAACCAGACATCAACGAATTTGGGTTCTCCAGGGATTTCCAGGTTGCGTTGCACCTGTCCTAAGGGTTCCAGGAATTGTTCGAGGTATTGCTTTGCGAGTTGGTCAAAGCGGATGCGACTCATGTTGAGATTGATTGAATCAAACGTACTAAATTTATCACTAAATAGGTCGTTCTCATTGGGTTAACAATACTTCGGATAGTTTTTGTGGAGGTGCTGGGAACCCTGTTGTACAGCCCGTATAGACCCTCACCCTAAATCCCTCTCCCAAGAGGGGAGAGGGACTTTAATCCGGCTCCCCTTCTCCCGTTTTGGGAGAAGGGGTTGGGGGATGAGGGCTAACTATCGCAAAAACGTCCGAACTATTGGTGTTAAAGACCATGGATTAAATAACCTGTGTAGATTGGGTTGAAGCATGAAACCCAACATCTCTAGGTGTTGGATTACCCGACGGGAAGCAAGCTACGCAAGGCTCAGCCCAACCTTAGTATTTGCTATAAGGCTGCGATCGACTCCACAATCTGCCGCGAGATGAACGGGAGAATGGCTGCGTTTTGGCTATGGGACTTCCCTTCCGTAAACACTACTAATAGATAGGGTGGCTGGTTGGGTAATTCAACATAGGCGCTGTCGTGGCGCACCCTGCTCATCAAGCCTGCCTTTGACCAGAGCTTGGACTCTGGGGGCAAGCCGCCGCCGAGAAATCCGGTGACCTGATTTTCGGGGTCAGCCGCTAGGTCAGCCGGGGCTAGCGATCGGCGCAACAACGTCATCATGGACTGGGAAGCCTGGGCTGAAACTGCTACCCCACCGATGATGCTGTGCAGCAATCGGGCTACTGCGTCGGTGGTGAGCATATTGCGATTTCCCATCGTCTCTCCCAAAAAAGCCCGCTCCCGTCCGTAGGGGCCGTCGCACCAGGTTTTTTGGTTGACATTGATGGTTTCTAATTCTGTCCATTGCAGCGATCGGAGGTAGCGATTCACCAAATTGCGCTGCTGTTTCCAAGTTTCAAAGGGAGCCGGGGGTAGCTCTGGGCCGCTCGTCGTTCCGGTTAGAACATCCACCACCAACCCGGTCGCATCGTTGCTGGAGTCCACAATCATGTCTCGCATGGCCCGCTCCAACTCGGCTGAGGGGGGCACCATGCCTTTATCCAGCCACTCATGGATGGCGACCAAGTAAAATAATTTGACGACACTGGCGGGATAAATGCGCTCCACCCCTCGGTAACTGAACCCGCGAATGGCATGGCTCCAAAAGGCATCGGGGCTGAGCGCGCCCCCGGTGTTGACGGGGACGGGCGCGTCGTAAACGAGCCAAGTGAGGGCCAGTTGGTTTTGGGCCAGTCCAGGAAATTCTGCCCAAACTGCTGCCAAGAGCCGATCGCCCACGGCTTCTAGGGTGTTATCTTTGCGAAAAAAAACCATACTCAAATTGCCCTATTTAGTAGATAGTAGGCAATGTCCAGCTCTCCCGAACCGCCCTCACCCCAACCCCTCTCCTAGAAGGGGAGAGGGGCTAAAACCAGGGTCGGCTCCCCTTCTCCCTTGGGGAGAAGGGGCTGGGGGATGAGGGCAGACTTTAAATTGCACATAGCTTGATAATCCTACTCAGATCGATCGATGCCTACTGAACCTATACCCGCGAATTGTTCACCTACACAATATCAATGTCGGGACATCGTGAACCTCTACGATTCCTCAGCTTGTGAAAGCTTAGCCACCCAAGCCGCAGCGGGGCGCTATCTGTGGATTGCGGAAGGAACAGAGAGCGACTCAGCCTCCCTCCCAGACTTTACACCCTTCCTGGTGCGCTTGTGCGAGGATGGCTATCCGGGATGGGTGGCGGGGCAAGACCGACATTTGCTAGCGGTAGCGACAGTTCCCTATGAAGCTCCCCTCGTGTCTGAGGCAGAGATTCGCCGCCGCATCCCAGAGGCGATCGGCTTTATCCATGCAGCCATGGCCCACCCGAATCATTATCTCTGGGGCGGCACGGTTGCGCCTGATTACGATTGTTCTGGATTAATGCAAGCGGCCTTTGCGGCGGTGGGCATTTGGTTGCCCAGGGATGCCTATCAACAGGAAGCTTTCGTCCAACCCATTGCCCAGGCAGATTTGCAGCCGGGGGACTTGGTATTTTTCGGTTCCCCTGCTAAGGCGACCCATGTGGGGCTATACCTGGGGGAGGGCACTTACATTCACAGTTCGGGGCGGGATCAGGGGCGAAATGGCATTGGGATCGATCGCCTCTCTGACCAAGGGAACCCCATCAGCCAAGCCTACTATCGGCAGTGGCGCGGGGCGGGGCGAGTGGTGGAAAGTTTTAGGTTTACAGGAAAACTATCGGGAAAGACTGCCGATGCTTAAGGGCACCATGACTCCATCGGTGGTGAACCCCAGTAACATTGGCTCCTGCGATCGAATCACCTTTCCGGTCAGGGCGCAACGCTCGTCATGCTGGGCGGTGGCGGCGACACTGGCCCGAATATCTTTCACTGAGAACTCAGGTTGGTAGTCTCCTGATTTTTGCTGGACGTAGTGCCAAAGCACATCGCGAATCAGGGCTTGGTAGCCTTGATTGCCAGCCAAATCCTTTAACTTTTCTTTCAACTCGCGCTCCAGTCGGATGCTGGTGACTTCCATATTGGTCGTTCGGGTCAATGTATACATAGGTTTTCTCTTTACAAATTTGATCTTGTAATACGAGTGTAGTATGTAAAGGGAAGTCTGAGTAGGGATAGGCAAACCCCCAAGCCCGATCGCCCCCATCCTGCTGTGGGATGCAAGGCATGAGAAACCGGGGTTCTGTCCAGGATTAACTCGATCGCCCCCAAATTTACGCAGAACCCCGGTTTCTAGCTGAGAAGCCCGATCGCCATTCATCTCTTCCTGAGCCATAATCATAGAGAAAAACCCCACCCTTACCCCATGGCTGACGCACCCACCCCTCCAGCCCCACCGACTCCCCCGGAGC
>JARCMD010000453.1 GCA_030248885.1 Leptolyngbyaceae cyanobacterium MP9P1.79 | reverse complement strand
ACTCGCCCGACGAGCCAATCCATGCACCTCAGCCCCCAGTTCAATCAAAGCTCTACAGAGGTGACCGCCCACAAAGCCCGTGGCTCCCGTGACCAATACCCTGCGCCCCGCAAAGACCGGATTAAATTTAGTCTGCCAGAAATCCACCTGCTTCAATTACGCTCCCTCTGCCAACATCACCTTCAAGCCAGCGCCATACCCCAGCAGGGGAAACTCCAACAGGGCGGCGGCTTTGTCCACAACCATGCCTGCATTCAAAGGGCGGCGGGCCGGTTGCCCCAGTTCATGGGTTGCCACTGCTTGAATGAGGCGACTGTCCAACTCAAACACCTCTGCTGCTACACAGGCGAACTCATACCGGCTCACCCGGTCTGTTCCAGCGATGTGATACACTCCCTGCACCCCCGATCGCACCAGAGACACTACTGCTTGGGCTAAGTTCGGCGCATAGGTGGGGCTACCAATTTGGTCGATCGGCACCCGTATGGTCTTGCCTTCTTTGAGTGTCTTAATGAGGCGATAGACAAAATTCTTCCCCTGTCGCTCCCAGCCATACACCACTGTCGTCCGCACAATCAAATAGTCCTGGGCATGGAGCGCCACATAATGCTCAGCCAGCAGTTTTTGCCGACCGTATTCGCAGGGTGGATTGGCGGGATCAGCCTCACGGTAGGGGCCCGCCTCGCCATCAAAAATGTAGTCCGAAGAAAAATAAACGACTTTAGCCTTCACATGGTTCGCCAACTGCACGACATGCTGCACCCCCAAAACATTGCTGACATAGCCTTCCGCTGGATGTAATTCGCAATAATCCACATTGGTGAGGGATGCGGGGAGGTAGATAACGGTGGGACGCAGGGCTTCAACAAGGGACACAGTGGCGGCAGGGTCGCGGATATCCAGCAGATGCATTCCAGGAACGGGACAACTCCAGTAGGTGGCGCTGACCTCGGTGCCAGCGGCTTCCAGAGTTTGGGCTAAATGTTGCCCCACCTGACCAGAGCCACCAATAATGAGATGTTTGCTCATCGGTGTTTTAAATCCCATGTGTAGGGAATAGAGTCGTCGAAGGGGTCAAGGCGAACAATTTCGCTGGGATCGTGGGGTAGGGTGGCACAATTGGCCACGATCGCAGGCAGTACCCCAATGCCTTTAAACCCATTCCAGATCCCCGGAGGAATTTTGACCAGCACATAATTTGCGTCCCCCACAAACAACTCTTGCACTTCTCCCTTGGTCGGGGAATCAGCCCGATCGTCATACATCACAAGCTTAATCATGCCCGACACAACGGCATAGTTAAGCACCATCTCTTGGTGTAAATGCCACCCCTTAATCACCCCTGGGTAGACTTTGGAAAAGTAAATCTCCCCAAAGGTCTCGAAGTGGGGGGCATCGCACCGGAGCATGTGCATGATGGTGCCGCGCTCATCAGGGATTTGTTTTAACGGATGAATCAGAATGCCGTCAATCATGGGAGTAGGGGAGTCTGGGTGAGATGGGTGACGTGTGTAGATGAGCAAACTGAGATACTAGGATACAGGAGTTCCCGCCCCGCTGCTGCTCTACCGCCGCATTTCTTGCCAAAGAGCCAGATATTGATTCAGAGTTGCATCGGATAAGGGGGACAGAAACTCACTGCGATCGAAAACCTGGGGATCAGGCAACAACACCGGATTCTCGCGTAGGGCTGGGGGTAAGTCAGTCGTTGCAGTGGTTCCGATCGCTGGAGAGGTTCCCCCACTCAGGAGCGACAGGTCGCGGGCGGTTTGAGCTTGCCAACAAAAATCAATCCACCGCATCGCCAGATCTTGAGTCAAGGCGGACGTGGCTTTGACAGGACGCACCCACAGATCGCTCCACAGGGCAGTTCCCGACTGGGGAATCACGGCAGCCAGTTGCTGGTCGCTTTGCATCAAGGGCAGAATATCCGTAGACCAGCCCACGGCCACCCAGGTGTCTTTCAGCAACAATGGCTGGAGGTAGGCGGTGGAACTGTAGAATTTGGCTTGCTGGTGCAGGGCGCGCAATTCTCCAGACAGGGCGGCGATCGACTGCAAATTGGGCGTGTTGTAGCTCTGTCCCAATTTTTTCAGGGTTAGACCAATTATTTCTCTGGGGCTGTCGAGGAGCGAAATCCGGCCCTTCAGTTCCGATCGCCACAGGTCGCTCCAATCCGTGGGCACCTTCCAGCCGTTTTCCGCGAATTTCTCTTTGCGATAGGCAATGACGGTGCTGCCCCAGCGGTAGGGCGCTCCCCACAATTTGCCTTGGGGATCAGGCAATCCCCGATCGTTGCGCCGCACTAGATCTTGCCAGCGTGAGGGCAAAGCTGGCCAATGCTTTAGCTGAGATAGCTCTAGGGGTTGGATGAGTTGTTGCTGAATTGCTTGAGTCAGCCAGTAATCGCCCAGAGTGATCAAATCTGCCTGCCCAGGCTCAGATTTGACGAAGGGCAAAGGTAATCCCCTTTTTCGCTGCCTCTCTTCTCCTGTTTCAAATTTCCACGTTTGGAGGTAGGTAAATAAGTCTTTCAACTGAGTCTCTGGCACAAAATCCAGATCTTGAGAGTATTGAGCCTGCTGCAATTGTTGCCGAAATTTGCCCACGAGTTGCTGCGGGATGGAGCTTTTGAGGAGACGCACATTCAGTGTGTTCTGCCCGCTTCCTCCCTGGCAAGCGACCAAGCCCTGACTGAGCAATAATGTCCCTGCCCCTGTAATGAAACCTCTGCGATCCATAGTTACTTGTGTTCTGCTGCGATGCGGAATGGGGATATCTGGGATGGGTCGATCGCCCTGCGTTAGATCCAAGGGCTAAAGCTCCTTGTTCTCTAGTCGGTGTTCCCTGTCTAGGCTAATTTCTGTTCTACACCAAAGCCAATCAATGTAATTTCCGTAGGTAAAGGACTGAAGGTTGACTCAGGAGTGGCGGGCGGGCGCTGGTAGGTGACGATCGTCCGCAACCGCTCTCTGGGGGAAATCAACCGCATCTGGTCAACGGCCACCGATCGCCGATAGTAGGTCGTCATTTCTAAGGTTTGGCGAGTTGCTTGGTAGGTGAAGCGACTGGCGATCGACCCTGATTCTGAATATCCCTCATCTCGCAGATAAAATCCCTGCACTAGCTCTGCATCTGGAGCCGGGGCAACCTGAGCCACTAAGGGCAGGGGAGGCAGAAGAGGGCCCGTTTGGATGACGCAGGTGTCGGGAATAAAGAGGGCGTTCAGGTTCATCGACACCCGTTCTCCATGCTCGGAAACCGTGTCGAAGCCGATCGCAAATCCGGGGGCGTTGCCATCCTGCATCGCTTGTACCAAGTCCAACTTCACACCATTCACAGGATCAGCAGCGGCGTTGGATTGGGTAATGATGCGCTCTTTTTCGTGGGGTAAGAGCATTTCTGCCCGGAACTCGGTGTGGGAGCGCTCGATCTGTCCGTCAGGTAAGAAATGATAGGTTCTTTCGGTTGTCCACTGTCCAATGCAATTAACAAAAAATTCCTCAAAACTCAGCATTGTCTTTATTGAAAGATAAGAATTAAAGATCAGAAACAAGAGCTAGGAAAGCCTCCCCAATCTACTACAAGTCAATTTAGATAGGGCAGTTTAAATTTCACAATAGTTTTAATCAGAAAATTAAATCATTCAGCGATCGTCCCACACTTTGCTAATCAGTCTCTAGGATTAACTTAGGAAATTAATGCAATTGAGGTATGACATGGATTCGCTGCAAAATCAGGTTAACGCCTTAAATGCAAAAGTAGATGGGCTGCATCACAGTAACGAGCAGTTCCATCAGAAGATTTTAGAGGTTTTATCGGAACTGAAATTACCCGCTACAGCTAATGCCCGCTCTTACAGCAGTAGCAGTGATGGATATCAAACCTACCAGCGCTACAGCAGTTTTGAGTTGGCGATGGAGCATAAAGATGTGCTGTCAGATGCTAATTATTTTGACGGAGATGAGCCGATGCGAGAGCAGGAAATAGCTCCAGAGATCCAAATCCGGCGACTCACTGCCCAGCTAACTGCTGCCTATAATCGGATCGCGGCTCTGGAAGAGCAACTGTTGGCTCAGAGAGTACACTAGAGAGCTAATTCTAAGAAAATATTTGTGAATGAATGTAAACAGATTACTGGGTCAAGGATCTAGAGACTTATAGGTCAAATGAACTAAAAAGCTGGGATCACTACTCTATAAAGATTTTGGCGCTCTTAATACTTGGTTACAAATACTCTCTTACAAACACTTTCTTAGTTGGGCAGTCGTCAACTCGTTTCTGATTACTTTAGCCCGTCGCTTGGGCACTCGGACTCTCCCCGATTGCGTCCATCAACTCGCTAACCAAGTCCCCCGAATTTTCCATTGTCCAACAGGAAACCACCCTGCCCAGAATTGGGGGGTTGGGGGCAAATGCAGAATTCCGAATGTCATCCCCCAACCTTAAGCCAACGCAGTATCAGCGAGTTTTAGTTCTCCCTTCAAGGTTTGGGACAGAAACGCCCATCGATCGCTGATCTCCTCAATCACCTTAGCCGTTGGTTTTCCGGCTCCGTGACCCGCCTTGGTTTCCACTCGAATTAGCACCGGTGCTGGGCCGTGGTGAGCCGCTTGGAGCGCCGCCGCAAACTTGAAGCTATGGGCAGGGACGACGCGATCGTCGTGGTCAGCCGTGGTGATTAGGGTTGCGGGATAGGCAGTTCTGGGCTGGAGATTGTGCAAGGGCGAGTAGGCATAGAGCGCTTGAAACTCCGCTGGATCATCGGGGGAACCGTAGTCAGACACCCAAGCCCAGCCGATCGTAAACTTGTGGAATCGCAGCATATCCATCACACCCACTGCTGGGAGCGCCGCCGCGAATAAATCAGGACGCTGGATCATGCACGCCCCAACCAGCAAACCGCCATTACTCCCGCCGCCGATCGCCAAGGTTTCGGGGGACGCATAGCCCTTGGCAATCAGCCATTCCGCCGCTGCGATAAAATCATTGAAGACATTTTGCTTCTTCAGCTTTGTCCCCGCCTGGTGCCAGTCTTCGCCATACTCGCCCCCGCCGCGCAAATTTGGGATCGCCAGAATGCCGCCCATCTCCATCCACACCAGGTTTCCCACAGAAAAACTGGGCGTTAGCGAAATTCCAAACCCGCCGTAACCATAGAGGTAAGTTGGCTTCGGGCTGTCCAACTGCAAGCCCTTGCGATGGGTGATAAACATCGGCACTTGAGTTCCATCCTGGCTTTGATAAAACACCTGCTGCGTCTCATAGTCATCCGGATTAAAACTCACCTCAGGACGGCGAAATAGCTGACTTTGGTGGGTTGCCATGTCGTAGCGGTAGATCGTGGGCGGTGTGGTGAAGCTGGTGAAGCTATAGAAGGTTTCGGTGTCTTCACGCTTGCCTCCAAACCCTGAGACAGAGCCGAGTCCAGGCAAGTCTACCTCTTGCACCAGGGAACCATCCAGGGCAAAGATTTTGACCTGGGTGTGGGCATCCTTGAGATAGGAGGTGACGAACTGGTGATTCAGCACGTTGACCCCTTGCAGGGTTTCTGCGGCTTGGGGAATCACTTCGCGCCAGTGCGATCGATCGGGATCAGTGATGTCGATCGCTACCACCCGACCGCAAGGAGCCGCCAAATCCGTGCGGAACCAAAAGACAGACCCCTCATGCTCAATGAAGCTGTACTCGGCCTCGAAGGTGTTGATCAGTTCCACTACGGGTGCATCAGGATGAGTCAGATCCTCGTAGAAAATCAAGTTTTTGGGGTTGCTTCCCTGCCACACCGAGATAATTAGGTAATGTCCATCTTCGGTGACACTGCCGTTGAAGCCCCATTCTTTTTCGTCGGGGCGATCGTAAATCAAAACATCCTCACTCTGAAGTGTACCGAGGCGATGGTAGTAAAGCTGCTGAAAATAGTTCGCTTCCTGTAACTCAGCTTCCTGATTGGGTTCCGCGTAACGGCTGTAAAAGAAGCCCTGGTTATCCGTTGTCCACGCTGCTCCGGAAAACTTCACCCAGCGCAGATGATCGGTCAAATCTTGCCCCGTTGCCACTTCTCGCACTCGCCATTCCTGCCAATCGGAGCCAGCCGTAGACAAGCCATAGGCCATGAATTTGCCGTTGGTACTGATGTCCAAACCAGAGAGGGCGATCGTCCCATCATCTGAAAGCTGGTTGGGGTCTAGCAAGACCACGGGTTCCGCATCCAAAGCAGTTAGGGTGTACAAAACGCTTTGGTTCTGCAATCCATCATTTTTGAAGTAGAAATACCGATCGCCCTCCTTGAATGGGAGGCTGTAGCGTTCGTAGTCCCAAAGCTGCGTGAGGCGCTTCTGGATTTGCTCTCGCCCTGGAATCTGATTTAAATAGTCAAAGGTGACTTGATTCTGCGCCTCAATCCACGCTCTGCTTTCTGGTGAATCGGGATCTTCCAGCCAACGGTAGGGATCGGCGATCGTCACCCCGTGGTAGTCATCGGTTTGGTCGCCTTTGAAGCTGGGGGGATAGGTCAGCGCTTGCATAGAATTAGGCACAGAATCAGACATAGGTACATCACGTTCAGAATCTTTCTACGATCAAGCTAGCAGATCTCATGGAACTTTCGAGCGTGACCTCTATCAATACATCTCAGACAATCTCTAATAGTGGAATTCTTAGCAGCAGTTTAAGATGTGTGGATGGCTACACATTTCATTGCACAACCCTACAGAACCGCGCCGGATATGACTCAAATGCTTGAAACCGGGTCTGCAATTGACCAAAAACTCTCACAACGCTTCATCGATCTTGATCCAGCAGGGTACTTTATTATCTACCTCGATCGCGCTGCCCACCAAATCTGCGCTAAACATTACACCAACGTGATTGACGATCGTGGACTAGCCCTTGACCCAGACACAGGTAACCCGATTCCGGTGCGTGGCAAAGTCGATCGCTCCTCCACCGCCATTTTTACGGGCAGAACTGCCAAGGAGATTTGCATCCATCTATTTGAGCAAACCCAGCCTTGCCCCGTCACGCGCTTCGACCACGCCGCCTACCTGGGACGAGAATTCTTGCGAGCAGAGATTGCCTTGCTCAATGGGCAGGAGTACATCCAAGATTAGGTCTGAGTTGACAGAATGACCAAAACCAGAGACTCTTAATCGAGTTACTTAGGATTATGGACTAAATAAAGTCAATTCCCTCACCCCAACCCTCTTCCCAGGGCTTGTCATTACCAACATTTTTGAGAAATCGAAGATTTCTCAAAAATGTGAATTCTAAACTTCTGAGAAGGTCCAAATTGTCGCCCGAACCGCCCCCCTGCCCCCCAATTCTGGGGGGTTCTGAGATTGAAGTCCCCCAGAATTGGGGGATTTAGGGGGCAAGTGCAAGGTCTGGAGCATTTGTCAGACACTCTCTAAGCTTTTTAAGAGATGTTGGTAATGACAAGCTCCCCAGGGAGAGGGAGCCAGAGTCCAGTTCCCCTTCTCCCTGGGGAGAAGGGGTAAGAGGATGAGGGAAAAAGACTATGCTGTAGACCGACCACTTACTTCTATAGGTTTTTAATCGACGACCTACAGATTGTTAAAGCCTGCCTCAAATTACCATCATGGCCCCACTGTCCAGCATTTCAGTTCCACCTTCCGTCCAGCGCTACTGGGAAATTTTGAATGTCCTGGTGCCGAAAAACTTGAAAGTCAGGTATCGCGGATCATTTTTGGGTGTGTACTGGTCGCTGTTGAACCCCCTGATTATGACTGGGGTCTACACTGTACTTTTCGGGGGCACCTTTGTCCGAGACTACCCCGACTACGATCGATCGATCGTGAAGTACATGCTCTCAGCCTTCACCGGGCTGGTGATCCTAAACTTTTTCTCCACCTCCACCAGCCAAGCCCTGATCAGCGTGGTTGCCAATGGCTCTCTGCTGAATAAAGTGCGCCTGCCCGTCAGCATTTTCCCCGTATCGATGGTTGCCGCCAACCTATTTCAATTTGCTGTTGGCTCCTTGCCCCTGCTGATCATCGTCACGATGGTAACCTCTGGTGATCCCCTTAGCCTACTGCTACTTTTTATTCCAATTCTCGCTCTAGTGCTGGTTTCTACGGGAGTAGGATTTTTGGTGAGTGGGCTATATGTATTTTTTCGAGACTTGCCCTACTTCTACGAACTTATCGTTTTTTTACTGTGGATTAGCACTCCCATTTTTTACCCTGTCTCGATCATCTCCCCCAAAGTGCGTCCATTGCTGGCAATCAATCCGCTCTTTCCCATCACGGAAAGCATCAAACAAATTGCCCTCAACCACTCCTTTGATTTGGGTTTAACTGCCACAGCACTGTTAAGTGGCATCATTGTCTTCACAACTGGGCTATGCTGTTTCCACTGGTGGCGTGGTCAATTTATGGATTTGCTATAGCGATCCAACCTGGATGGGGAGCGGAAATTCCTACGGATTCCCGTCTCACCAAGCCTCTCACTCTCACAAATGATTTAGGACTGTTGCATCGATGGGGGAAGTAATTCGGCTAGACAACGTTTCCTTGTGGCGACGGACACAAGAAGAGTTTTCTTACGATTTAAAGAAGACTGTGTTGTCTTTTATTGAAGGGAAACGCCGCCAGCCTGCCAAGAAATTGATTTTGGATCAAATCAGCCTATCCGTAGATGCAGGTGAGAAGGTAGGAATTCTTGGTGCCAATGGCTCCGGAAAATCAACTTTGTTAAAAGTTATTTGCGGCATTTTACAACCTACCACTGGCACTGTCCGAGTACGCGGTAAAATTGCCCCACTGATTGAATTAGGAGCCGGATTTGACCTAGACGATTCGGTGAAGAACAACATCGTTCTCTATGGCATTTTTCTGGGATTTTCCAAGGAAGAAATGGTGGCAAAAACCCGATCGGTTTTGGAGTTTGCCGAACTGGAAGATTACGCCCTTGCCCCGGTTAAAGCCCTCTCCTCTGGGATGATTGCGCGGTTAGGATTTGCGATCGCCACTGAAGTACAACCTGACATTCTGATACTAGATGAAGTCCTGTCTGTAGGCGATGAGCGGTTCAAGAATAAGGCTAAGCAGCGTTTAGACAAACTTTGGGATGCTAGCGGTTCAGTGCTGCTGGTCTCCCATGATTTGGACTCGATTCAGCGATCGTGTCAAAAAGCATTTTGGCTAGATAAGGGAATCGTTCGGTTCTATGGTAGCGCCGATGAAACGATCGATTATTACCTAAGTTTCGTTAGACAAACCACTCGAAATCAGCAACCCCAGCAACCCCAGGTTACTACTACAGAAGCAGCCCCTTTAGCACCTGTCACAGATGACCACAATGGCTTATTTAACAGTGATGAAGTTATTGGTAATGAGTACGCCATCTTAATTTCCGGCTCCATTATTAACAGCAAGGATCAAGTTGTTACCGAGGTCAAAATCGATGAGGAAATCAGGATTTGTATGCACTACAAAATCCTGCAACAAGACAACCTGAAGTTTGTGCCCAACTTTCACTTTTATGTTGATAACGATGTCCGAGCTTTCATCGTATCCCCCCGAACTGTTAGAGTTTTAACCCCTGGTGATTACATCGCAGAATGTAAGATTCCGGGTAACTTTTTGAACAATGGAACCTATACTATCAACTTAGCATTAAGTTCTTTTGAACCCGTTATTACAGTGCATTTCGATGCACCCAAAGCCCTCACCTTTGCAGTCATTGAATCCATTGAAAGCAATCAGGGCAGACATGGGTATACAGGAGCCATTCCAGGCATAGTCAGACCTCAATTTAAGTGGGAAACCATAGAAATTCAACCTAATTAGTTAAAGGAAGTATTACTCTGTGACAATTGGTAATTGTCGCTTTTGTGGCGATTCTCTACAACACACATTCGTAGACTTAGGCATGTCTCCCTTATCCAATGCCTTCCTGTCTAAAGCGCATCTTCACTGTGCCGAAAAGTTTTATCCACTTCATGCTTATGTTTGCCAGAATTGTTTCTTAGTTCAATTGGAGCAATTTGAACCTCCTGAACATATCTTTAAAGACTATGCCTATTTCTCCTCTTACTCAGACAGTTGGTTAAACCATGCTAAAGCCTACACTGATATGATGATAGATCGGTTTGAACTTGACCAGAGTAGTCAAGTTATTGAAATTGCCAGTAACGATGGGTACTTACTTCAATATTTCCAGGAAAAAGGAATTCCAATTTTAGGAATAGAACCGGCTGCTAATGTAGCGCAGGTAGCTGAAGCAAAGGGAGTTCCTACTTTAGTAAAGTTTTTTAATACTGCAACCGCCAAGGAATTGGTTGCCAAAGGTAAACAGGCAGATTTACTGTTGGGTAACAATGTTTTGGCGCATGTACCTAACCTTAACGATTTCATTTTTGGGATGAAGCTTCTTTTAAAGGAGAGCGGTATCCTGACTATGGAATTCCCCCATTTATTGCAGCTAATTCAGCAAAATCAATTTGACACTATTTATCATGAACATTGCTCCTATCTTTCATTCTCAACATTAGAAAAAATCTTTTCATCCCATCAATTGACTCTGTTTGATGTCGAGAAATTATGGACTCATGGAGGGTCATTACGAATTTACGCCAAACATAGTTCTGAAGCAGTAACCGCTAGCGATCGAGTTATTCAACTTAAGTCAGAAGAACTACAAGCAGGTCTAGATCAGATTGAAACCTACTTAGAATTCGGTAAAAAAGTGCAGTTAGTCAAGCGTGAACTCCTAACTTTTTTAATTCACGCTAGGGATCAAGGTAGAGTAGTTGTCGCTTACGGTGCCGCTGCAAAAGGAAACACCTTACTGAATTTTTGTGGTATTCGCACAGATTTTATTGACTATGTGGTCGATCGCAATCCCCATAAGCAAGGTCTATTTCTACCGGGAACTCATATTCCGATCTACTCTCCCGATCAGATTCGTGAAACTCAGCCAGATTATCTGCTAATTCTTCCCTGGAACTTCAAAGAGGAAATTATGCAACAGCAATCATACATTCGCGAGTGGGGAGGAAAGTTTGTGATACCTATTCCTCAATTAGAAGTCATTGGTTAGCACGTCTATACCAGATCAATTCTATAGCTAGGGTACTTCATCCATGATTATTCTTGCTTCAGATTACGTTGGATTCCAAGTTGTTCAGTATTTGATAGAGCGGAATGAACGAATTGATTTCTTGATTTTAGATATTGTTGATAGAGGGGGCTACAATCAACCCATTCAAGAACTATGTCAGTCCTATGCCAACATTGGTACAATCGGGAAATCTATTGATTTGCAAAATCAAGAACTCATCACCCAAATCATTAACGCAAAACCACGAATTGGAATTTTAGCTTGGTGGTCTTACCTCTTGAAAGGCCCAATTTTGGAAATTCCAACGTTAGGATGGCTAAACTTTCATCCTAGTTATCTTCCATTTAATCGGGGAAAACACCCTAATTTTTGGTGTCTAGTCGATGAAACTCCAGCAGGAGCAACTCTGCATTATATTGATGAGGGAATTGACACGGGAGACATCGTAGCTCAGAAACGTTTAGAAAAATCTTGGGAAGATACTGGAGGAAGTATTTATCAGAGATCTTGTGAGTTAGTCATAGAGTTATTCAAGAAGACATATGAGCAAATTATTGCAGACCAATTGCCAAGGAGAGAGCAAGATAATAGATTGGGTACGTTCCACACATCTAATCAAATGGATAAGAAGTGCCAAATAGACATTAATGCTTCCTATAAAGCTAGGGATTTATTAAACATCCTCAGAGCTAGGACATTCCCTCCCTATCCGACTGCTTACTTCTACGAAAATGGCAAAAAATATGCAGTTGAAATAGTAATTAAAGAGATTCAAGAATAAGAGGTTCAAACTGTGTCTGAGATCAATGAGTTTACACTCAGGAATTCAAAATTTATTCATGAAATGGGAAATGATGAGGCATTAAAGGAGGTTACTAAAGATTGGTTTGTCAGAAGTTCTAAGCATGAGTACTCTTATCATTTTTCTTGGTTAGGTCGTCCTATTATTCAGTTTCCTCAAGATGTATTGGCTACTCAAGAAATCATTTGGCGAGTTAAGCCAGACTTGATTATTGAGACAGGAATTGCTCACGGCGGTTCTCTGATTTTTTATGCATCAATGTTGGAATTGTTAGGTGAAGCTGGACAAGTCTTAGGAGTTGATATTGATATTCGAGAACACAATCGATTTGAAATCGAGAGCCATCCGATGTTCAAGAGAATTACAATGCTTCAAGGCTCTTCTATTAATGAAGAAATCGCTAAGCAAATTCATCAAATTGCTGCGGATAAGCGCCAAGTGTTAGTAATTTTAGATTCCAACCATACTCACAATCATGTACTTAAAGAGTTGGAACTTTATGCCCCGTTAGTGACTAAAGGTAGCTATTTGATTGTTTTTGACACGATTATTGAGGATATGCCCGAAAGTTTTTCCTCCGATCGTCCTTGGGGACAAGGAAATAATCCGAAAACTGCTGTTCAAGAGTTCCTTAGGGATAACGATCGCTTCCAAACTGATCAAGAAATACAGGCAAAGCTATTGATTACAGTTGCTCCCAATGGATATCTGAAATGTGTGAAGGATT
>JARCMD010000452.1 GCA_030248885.1 Leptolyngbyaceae cyanobacterium MP9P1.79 | reverse complement strand
TCTCCCTAGGGAGAAGGGTTGGGGATGTAGCTTTCTTCCCGAAGGGTGGGCGGATCGGAGATCTGCAAAAGTGAGGTGCACTCGTCCAGCGACCTGGGATTGAGTTACTGTAAGCGACAGAATTTCCGATCGCGATCGGATTGGGGTTCTTGCCAGGAGTAGGCAAAGTGGCTAATGGAATTCACTTGGGGCGCAACTTGGTAAATCGCCTGCATCTGTGCTTCTAGTGGGGGACGATTACTCACAGACTGACCCCACACCCCCGCCAGCACGGGCATGACTTTAGTGCCTCTGGGAGCTAGGGTCAAGACCTGTTGCACCATGTTGACAATGCAGCTTGTGTTGCCGCAGGTCGCGTAGGACATGGGGTGCCATTCCATGGAGGATGGAAACTGATCCCACGCTTGGAGTCGGGAGTCAAAGCCCTGTCCCACCACACGATTGCCATCGGGGAAAAAGACGGCTCCAGCAGGGATGCCCTGCTTTTGCACCGGTAGCACTGCTGTGGCTAAAAAGTCTAATACCCCTTGCACGGCATGGGCAACGCTGAGGTACCAAAGTTGGCTCTGAAGGATGGGAAGTTGCTGATCGGCAGACAGGGAAGCCGTGGAAGACGATCGCCCTTGCCACAGGGGTTCGCGCTCTCCCGGAAACAGCTTGTTGACCGATTGCACATCGTTAGCGGTAATAAAGCCGCGAGCTAAGAAGCGGCGGATCAATTCCAAGCCCTTGTTGTTGAGTGCCCGCCGATAGATCGCCTGCTGGGATGCGTCCCCATAGATCCATAGATCTCGAACCTTGGTGGCGATCGAGGACGTGCCTGTGCCCCTGGGATACCGCACGTAGTCAAACAAAACTCCATCGGGGCGGCGCTTAACAACTTCTTGGACTAATTGGTAGTAGTCGAATTTCGCCTGGGGATTGTAGGGATCGACAAAACTTTCCTCTGATGTGACTCCGACAATTTCAAACTGGAGATTTGTACCGGAGGCGATCGAAAGGGTAACTTGACCTTTGCCATTGCGGGCCAGGGCTTGCTGACGATCGGGTCGCTGGGCGTAGCTATAGCCAAAGTTGAGGGTGAACATCCAGGCGTAGACCTTTAGCCCCCGATCGCGCCCTTTTTGAATCGCTTGGGCTAGGAGATCGGTGTTTTCAGTGCCAGGAGTTCGCAAAACTGAGGGCCAAGGAGTGCGATTGCTTGCCTTTGGCAGCAGCACTTGCCCGCTGTAGAAGACCTCCACATAAACCTGGTTGTAGCCTCGGTTCACAATCCGGTCTAGCACATCGTCCAACGCACCACTGCGGATATCGCACGGGTAAAGCCGAATCCAAAGGGCTTGGTTTTGCGGCCAAGTGCGGCTGCGACAGGTTTTTAGTTGGTCAGCATGTTTAGCCAGAATGCTTTGGTACTGAGTTTGGGCGTTTTTGTCGCCAGTAAATGCTGCTTTTCGCAGGGTTTCTTTCTGGGTAATCTCTTCTGGCGACAACTGACAGTATGCCCCTACTTGAGCGTCGGCCGATCGGCTACTCCACAGGGCGTGACCCAGGACAAATCCAGTGGTCAAGGTTGCAGCTAACCAGCG
Organism: Leptolyngbyaceae cyanobacterium MP9P1.79; assembly: GCA_030248885.1. Lineage (GTDB taxonomy): Bacteria > Cyanobacteriota > Cyanobacteriia > JARCMD01 > JARCMD01 > JARCMD01. The sequence goes on along the minus strand of JARCMD010000452.1, from coordinate 9,330 downwards.
CTTCGGTGCAATCCATTGAGGTGCTATCCAGGAACGAGGCGTTGAGATTCGAGGAAATCGCATGAAAGTTGCCATGTCTTAATGGAACAGCCGTCATATTACAGCGATTTTCCCAGAGCCGCACAATGTCGGTTTAGGCTGACACAGGGGTCAAATCTAGAGCCTCGCTGAATATATGGACATTTCTTACAACAATTACAGGGCAATTCAGGATCATCAGAACCGGTTTGCAAACACAAATTGCACCCCGAACCGCTCCCCAACCCCCCAATTCTGGCTTGCTCTCAAGCCATTTTTGTTCAAAACCTCCCCATTTTGGGGGATTTTGAGGGCGAGTGTAAAACTACACACTAATTTAGAAACATTTTCTCAACGAAACGCCGCAATCCCAAATCAATCAATGGGACAGGTCCTGGAAAATGATTTGGTCGGCGTTGTGTTCTTGCACCTGGGCATCAGCCGTGGTGGTTTTAGCAGATTCTGCTTTGGGTTGGGGTAACTCTTCGGGAAGCTCCTGGAAATTGAGCGCGCCGGGTGAGGGCAACGCTGCTGTTTTGGTTGGCGATGCTTTGGAGTCCGATCGCCCAGGCATGGGAGGAGTGATCGGACTAGCGCTTCCGAGGCGAACGGGCAGGGATGCAGGCGGAGGCGGAGGTGGAGGCAAAGCGGCTTCAGTTGCCAGGACAGAGGGAGGCTCCAGTGGTTCCCTGGGTGGCGGTTGGCTCGCAACCTTATTCTTATCGGTTAAATCTTGGAAGATGAGGTGGTCAGCGGGTGCCTGGGGTACCGGAAGGGGAGCCAAGGCTTGGGGCGATCCTGGTTGTGAATTTGGGGCAGCATTTTGTTGGTGGAATTCTAGGGCGCGGGCGATCGCCAAGAACCGGCGCTCTTGGTCGTTGGTGATCGTGTGGACGTTGTTGCCTAGCCCTGGCGCATTCCATCGCCCCGTGTCGGGATTGAGAAACGATCGCGTCCTGGCCCAAATCACCGCCTCGGAACCCCTCAAACCCATTTTGTGAGCCTGTTCCAGCCAGTCAACATACCCACCCTTGGATAGGGCTGCCATCGGCGCTTGATTCGCCAAATCGATGCCATTCAGTTCTTCCTGCAAACTCAAGTTCATGCCCTTGTCCTCAGCCTTGCGTCGCAGGGCCTCAGCCTGGGCTTGCAAGCGCTTTAGCTGTTTTTTATCTGCTTCCTCTGGCGACTTAGCACCATGTTGGTAGGAAAAGCTGCCAAGATTCCACACCCCATTTCCGGGATCGACATGACCGCTATAGGCTGGAGTTTTGTGTCCTTCAGGAGTACGTGTCCCCTCGGCACTGCCCACTGCCCTCGCCACTAAGGAGTCAGCCCCGCCCTCAAACAGCTTGGCAGGTTGTGCGGGCGATTCATTGGCAGCCAGGGATTGGGCATTGGGACTCTTGGGGGGAGGCACAACGATCGCAGTGGGCTGAAAATCCAAATCCTTTGCCGCCGCCACTGATTTCGCCACTTCATCCGCTTCAGCAGGTTGAGCCGCTGCTGGCTGAGTTGCCACAGCCTGATCTGCTATGGGTTGAGCCGCACTTGATTGGGGCTGAGATGCGGTTGTTTGCACGGCAGGCAGATTGAAGTCCAAGCCAATCTCATCGGCACGGGCAGCTTGGGCAGTGCTTAGGGACAGTGCTAACAAGCTAGCAGTGAATAAATAGGAGTGTTTCATGGCTGCTTTAGGGTTCGTTCTAATACATCTTTGGAAGGTTCGACAAACGACCAGGTGCCATTGGGCTGCTTGCGGAGCGTGGCAAACCGCAGATCATTGGCTGAACCGATGGCATCCCCGGCTCGAATGTCACCCAGGCGGGGATTCTGAATACCACACAGACGAAATAGATAAGCTGGAATTTCCCCAGTAGTGTAAACGACGCAATCGCCTTTGTAGGGCTGCACCAAGCCATCGAAGGGCGCACGGAGGGATTTACCGCCCATGTCGATCGCAATGTCACCCAGCCCCCCAATCACCGGACGGCCCGCCACCACATCCCCTGGCTGCAATTGCCAGGTTTGGGCAAATTGAATGGTTCTGGGGGGTTCTTTGGGCTTGTACATTCGGAATCCTGTGCGAATGAGCAACATGACCCCGATCATCAAACCCACCTTAACGAGCGTTGAGGCGATATCCCGCATACTCATCTCCTTCGTAGAGAATAATTAACCAGGTCTGAGGGTCGAACTCCAGGGGGTAGACCTCTCGGTCGGACACAACCCCAGCCCGCACCTCCAAACTGGGTAATTTACAATAAGGCTCTTTGACGATCGCCCGCACCTTTTCTTTTTTACTACGTTCTGGAACCGCCAGCAATTGAGTGAGTTGATTGCGCGTGAGGGCAACTCTCGGTTGAAGAATTTCTTGGCACGCAACAGTCGGATTTTTAAAGTTACTGGCCCCATAAAAGTCAACGAGCAATACCACAGCCGCCAGCATTGATCCGCCTGCCAAAATGGACGTGAGTTTTGGGGTTCGGGATCTACGGTTCTGCATCTCTCTTTCCGCTAGAAACAATCAACATAAAACGACGAGATCACGGTGCTGGCTAGGAAGGGTAGCTACTAGACTCAATTAAATAAATCGCCCTCCTACCCACAGTCCAACCAAGATTAGGAAGAGGCGATAGGCCAAAACCATTCCAGAGCGTGGCATAAAGGTGACCTGGTAAGCCGCAATCAACGCCGGAGTGACCAACAGTAGCCCGATCGGAATCCACAGGGTTGGTGAAGCGCCAAGGAAAAATTGCAACCCAAATCGCAACACAGAAGCCCCCAAAACCCACATTGTGGCGTCACTAGCCATCCCTAGCGCATCCTGGGGCGGCAGCAGCATTCGACCAAACCAGCCGGGCTGATTGGGATCAGATTCCGGCTCTGGAGATTGGGCAGGGCGGTGGACGATCGCCCGACTCGTGGAACTAGCAGCAGGCTTAGATTTCCGCCGTGGCGTATCTTCTTTCTTGTGAGCGAGGTGCCGCAAAAACTTTGCAGTTGACACAGCCTCCCGCTCAGCTTTGAGCAGGTCTACTTCTCGGCTGGCCAGCACCCAAGCGCCAGTGGCATCTCGCTCCACATAGGGAATAACGGCTGTCACAGGTTCAAAGGTGTTGGCTGGGGGTTTGGCACGCGTCCCGCCCCGTGTCCGCTGAGTGTCCCTTCCAGGTTGCCCCGATCGATTGGACTTGTTGGAAAGCGCTTTCAAATCCAGCATTGCCTGCTCTAACGCCATCGAGAGCGCATTGATGCTGTCTGCCTGCGCCGTCAATTCCCGCACATCAGGATTGGCTAGAGACGAAACGACGCTCCGGGGAGGCAGATCTGTCGATCGCTCATCCCGCTGTTGCTCATCCCGCAACACATGCAACGGCAACTTAGCCTGCACAGGTTGTAGCTCCGGAATAGCTTGACGTTCAGAGGATCGCCGATCGGCGATCGCAGATTTACGGGCCCTAGCCAAAGGGGGCAAAGTTGTGATGGCATCGGGTGTTGCTTCCCCAAACGGGATGCCAGAAGGGGCGCGAGAGGGAGCGCGATCGGGACTAATTTGCTCTGGAGCCGCGCCGCCAGAACTGTAGAAAGTTGGTGATTCTGGTTCTGAGAGCGGCTCATCCGGGACAATTTCCAGCTTGACTCCAGTTTTCTTGGCTCCGGTTTGCTTGACTGCGGTTGCCGAATGCAGAGACAATTGTTGTTCAGTGGGGTTTTCCTTAGCCGACTCGCGCTTCGATCGAGTTCTCTTTGGTTTTGCTTGGGCTTCCATAGCTACGTGTGACCTCTCTACCAGGGGGGCATGTATTGGCGCAATAGGTTATGTCCTATTGTAGATTGATGATGGTATATTTGTACCACTTATATGATGCAAGCGTACCATAAAGTCTGCAAGATGTCGTAGTACAAATCTGTGAAATTTTGCAAACTTAATCAGCGATCGATCTTGAGACTGCCAATACAAATCTACTACTTAAGCGGGGGCAGTTACAGCTAGATTTCAGATTTCTGACAAATAGTACTCTCTTCACAAAACTGTTGCTTAGGTTTTGGGAGAGCAAAATGTAGTGGACTGTACGAAATTCTGTAAAACAAACGTATAGTTTGAGATTATTGCCTATCTAAACGTTAATCCTATGATTCGCATTCTGTTGGTAGACGATCAGAGAGTCATTTGTGATGGGCTAGAAGCGTTGCTGAGACCGGAAGCTGACCTGGAAGTGGTGGGAACGGCTGAAAACGGCAAAAAGGCGATCGAGCGTATTGCGGCTCTCCGTCCTGACATTGCCTTAATTGACATTCAAATGCCGATTATGAACGGCATTCAAGCCACAAAGCTGATTAGCCAGCGCTTCCCCAAGACGCGAGTGCTGATCCTAAGTGGCAACGACGACGCTCAATATGCAGCAGAGGCGCTGCGGGCGGGTGCCAAGGGATATTTGCTCAAAAGTGCCTCAGCCCAAGAAGTCGTCGATGCCATTCGCTCGGTTCACAAAGGATATTCCCAAGTCGGTGCCGACCTGCTGGAGCGGCTGATTTCCCAAGTCCCTCGCATTGGGACAAACTCAGAAGCCGTTGCCTACGGGATGACAGCCGCGCCTACTACCTCACCTGCTCTTGCCACCGTCAGCCCCGATCGGCTCCTACGCCTACAAAAACAAATGCGAGCAACCTGTGTCGTGACTGATATCATTACGTCTTGGGACACGATGCTGCAAAATTTTGATCAAGGGTTTCAGCGCATCGATCGCGTGCTAGAAGATCGAGTGCTAAAAGATTGGGTGCCAGAGGAATCGGATGCTAAAGGAAACGATACCGGTCGAGTACCAGGAGAATACACTTGACTGAACCTGTGGATACCCATGCTCTCAGTGAGCAAGAAGTTGGGCAATTTGAGCAAGACTTAGCAGACTTTCAACAACGTCTGAAGCAGTCGTTTCACGTCTTGGATAACCTGTCTAACGTGCAGCAGAAATTTGAAGACCTGACCCAGACCTACCAGAAATTTCAGTCCTACACGGCAGAGGCACAGGCAGTTCTGGCAGAGTTGACCCAAGCTCAGGGAAGCTCCGATCGGCGTGTGGAAGCCCTTGAAAGTAATTTAGAAATGACGGGACGTGAGATTCGCATTCAATTACTGGAGATCCAAACCGAACTGCGGGAGGGCGATCGGAACCTGAAAGCTGAGCTAGTCAGCCAAATTGGTGGACTGAAGTCAGATCTTGGGCAAAACAAGTCTGAGTTGGAGCAAAATAAAGCCGTCTTTCAGGAAGACTGGGAGCGCCAGCGAGAAGCCGTGCGGGATCAGTTGGAGAAACTGCGAGACCTGCTGACTAACGAGCTACGAACGCTGCACGATCGCTTCAACGAAGTGAAAAACGGCACTCAGGACAGCGGCGAACAATTGGAACGCCTGGAAAAGCTGGAGTCTAGCTTCCGCAAAACCAAGTCCGCTTTTCACGAGACTGGCCAGCGCGTGGCTACAGTGCGAATGTGGGCAATTCTAGCGATTTTCCTGGGCGCTCTAGGGCTGTGCTTAGGCGCATTCTCGTTTTGGTTCGCCTACAATCGTCCTGCCAGCCCTGCTCCAGGTACTGTCCGCTTAGAACCTTAGAAGATTTCCAGAAAAGGTTATATCAGGCACCGGAAGGGCGAAGCATTCGGCAGGAAGTCTTTCGGTAGTTTTTGAGAGTCCTTGCCCGAATGCTTCGCCCCTACTAGGATATGAACCAAGATGCTAAGTCTATCCTGTGGCAGAGTTAGGGCTAGGCCGCCTTTGCTTCACTGCCACTGGAAGACCGATCGCCGATAAATCCTCGCCATTACTATCACGACAGTTCACCCAAACTGAGCCTACCTATGGAAACACGCACCCTCGGCACGTCTAGCGTTCAAATTACCCCCATTCTCATGGGCACCTGGCAAGCTGGGAAGCGGATGTGGGTGGGCATTGAGGATAAAGACACGATCGCTGCGATTCGAGCAGCCTTTGAAGCGGGGATCACCACGATCGACACCGCCGAAGTCTACGGTGAGGGACATTCAGAGCGCATTATCGCCGAGGCAATGACTGGCGTGCCACGGGAGCAAATCGTCTACGCCACCAAGGTTTTCGCCAACCATTTGCAGCATGACCAAGTTCTCCAAGCGTGTGAGACATCGCTGAAAAATTTGCAAACCGACTACATTGATCTCTATCAAATTCACTGGCCCTCTGGGGCGTTCAACAGCGCCATTGTGCCCATTGAAGAGACGATGGGAGCATTGAATCACCTCAAACAGGCGGGTAAAATTCGGGCGATCGGAGTCTCCAATTTTTCCCTCGCTCAGTTAGAGGAAGCCGCACAGTACGGACGCATCGACAGCCTTCAGCCGCCCTACTCGTTGTTTTGGCGGCAAGTGGAAAAAGAAACCATTCCTTACTGCATGGAGCAACAGATTTCCATCATTGCCTACTCACCCCTCGCCCAAGGCTTGCTGACTGGAAAGTTTGAGCGCGGTCACCAATTTGACCCGGCGGATAATCGGGCAAAGAATAAGCTATTTAAGGGCGAAAGCTACGATCGGGCCCAACAAGCCCTAGATAAGCTCCGGCCGATCGCTGAACGCCATCATACGACCCTAGGAAATTTGGCCCTGTCCTGGCTGATTGCCCAACCCCAAGCCAACGCGATCGTTGGGGCACGCAACACAGAGCAAGCCGTCCAAAACGCCAAAGCCGCTGAGGTTGAGCTATCCCCGGCTGACTTGGCAGAAATTGATGCGATCGGTCGCACGGTCACTGACCATTTCGACGACAATCCGCTGATGTGGGAATGGTAGAGATGAGGAGATGGGCTTCGACGTGAGCGCTCAGCCGAACGGTGGATGGGTGGATGGGTGGATGCGCCGCACCATTTGTCCAACGCATCCGCCCTTCACCCATCAGCCTATAAAGCCGCCATCACCTCACGCGCTGCTGCCAGAGTGCGATCGACATCAGAATCAGTATGGGCTAGGGACGTGAACCCAGCCTCAAACTGGGAAGGAGCCAAGTAAATGCCCTGTTCTAGCATTCCGCGATGGAAACGACTGAACTTAGCCATATCCGACGTTTTGGCATCGTCGTAATTGTGAACTGGCCCCGCCGTGAAAAATAGCCCAAACATGCCGCTGATTTGACCACCACACGCTGCATGACCCGTTTCCTGAGCAATTTGGAGCAATCCATCGGTCAACTTCTTGGTGATGCGATCGAGGTGTTCATAGGTTCCTGGTTGCCGCAGCAGTTCCAAGGTCTTGATCCCCGCTGTCATCGCGAGGGGATTCCCAGAGAGCGTCCCCGCCTGATACATTGGCCCCGCTGGAGCCACCATTGACATAATGTCCCTGCGGCCACCGTAGGCTCCAACGGGAAGCCCCCCACCGATCACCTTGCCCAAGGTGGTCAGGTCAGGCGTGATGCCAAACTTTGCCTGAGCGCCGCCGTAGGCAATGCGGAATCCGGTCATCACTTCGTCAAACACCAGTAGCGCATTGTGTTCCTGGGTCAACTCTCGCAAACCAGCCAGGAAGCCAGGATCGGGCACAATGAAACCGGCATTCCCCACCACTGGTTCTAGAATGACCCCAGCAATTTCGCCAGGATTTTCCATGAAGAGCGCTTTCACGGCTTCCAGGTTGTTGAAGGGAGCTGTCAACGTGCTGCTGGCGGTGGATTTGGGCACACCGGGAGAGTCGGGCAAGCCCAAGGTAGCAACGCCGGAGCCAGCTTTGACCAAGAACATGTCGGCGTGTCCGTGGTAGCAGCCCTCAAATTTGATGATTTTTTCTCGCCCAGTAAATGCCCGCATCAAGCGCAACACAGACATGCACGCTTCAGTCCCGGAACTGACAAACCTGACCATTTCAACGCTGGGCACGGCATCAATCACCATTTCTGCCAGCACGTTTTCCAGCAGGGAGGGAGCGCCAAAACTGGTGCCTTTTTCCAAAGCCCCATGCAGCGCTTTGATGACTTCAGGATGGGCATGTCCGCAGATGGCAGGGCCCCAACTGCCCACGTAGTCGATATATTGGTTGCCGTCTACGTCCCACACATGAGCGCCTTGGACGCGATCGAACACGATCGGGTTTCCTCCCACCGATTTAAATGCCCGCACTGGAGAACTCACACCCCCCGGCATCAGTTTTTGGGCCGCCGCAAAGATTGATTCTGATTGAGTGGTTTTCAGCGTTGTGCCGATCAAAGTAAACTCCTTTAAATCTCTATCAAGTTTGATTCTTTGATTCTTGCGTAAAACGCCCCCAATCTGAGGAACTTTCAATCTGGTTTCCCCAAAATCGCAGCCAGGAGAGAGTTGGAGTTACAAAGATGTCGATCGTCCCTGTTAAACCCTTCTTAAACAAATTAGCCGTAATCGAAGTTATACTTGGCTCAAAGTATTAAGTGAACACAAAGGCTGTCATGCTCAAGATTGTAGAACGATCGCCAACTAAACTAGTACTTAAACAACCACAACAGACATCAAATCTCCTTGGGACAGTCATATCAACTGCCATATTTCTTATCTTATTGATTATTTTCTTACTTGGGCAAAGTAAATTTGTTACTGTTACCCGCATTCAATGCAATCGAGTTGAAGCAGATCAAGTAAATTGTAATGTCACTCCCTTAGATTGGCGAGATAGTCCTCAAGAAGCTCCAACTGTACTCACTAAGGTGACTGATACCAAGATTGCTGAAGCAAAACAAAAGGATAGTGATGGTGATGCATACACAACCTACAGTGTGACTTTGCAAAGCAAGAGTGGAGAGTTTGTGTTGGCAAGTTCCGAAAGAAATCCATATCAAGAACTTGAAGTTGCCTCTCAAATCAATACCTTTGTCAAATCAACATCGCCTTTTATGTCTGCCACTGTTGATAACCGAGCAAAACTGGTAGTAAGACTCTTACCTGCTTTGCTTATAGGCATCCTATTTGCTTGCACTGGTTTTTACATGTCCCTAGCTTTTTCCACGATTCAGACATATATATTTGCTCAAACTTCAGGCGAATTACTGGTCGAAACTAAGAACTTTTTAAAGACTCGTAATGATAAATATGTATTGAAAGATATTGCCCAGGTTGAAGCTCCTTATTTCGGAGAGATGACAGTGACAGGTAGGACTGAGAATGGCTACTCATTTAAAGGTAATTGCTCAACCTAGAAGAATCAGGGGTCGCAGACCTCTTATCTACTACTTTTGATCGCTTTTGACGAGAAAAAGCACGAAAATTGGTCTTTCAAGCTATTTCATACGGTAGCAAAATAGCTGAAACCCTCACTTTT
>JARCMD010000451.1 GCA_030248885.1 Leptolyngbyaceae cyanobacterium MP9P1.79 | reverse complement strand
GCCAGCGATCGTCGCCATTTCGGGCAGGGTGAGTTTATACAGGGGTTTGCTGAAGTAGACCCAGGCCGCATCGGCGACTCCGTAAGCGCCTGATCCCAGATAAACCAAGTTCAAGTAACGCTCCAGGATTTGGTCTTTGCCCATCTCCTTTTCTATTTGCTGCGCTAGCAACGCTTCTCGGAGTTTGCGCGCCACACTCTGTTCCTGGTTGAGGAAGACAATCCGTGCCAGTTGTTGGGTCAGGGTGCTGCCACCTTCCACCACATCCCCCGCTTGAACGTTGGAGACGATCGCCCGCGCCACACCTTGATAATCCACGCCTTCATGCTGATAAAATCGGCGGTCTTCAGAGGCAATAAACGCTTGGGCTAGTTTAGGAGGAATTTTCTCAAATTTAACTTTCTCGCGAGTTGCAGGCCCAATTTGCTGCAAGATAGCGCCATTGGAAGCCTTGATCGTCGTTGTCCCTCCTCGAACAAAGCTGGAAATTGATGCGGTGTCTGGCAGACTACTTTCCAGGGATCTCCATACCCAGAAGCAGGCAGCGGCTCCCCCTGCTGTCAATCCAAAGGTGACCCAGAATAAGAGACGCAGAACGAGGCGGAGTTTTCCTGAACGGGGCTGCTTAGTTCCCTTTGGTGTGGGTTGAGTTAGCTTTTGCCGACGCGATCGTCGTCTATCCTTCTTTAGAGATTCTGTGTTCGCTGCGGTTTTAGCGCCAAGTAGCTCAGCGAGAGATTCTGGCTTGATTGGCTCAGGCTCATCCGATCGCGGGGATCGATCGTTTTTAGGGAGAAATTTTGTCACTGCGACTCCTTGTTCATCGCCCCAATTTCAGCACGGTTGCTGCCAGCACTCCTGTTTCTAGCAATTGCATAGTTAAGCATTTGCTTATTTTAGAGCCTGGGATCACGATTTGTAACTATACCCGATTGGGATCTCATGGTCTAGAACTTCGCAGTCTAGCTAATTGCCCGTCCCAACGCTAGGGCTGCATCCAACATTCCCAATACAAGAAAGGGCTGGGCACTTGCTTGATACTTCACATCGTTCTCTAGGGGATTGCGGAGGAAGTACATATCTTGAAACGTAATTTGGGGAATGATCAGGAGCAACAGCAAGGCAGCGTAGAGGTTTTGGTGAATTCCGATAAGATAAACGGCGATCCCAGCTTGGAAGACATCGATCATCACGACGGAGAGCCATGAAGCGGTGGTGATGCCCAACATGACGGGCAGGGATTGCAGCCCAAACTGTCGATCGCCCTCCACACTTTTGAAATCGTTGACCACTGCGATCCCCAGTCCTGCCAGGCTGTAGAACAATGTCAGCACCATAATCGTGGGATTTAACTCACCAAACAGAGCATGTCCCGCCCACCACGGCAGGGCGATGTAGCTAGCACCCAGGGCGTAGCTACCCAACCAGCCATTTTGCTTCAGTTTTAGGGGAGGAGCAGAGTAAATGTAGGCGAGAAAGGCACCGCCCACCGCTAGCACCGTCATGATGGGAAAGGTGTGACCCGCCCAGCGATCGAGGGCATAGGCAATGCCCAACCCCGCAAACAGCAGCACCAAAATTTGGGTGATGACCTGAGAAAGGGAAATGGCTCCCGATGGAATCGGGCGGTATGGCTCATTTACGGCATCAATGTCGCGATCGTAGAAATCATTCAAAAGCTGGGTATAACCCGTCAACAGGGGCCCCGACATCAACATGCAAGCGGCGGCAACCAAAAAATTCTCCAGTGTCCAGGTGTAGTGCCCAGAGGAAGCCGCGCCACAAATCACCCCCCACATCAGGGGAATCCAGGTGATGGGCTTCATCAACTGCAACCGAATTTTCCACAGAGGCGTTTCTCCAACCGTTGCTCCTTTCATTCCCAGCATTTGGCGTGTTCTGGCAGTGCGATCGGCGCTCAGATCGGCGCTTGAGTCAGCGACAACTGGCTCTGAGGGTGCGGTCGTTTCGAGGTTAGTGGGAACTGAAGGTGTGGGGTCAGACATGGTGGTTTGAGTAGAGGAGTGGTAGGAGAGTAGTGGAGGAGTAGGGGAGTGAGGGAATGGTTAGCGGCTGTAAACTTGCTGAACCCGCTCTAGCTCTAAGTCAGAGAGATAGTCTACTGCCCAGTTAGATTGACGTTGCATCATGTGAAAGGGGTAGGTGTTCGCCACACCGACAACGGTCATGCCAGCGCGTTTGGCGGCTTGGATGCCAGCGGGCGTGTCTTCGATCGCCAAGCATTCGGCGGGACTCAGGTTCAACTCAGGATACTGCTGGTTCAACTGCGCCACCGCTAGCAGGTAGCCCTCTGGCTCTGGCTTACTGGTGTCCACGTCATCCCCCCCCACGATCGCTGAGAAATAGGGGCTGAGTTGTGCCATTTCCAATACTGTCGTGATTTCGGTGTGCAAAGCGCCACTGACAACCGCCATTTTAAGCTGGGCAGCGCGGATGTTGAACATCAAATCTTGTAGCCCGGAGTAAATGGGTAAGCGTTCCAGGGCGGCGATCTCGCGCTGATAGCGTTGGGATTTGCGAATAATCAGACTGGTGAGATGGGCATCGGTCACGACTCGACCACGCTGCATCAATAACTCAGACAAGCAGGCGCGATCGTTGCGTCCTAAACAAACCTGGTTATCCTGCTTGGGATTGGGACGGAGGTTTTCTTCAATTAGAATCTGGTCAATCAATTTTTGATGAATCGCCTCATCATTAATAATGACTCCGTTGAAATCGAACAAAACGGCCTTTAGGGACATTGGGGGGAGTGGGGTGGAGG
>JARCMD010000450.1 GCA_030248885.1 Leptolyngbyaceae cyanobacterium MP9P1.79 | reverse complement strand
ATTCACGAAATCACGTTGTTTCAGGTTTCGAGAATTTAGTTTTACGCTGCCTGAAAGCCCATAGGTTCGTGGACTAAATCTAGAATGAAATGACCCTGCATAACTAAAGTCTTTCATAACTCAGGGAAAACTTGGTGGACAGATAGAATAAAATACCGATAATCACGACTTGGTAGAAAGCTATATGAATTTCTGGCACCTAAAATTAGAAATATAAAGAAGAAGCTTAGTGTACTGAATTGCAAAATAAATAAGCTTAATAAGCCTACAGCAAAGGTACTCCATCCAGGAATTGCCAGATTAGTAAAAATTTTAATCGTGATTACAACTAAAATCAACAAGAAGGCTAAAACTATCATCAATAAACTGAGTATAAGAAGCCGAGTACCAATGATATCTGAGTAAACAGAAAGAGCACTAATTCCATGACTTACAAGTGACACAAAATTCATTTTTGATTTACCAGTAATGCGATAGCTTCGTTCTGTAGGAACTTGAGCATAAGGTAGTTTTGACTTAATGATTCCAGCAGCATAATGATTCCAAATTTCACTTACAGCAACTAACTGATGCATGAGTTCATAGGGAATAATACTGAAGTTGCCAAAGCGGATTTCCTGTCCACTTAAAATTTTAAAGGCTTTTCTGTATAAGAAATAAGACAACCTAAAAATTACACCTTCAGAACGCTTACTTCTAGAAGCAAAAAAGATTTTCTGGTTATTCTCCTGCTGACAATAACTTACTAATTTGAGAATATACTTCGGATCATCTTCACCATCTCCATCCATTACCCAGCAATTCTCATTATGGAAATTCCTGTGATGCAAGTGTATTGCTGCCACCCAATTAACTAGCTGAAACACCGATTCCACCGTTCAAGAGTTTAGGCAAAAATCGCGGTTAAACCTCAGAAATTAGTACAAATGCTTCAAAATGAGCATTGCTGACTTCACATAATGCGTGCCATTCTTAACGGTATGTTGTGATTCACAGTTTGGATAAGACATCATTACTGCTGCCCCCAGAGAGAACTAAACACCAGCTATCGTTTTATCCTTACTTGTTTAGGACTACCAATTATTCAACCATTCGTCAGCAATTCCAAATTCAACAAATCCATGACCACAAAATAACTGCCTCTGTCTTTGAAATAGTACTTTTGTCCAAAATGGTACGAGAAATCTATATTTTTAGTTCAGCTTATTGCATCAATTCTCAATAAGCTGCTGTTGCAAGTCTCTGAAAGGACTTCTTAGAGCCGAATTTGGAATTGCTGACCATTCGTGGCTCATAGTTAAGAGTAGTTATTCGACCCCCTAATGCAACTTGGCGGAAGTCTTTGACCAGTTGCAGTGTGAACACTGAGTATTGAGTTGATAGCTGGATAGTTATTTTTGTCAGCCTCCACTCATGAAAAGGGCAATTAACTAGAAAGCGAACAGTCAGGGAATCGCCCTAATTTATTAGCTTTGACAATAATATTCCTGCACTCCAAAATACTCATATCAGTGCGCTGAACTACCTCTTGCAAATTAATTATAGGGTGGCTGACTTGAGGGGCCTTTAAGTACAACTCATAGGCTGCTTCTAAAACTTTCTGTGTGACCTGGGAGGACGTTACAGCAGAGGTTTTGAGGGGATTGGTCAGAAGAGTAAACATGGCTTTACAGGGCTGGGAATCAAAGTTTACTGAGGCTCTGACTTATTAATGCACTTCGCTCCTTAATCAAGCCTCTGCCTAGAGAACCGTTCTAGACAAGAATATGACATTCCAAAGAGAGACTCTTCCCCAGTGCAACGCTTCCTGAGACAGAGGTCAAAACATGAGGCAATGGGGCGTAAGGGAGGCGATCGGTTTTTCTACAACTCATACCTGCAAAGCCAATGATATGGCTGATGATTTTGCAAGATTGTTGGTCTTCAAAATCTGTTGTTGGAAGAAAACTAAGGCGGGAGGCGATCGAAAATTCCGTCATTTCGCTGAGGTGTCAGCCCACACCAATCTGCTAAAAATTAATTATTAAAACTTTACTTAAGTTCACTGAGTGGAATATATTGTGTAACAGAACCGCAAATGAGTATATATTCCTACGAATTCAAGTAGTTATTACTCTTGGACATTTATTTAACACATTTAATCAAGTCTTTTATGGTTGTAATTCTTGAGTAGGTCTTGATGATGCTTGCCCACTTTCCCTGGCTGACTGCCATTGTTCTATTTCCTCTGCTTGCCTCTCTCCCAATTTTCCTGATCCCCGCGAAACATCGTCAAGCTATCCGTTGGTATGCCTTCGCCGTAGGACTGATAGACCTCCTGGTTATTCTTTTCAGCTTTTGGCAACACTACGATCTGCACAACGCTGACTTTCAATTGGCTGAAACCTATGCCTGGGCACCCCAAATTGGCTTGAACTGGTCAGTCGCAGTGGATGGTTTATCCATGCCCCTAGTGCTGCTAACGGGTCTGGTAACGACTCTGGCAATCCTGGCTGCCTCACCCACGATTCAGAAGCCACGCTTGTTTTACTTCCTGATGCTGGTGATGTATAGCGCCCAGATTGGCGTGTTCATGGCTCAGGATTTGTTGCTGTTCTTCCTGATGTGGGAAATCGAACTGGTTCCGGTCTACTTGCTGATATCGATTTGGGGCGGACAAAAGCGTCTGTATGCAGCTACTAAGTTTATCCTTTACACTGCGATCGGTTCCCTATTTATTCTGGTTGCGGCGTTTGCCATGGCTTTCTACGGCGACACGGTCACCTTTGATATTCATTCTCTGGGTACCAAGAGTTACCCTCTGCTGTTTGAGTTGCTAGTCTACGCTGCATTCCTCATTGCATTTGCCGTTAAACTGCCCATTTTCCCTCTCCACACCTGGCTCCCTGATGCTCACAGCGAAGCACCTGCGGCAGTTTCCATGCTGCTGGCTGGGGTAATGCTGAAGATGGGTGGCTATGCTTTGATTCGCTTCAACGTTGAATTATTACCCAATGCCCACGTCTACTTTGCACCGGTTCTGGCGATTCTGGGTGTAGTCAACATTATCTACGCTGGGTTAACTGCCTTCTCCCAAGACAATTTGAAGCGTCGGATGGCCTACTCTTCGATTTCCCACATGGGCTTTGTGTTAATCGGCATCGCCTCTTGCAACGATATTGGTCTCAGTGGTGCAGTCCTACAGATGGTCTCCCATGGGCTGATTGCGGCGAGTTTGTTCTTCCTTTCTGGGGTGGCCTACGATCGCACCCACACCTTGGCAATGGATGACATGGGCGGCATGGCCAAGAAAATGCCTAGAGTTTTTGCCCTGTTTACGATCGGCTCTCTGGCTTCTCTAGCCTTGCCGGGGATGAGTGGATTCATCGGTGAACTAACGGTTTTTCTAGGATTCACCACCAGTGAGGCTTACAGTTCCTCTTTCAAGGTGGTCATTGTGCTGTTGGCAGCCGTGGGACTCATCCTCACTCCCATCTACCTGCTCTCCATGCTACGCCGAGTCTTCTATGGAGCCGAGAACCCTGCTGCCAAATTTGAGTTGTTCGACGCTAAGCCGAGAGAAGTCCTAATCACTGCTTGCTTACTTCTGCCGGTCATTGGGATTGGCTTTTATCCCAAGCTCATGACTCAAACCTATGACGTTAAGATGGTGGCAATAGCAGATCAAGTGCGGAGTGTGTTACCACTAGTTGCCCAACAACCTCCTGCTCGCCTTCTCTCTACGTTGTTTGCCGCACCTCAACTGCGTAATCCTGAGCCTCAGGGCTTGCTGAGTGTGGCGGAAACAGTTTCAATTTCACGATAGTTTCCTCAGCCTGCGATCGACTAGAACCACAAAAATGCAAAAACGCGAAGGAGCGATGTTCCTTCGCGTTTTTGTCTGTGCCTGTCTTTTGATAAAATATAGAGGTTAAGTAATGTGAACTTCTTTGTGACATGGGCTAGATGATTGTCCCATAGCTCAGTTAGTCCACAGATATGCCTTTCCTGCGTTCCTTAACTATTTTTGGCTCAGACTAGTGAACTCAGGAGCGCTACTACTCAAAGTGGATGTCACAACGACTTGCTGTTCCGTCAACCGTTTTGGCTGGAGGTAAAGGTTTTCAATTAAGGCGGCAGCTCTAGCAATTAAAGGAGGAACAACAATGGCCCCGACAATGCCCAGCACCTGAGCGCCACCTAGGGCTGCTAAAAGTTGATAGAGCGGATGAATCCCTGACGTTGCTCCTGCCATTAAGGGGCCCAAAATATAAGCTTCTAAATTCTGAGCAAAGAAGAATAACAGTAGTACCCACAGGAAGGTGCTTCCCCCATCGGATAACGCCACGAGCAACGCTGGGGTTGCTCCTAAGATAGACCCTAGAAAGGGGATGAGATTGGTGATCCCGGCGATCGTCCCCAGTCCTAGTGTCACTTCCGGCAGACCCAACACAATCAGCCCTGCGGTAATAAATACCCCCACCAATCCAGACGTGAGCAGCCGCCCTCGAATATAGGCCCCCATCCGTTGACTAACGGGTCGCAATTGGGCCCGTAACCGTTCATCCCACGGATGAGGTAAAAGCTGCATCAATCCGTCCACCAAGGTCTTACTATCGGCGACCATATAGCCAGAAATGAGGAGCGTCAGGATCAATCCAACGAAGCCACCCACGATGCCCCCGACCAAGCCCTTGGTTAAGTCATAGGAACGAGAGAGGAATTGTTGACCGCTTTGCAACGCCCAATTATTAAGGGCTTCTGTATTGAGAAACTGAGCCATTAACTCCGATTGAGAATCGCTGAGGGCACCCAACCAATTGCTGGAGAGAGCAATGACACTCTGGGAATAAACCGGGATTTGGCGAATCAGTCCCTCAATCTGAGTTAGTACAGTCGGGCCAATCCACAGCAGACTTAAAATCAACCCCACAATTAGGGTGAGATAGACCAGAATCACGGCTAACCAACGGGGCAGGTTACGCTGCTCTGCCCATTCCACGAGGGGGGGCGATCGCCGCTGCTAGCACGAACGCCACCATAAACGTAATGAGCAAACTCTGAAGTTGCCACAGCAACACCAGCACCAAAGCGGCTCCCAGAATCCACAGGAGACTTCGTATAGATAAAACAAAGCGCTGTTCAGGCATAAGCTAATTGGGCACTAGTTAGGGGGAGGAGCAAGAATTTACCTTGTAGTTGCGTCTTTACAAAGCGCAACGTCTTCTCTTCAAACTAGCAAATCAACTCTATGGCTATAAGTGAACTACCGTTAGCGACCCATCTTTCTATCTAAAGGCATACTTAGGAGATTTCTAGAAAAGTTTATACCAGGTATCGGAAGAGCGTTCGCGTAGCGTACACTTTGCACTTAGCATCCGGGCAATGACCTTCTGGTCGATTCAAGGCTCTGTCTGCCGGATGCTTCGCCCCTACAGGGGCAACATTTTTCTCGGAAATCTCTTAAGCTTGTTGTCTCTCAGTGAGAACGTAACTGCAAGTGGAAAGGTAGCACAGTACTTGAGATCAAGCTGATTTGAGATGGCATTACAGGCTGGCAAAATAACTGAGCAGTGATCAACTCAAGACTTAAACCAAGATCTAACGGTTTAAAAATCTCTACCAATCTGCACCAGTAAAGCCCTGCTAGTAGTGCTACTCGTAACGCAATTGTCCTAATTGCCATCCAAGACTAGTAGTCTGTCAATCATTAATTGACGGGTAGCTGAAAGCTGGAAGGTTAGTTGGAGTTAAATTTTGAGGGTCTTCGACCCCTCAAAATCTTCTTGACAGAACACTAGGCAACCTTAGAGGCACTAGTTGCAGCTTCAACGTCTTGGATAGCTAAGCGCGTGAACTCCATAAACTTTTCCACCAAATCTGGGTTGCGCCAGCCTTTTGCGGTTTCCTCAGCCAAAATAGCAAGGGATTCTTCGTGGGTAAATGCCCGCTTATAGGGGCGCTCACTGGTCAGCGCATCGTAAATATCAATCAGTTGAAACACCTGAGCTAGAAACGGAATGTCATCTCCCTTAAGTCCATCGGGGTAACCTGTCCCATCCCATCGCTCGTGGTGATGGCGAATAATCGGCACCACACCCCGCATGGTTCTAAGGGGCTGACAAATTTGCTCCCCAATCTTCACATGCTGTTTCATAATTTCCCATTCTTCTGGGGAAAAACCACCTGTCTTCAGCAACACAGAGTCAGGAATACCAAGCTTACCGATGTCGTGAAGGTAGCCTCCCCACATCAAGTTACGCACTTCCAAGCGAGGGAGATCCAGGAATTCTCCAAAGTCCTTCCCTCTTTTCACTAGGCGCTCGCAATGGTCACCTGTGTTGGGATCGCGGCTCTCGATCGTGCGGGCGATCGAAAACAGCACTTTTTCAGCGTGATCCAAGTCTTCATTCAGTCTTTTTTGGTTGACCAGGGACTTAACGCGGGCTGACAGTTCTAACTGGTCGAAGGGTTTGGTGAGAAAATCATCTCCTCCGGCTTCGATCCCCTTGAGGCGCGATCGGCGATCGTTCAACGCCGTAATGAAAATCACTGGAATTAATCGCGTTTGCTCATCCTGCTTCAAATGGCGGCATACTTCAAAGCCATCCATTCCCGGCATCATCACATCCAAAAGAATCAGGTCAGGGTTACCCCCAGCCATGCAGGTTAAAGCGGCCGGCCCGCTGTCTGCCTCTAGCACCTCATATCCTTCCACTGACAACAGTGCAACAGCCGTCATGCGGCTTGCAGGATGATCATCAACAACAAGAATCCTGAATCGATCTGATTCGAGGCAATTCACAGGGAAAGCCCTCACATTAGAAGCAAGTTTTATAGACATGACGATCGTGTGCCTGCACCCTCAATAGAGTAACTACCCAACGCTGAATTGCATACACACTTTAGTATGGGGAACTCTCCTATTAAGGGGATCAGGCGTTTCACGGAGATCAGAAATGAGGCAACTTAGAAGTTGCATAGATTATCTGATTTGGTATCTCTGGAATTTGACAACTAATACCTAATTTTATATCGATTCCATGAAAATTTATCTACAATTAGGAATTCAAACTTCCTGCATAGAAAACTTGGTTTCATCCACTCTTAAGCAAAATCACCGTTAAACAGACTTGCCTTGAGCCTAAAGGCACCAGGCTGCTTAAAAATTGCCTTAACACAGCATTCTATGAACAAATTATAAATCTCTGGCCCCAGAAGGAATGCCTTTAAGGTCTTCGTAGGGAACGAGAGTTGCTTCGACATAGGTACTAGATTCAAGTTTCGCTGAGGTGCGAGATTGTACTGGAATCTCGGCCCCATTGATCACGGCTCCTAAGAGGCGGAAATTGGATGCCCCCAATTGGTCGATCGATTCTGCCAGCAAACTCGATTCCGTGTATCCAGGTCGGGTCACTAGCACCAAGCCGTCGGTAAACGGCTCGAGCAGAAGCGCATCATTGCTGGAACTCAAGGACGGACTGTCAATAACCACAAAATCAAAACGGCCTCTGGCATCCTCCAGCAGACGACGAATTTCGCTGGACTCAATGATCCCGGCTGCTTGGCGTTGTGGGCCAGGACTGGGCACAACATAGAGGTTTTCCACTTTTGGCACTAAGCGGATGCAATCGCTGAGTTGCTCATAGTAGCGTAGGGGTTCAATGCGGCTTTCGGGATCAGGGGCAACTTGGAGCGCTTTTGCTTTGGAGGAATTACGCAGATCAGCTTCTAACAGCAGGGTGCGCCGACCGGCCCTCGCTGAGGCGATCGCCAAATTATACGCAGTGATTGTTTTTCCTTCCTGGCTCACAGTACTGGTGAACAGCAGGACTTTCAAACTCTTGCCTTCAGCCCGGCGCAAGTTACTCCGCAACCGCTCATAGAAATCCAAGTAGGGAGAATCTGCCTCCAGCAATACTGGCTCCACCACTTCGTCATCCAAATCTGAGGCAAGCAGTGTCTGGGTGTCGATGAGAGGTAATAATCCCAGGATGGTAATATCTCGCTGGCGTAACGCTTCGCGAACATCTTCCAAGGTGTAAAACTTGTCTTCCATCGCTCCTAGCAGGAAGATAATCCCACCGCCGACGAGTAAGCCTACCATCACCCCAGCACCTAGAATGACTGGGATACTCTTGGGGGGTTTGATGTTGGCAATAATCTGTGGTGTGGGGTTGGAGATACTTAAGCTACTCACCGTTTCCACTTCTGCGGCTTTGGCATCCACCAGAGTAGCTTGCATCTTGTCGTAGAGTGCCCGTTTTAGGACAACTTGCTGTTCCAGTCGTGCGCGTTCAAGTTGCTTGTTGGGAATGACGGCAAAGGTCTGTCGGAGGCTTTGTTCTTCGCGGGCAACGGCTAGTAGTTGTTGTTGCAGGGTGTCTCGTTGGGTTTGCAAGCTAACCAGGGTGTTGGCGAGTTGCTGCCTGGCGGGATCAAGGCTACTTTCACGACGAATGTTGTCGCCGCCTGTTAGGGGAGCAGCGAGGGTATTGCCTCCAATGACTTCGGCTGCCCGTTGTTGCAGGAGTTGTTCATAAGCTTGCTGCTTGCGCTGCAACTCGACCATCGCGTAGTGTTCGGGGCGCAGATCTTGAGATTGGATGGCGATCGCCGACTCATTCTGGTATATCAGCGTCCGCAGGTTGGCAATAATCGGGTCTGCACTCAGGGCTGAGGAGGCATAGGCCTGGCTAGGATTCAACCCCAGCTTGCCACTCAAACTC
Organism: Leptolyngbyaceae cyanobacterium MP9P1.79; assembly: GCA_030248885.1. GTDB lineage: Bacteria > Cyanobacteriota > Cyanobacteriia > JARCMD01 > JARCMD01 > JARCMD01. The sequence continues at coordinate 839 of JARCMD010000450.1, read as the reverse complement.
CGCATCTGGGCATCAATGCCTTCCAGGTTCAGTTGGATTTGCCGCTGTTGCTGCTCACTAGCGGTAATAGCTCCGAGGAGATTGCCATTCTGGGCGGTGAGCAGGGCGGGTCCTTCGGTGCGATCGTAGCGCTCTAAGCGTTGCTCGACAGCTCGTAGCTCTTGGGTGGCAGCGGGGAGTCGTTGATTCAGGGCCAGAATAATTGTGCGTAAACGTTCTGTGTTGATGAAGCGGCTTTTTTCCACCATCGATTGCATCAACTGCTTCACGATAAACGAGGCCCGTTGGGAGTTGTCGTCGATGTAGCGAATAGTGACTTGTAACGATGGAGCTTTGGGATCACCCACTTGTTTGATCGCAGCCCTGGCACTTTTACGAAAATCCTTGACTTGTACCCCTGCTTTTTGGGCGATCGGCTCAACGACATCATCCGCCAGTAAGGTCTGCTCATCCAGGGCTTTTCCCTGCTCCAAAATGCGGCTACCTGTGGCAGAGAAGGTAATGGGTGGCCCGTTGTGGTTTAAGGTTGCCTCTGCGATGTAAACGGGAGCGGGATTGGGTTGGAGGGCTACAATGCCGGATGCGCCAACGACTAACGCTAAGCTCGCTAGCCCAATCCATTTATGGCGGTCTAGAGCAATGAGATAGCGTTTGATAAAGGGTGAAGTCATGGCTTCCGTTAACGGGTAAATTTAAGGGTTTAGACTTTTGTAATCAGTCGTAAAAATTAGATGGCGTGGGGCAGGGTTGCTCAAAATAGACGATCTAAGCGTTAACCTGCTCCATCTATTTGTTTGCGATTGTTATGGCTTGCGATCGTTATGGCTTGCGATCGTTAT
>JARCMD010000078.1 GCA_030248885.1 Leptolyngbyaceae cyanobacterium MP9P1.79 | reverse complement strand
TCCCTCTCCCTAGGGAGAGGGATTTAGGCTTCGACATGAGCGCTCAGCCGAACGGTGAGGGTAGGCTGAGTAGTTACATTAATTGACGGGTAGCTAAAAGCCGGGAGGTTAGTTGGAGTTGAATTTTGAGGGTCTTCGACCCATTAAAATTTTCTTGAAAGAACACTAGCAAGTCATTGAACCAAGAACGCTTTAGCCAAGGACGGCTGTGAAGGGACGACCAGCGACAGGTTGCCCTTGCTTGCCGATCGACTTAATGACCTCAATCCCAAACTGCTCTAGCACCACAACTGGCTCTGAGCCTTGCAATTCAATCCGCTTGACCAACACTTGTCCATTGGAAAGGCGCTGTCCCACACGGACGTATCGGGATGAATCTTCGTTGGGGGCTTTCACAATAATTTGGGTCACATTCCCCACTTGAACCACTCCTGTAACTTCCACGGCTCTCGCCAGTTCTGGTTGTGGCAAGGGAGGCAAGGTCGTAAGGGTGGGTGGGGTTCCGGGTGGGGTTCCGGGTACATTTGGAGTCCTCCCTGGAGGTTGGCTGCCCCCAGGCAATTTTGGTAGCGTAGCACCAGGGACACGAGGAGGTGTAACTGGAGGAACTTGCCGCACCTGTCCAGGAGGTGGGGGAACCGTTACTAATGAGAGAGGGATGAGGGCAAAGGGATCGGAGCGACCCTGCTTAACTTGCCTCGCTCGCTCATCGCTGTTTGTAGAAGGAGTTAACCCTGCTGCTTTGGGAGCTGCGCCTGGCGTCGTGGGAGAGTCACCTGGTTTGGCAGGAGGCTTGACGACCACGGGGACTGGTGTCGCAGAAGGAGTGGCTGAGGGTGAGTTGGTCGCAGCAGTCGGATCTACACCCGATTCACTGACACAACCCACTACTGACAAGGACAGGAGTCCGATAAGAGTGATTGATGAGAGTTGCCGCATCGCCATTGTCTAAATTTCCACTAAGTCAAGTTGCTAGGAATCTAAATTTTCACTAAATCAAACTTTTAGATAACGTCTTAGATAACTTCTAAGTAACTCAATGTTCAAGTTTAATAACGCTTGAGTTTAATGACGCTTAAGTTCAAAACTTATGTTTGAAGGCGATCGAATTCAAGTAAAGTTCCTAAATCTACAGCCAATACATTATGCGTCAATGTTTTATTGAAACTATATTAAAGATAGTCCAACTTAGTTCAAATGTCTCTAGATTTAAGGTTGGGTTTAGCCCACTTATATGAAGAAATCTAAGTTCTTTAAACCCTCCAATCAAAATGTTGAGCCTGACCATCTTGGTTACTTGCCGCCAGTCAATTTATGGACAGGTCAACAACGGAGCGGAACCCATTTGGATACCTGTTTGGCTTTGGCAAACATCGCTTGGTATAGCTGAGTTGGGTAGCTTTTCCTGCTTTCCTACTAAGAAGTAGGTCGCCATTTCTCCCTTGCCTTTCACCTCGATCGTGCCGCGTTTTTCAAAGCGATAGAGGTGCTTGAGAAGCTGATAGGTAACCTCAGTGACCTGAATTTTTCCGGGGACTCCCTGAGATTCCATGCGACTGGCAATGTTGACGGTGTCTCCCCAGAGGTCATAGATAAATTTCTTGATGCCAATGATGCCAGCGACAACGGAACCTGTGTTGATCCCAATCCGCATGCTGAGACGGTTACCATCTGCGGCTTTGGACTTGCCGATCGCTGCTTGCATATCTAAGGACATGTCAGCAATGGCTTGAACGTGGTTGGGTTGCGGCAGGGACAATCCGCCGCCGACCATGTAGGCATCGCCAATGGTTTTAATTTTTTCCAACCCGTGTTCCTCTGCTAATTCATCAAAATTGGAGAAAATACGATTGAGTAAGTTGACGAGATCGATCGGGGAAGTGTGGCTGGAAAGTTGGGTGAAGTCCACGATGTCCGCAAACAGCACGGTCACTCCGCATTTTTGCGGGTATCTGCTGCTTCTAATTGAGCAAAACTAGTCACCAGAATTCTAGAGTCCGCAAGATACAATATGCCGATTAACCCAACTAACGTCGTGCTGATCAGGAGTAAGGTTTTGTGACGCAATTTCATGAATAACTTAGCTGGGCGATCGAGATAAAAAGCATTTTGGGATACGCAGTAGCCCTGTAGCCCTTGAAGGACTACATGAAATTAAAGTGCCAGGACAAAACCCCCGTAGTGTTGCACAAGAAGGTTTATCCATCCAACTGAGGTATTTTGTTTGGAGCGTGGATTCAATCAAGCCTCATTTTGTAGGAACACGCTCAGTGCGTCACCAGACAATGAGAAACCTGGTCTTATAGGTTATTAACGGTACTTAGGGTGGGTACCCATTGCTTTTACTTTAAAATTAGGTGTCTTTTGGTAGTGGCACCTTCATCACATTACTCAAACCCTAGGAGTTACGATTGCTGGTCAACACGGTCAGGGGTTCAGGCTGGGATCGTAGGAACACCAATCGCTCCAACTGCCGGGGTAAAGTTTTCCAGTAGTGATTCCGGCAAGCTCTAGGGACAGCAGGTTGACACAGGCTGTTACTCCAGACCCACAGTAGACCAGAATATCCTGAGTTGGCTCTAGGCTAGACCAGCGCTGACGTTGTTCTGAGGGCGATCGAACATATCCTTTACCATCGGTTACATCTTGCCAAGGATAATTGACAGCTCCCGGAATATGTCCGGCGATCGGGTCAATGGGTTCCCGCTCTCCTCGATACCGATCGCCCTCTCGCGAATCCACAAGTACCACTCCTGGGGCAGCTTTTCGCGCCTCAACTCCCTCGCGATCGACAACATAACTAGGCTGTACATGCGGCGTAAACTGACCTGCTTTTGCCACCGGTATTTCATTGGTGATGGGGTAGTTGGCTGCCTGCCATGCAGCAAACCCACCGTTAAGTACAGCGGTGCGATCGTGCCCCAGGTAGCGTAGCAGCCACCAGAGGCGGGCTGCGAAGGCCAAATTTGAGTCATCGTAAGCGACCACCAGGGTTGAATTTAGAGTTACGCCCATCTGCGCTAACTTGGTTGCCAACTCCATCGGATCAGGCAAGGGATGCCGTCCCCCATGTTTACCCACTGGGCCAGATAAATCTCGATTCAAATCTAAATGATAGGCTCCGGGGATGTGGCTAGTTTGATACTGCTGATGTCCCAACTCTGGTTGCATTAAAGAGAATCGACAATCTACGATCGCCACCTCTGGGTCAGAGAGATGCTCAAGCAACCAATCACTAGAAATGACCTGATCCATAATGGTTTATGACGTTCAGATTCTGGCTTCACGAGGGCAATGCTATCTGATTCTAAGAGATGCTAAGACGATCCTCTTTGCTCAAATCTGGATTTTGTTGAACTTATCCGTTTCCGAACCCTTGAATTACACAGAATAAGGCGTAACAGTAGTTACAAACCTCTAACAACGGCTCTGGTAGTGTTAGAAAAACCGATTAAGGAAAATCACCCTTGTGGGATCTGTTTGTATTCAAATTGTTGAAAGCAACCCGCACTTACGATCGCTGCTGGGTTGGCACCTACAACAAGCAGGGTATGGCGTACACCAATCTGCTGATGTTCATCAGGCCAAAGAAGTTTTTCACATTCGACAACCCAAGCTGGTCATTCTGGACGCAGAACTTCCCGGTGGCAGTGGGATAGAGTTTTGTCGCTGGGTGCAACGATACCAACCCATGATTTTAATGTTGTCTGCCCGTAATACGGAAACCGATGTGGTCGAAGGATTACGAGCAGGGGCAGATGACTACCTTAGCAAGCCCTTTGGAATGCAGGAGTTTTTAGCCAGAGTTGAGGCCTTGACCCGGCGAAATCGAGTGCCGATCGCCCCTGCCCATATCGACTATGGCATTTTGAAAATCGATTTAGTCCAGCGACGAGTCCGTTTCCAGGGGGACTTAATTGATTTAACTCCCCAGGAGTTTAGTTTGCTGTATGTGCTGGCCCAAGCCGCAGGACTGCCCCTGAGCCGTAGTGAGCTTCTGCAAAGAGCGTGGTCAGACGGGATCGACAACCCCCGCACCGTAGACACCCACATCCTTTCTCTACGCAAAAAGATTGAGACCGATCCCCGCCAGCCGAATCTCATTCAAACAGTGCGAAATGTGGGGTATCGGCTGAATTTAGAACTGCTCAATGCGAATCCTGTCTTGAGTTCAGAATCCCCTAGGGATGGAGGACCCGATCGCGCCAACCCCAAAAAACTCATCCCTTACTCCACTCCCCGCGTTGCTCCCTAGCGATCCTGGCAATCTCTAATCCAATTCCCCCAGAATTGGGAGCTAAAGAGTAGTTTGGGTGGCAGTTGGTATCTTTTACAAATCTTATTAGAGTAAATCCTATTAGAAAATGTTTGTAAATGAATGTAAATAGATTACTGGGTCAAGGATCTAGAGATTTATAGGTCAAATAAACTAAAAAGCTGGGATCACTGCTCCATAAAGATTTTGGCGCTCTTAATACTTGTTTACAAACACTCTCTTAGACAATAGTTCGGACATTTTTGCGATAGCTAGCCCTCATCCCCCAACCCCTTCTCCAAGAGCGAGAGAAGGGGAGCCGGATTGAAGTCCCTCTCCCCTTTTGGGAGCTTGTCATTACCAACATTTTTGAGAAATCGATTTCTCAAAAATGTGAATTCTAAACCTCTTAGAAGTCCCAAATTGTCGCCCGAACCGCCCCC
>JARCMD010000449.1 GCA_030248885.1 Leptolyngbyaceae cyanobacterium MP9P1.79 | reverse complement strand
ATCCTTCAGAATAGTCAGCACCATCAGTGCTACACCTAAGGGTAATTGCCGGATGTCCCCCAACTCATTCAAAAACACGCGATGGACTTTAGGACTCTCCAGCAAAGGTAGATATGGCTCAATTCTGAATGCACAACTTGATGGAGCCAGCGATCGAGCGATTCTGGCTGATACCACCGAACCCCATGCAGTCCCTGCTCACTACGATCGATCGTGTGTCACCATAGGGAGTAACGATCGAGTATTGATTTGAGTAGGTTAAACGTTGCAAGTCACATTTCTAGGAACCAGTTCTGGGGTGCCAACACGGGCCCGCAATGTTTCTGCGATCGCCCTGCGCCTGCCGCAACGGGCCGAGCTTTGGTTGTTCGACTGTGGGGAAGGCACCCAGCATCAGTTTCTTCGCAGCGATCTCAAATCAAGTCAAATTAGCCGCATCTTCATTACCCATGTCCATGGCGATCATATCTTTGGCTTAATGGGCTTACTAGCAAGTTGTGGCTTGGCAGGCAGCGTTGACCGGATTGATCTCTATGGGCCACCAGGGTTAGACGAATACCTCCGGGCCTGCACCCGCTACTCACAAACCCACTTTTCCTACCCCATCAAAGTTCACACCGTAAAGCCAGGGCTGGTGTTTGAGGATGAAGCATTCACCGTTTATTGTGGGCCGCTCAAGCATCGGGTGCCTGCCTTCGGCTATCGAGTGGTGGAAAAAGATCGGGCAGGGCATTTCGATGTTGCCAAGGCAGCCGCCTTGGGCATTCCCTCAGGCCCGATCTACGGAAAACTTAAGCGGGGCGATCGGGTCACCTTGCCCGATGGCCGCGAAATCAATGGCGCAGAATTGTGTGGTAGTCCGGAAATCGGGCGCAAGTTCGTTTATTGCACCGACACTATCTACTGCGACGAAGCGGTGGAACTGGCCCAAGATGCAGACCTGCTCATCCATGAGGCCACCTTTGCCCACCAGGATGCAGAGTTGGCCTATCAGCGACTCCACTCCACCTCAACAATGGCAGCGCAAGTGGCTCTGACCGCCCAAGTCAAGCAACTGATTATGACTCACTTCAGCCCGCGCTATGCTCCTGGCAACACTTTGCAGCTTAAGGACTTGCTGGAAGAAGCCCGCGCCATTTTCCCACAAACCGATATGGCCCACGATTTTCTCGCCTACGACGTTCCCCGTAGGCAATCCGCAGAAGTCGCAACAGGTGTGGCAGTTCGGGTCTAGGATGTAATCGAATCAACGATCTCTTGTAACAACATCTCCTCTTAAACCTATGAACATAAGCCGTGCTGTTATAAGTTTGTTGCCGATCGGATTATTGCTCATCACCGGACTCAGCTATATCCAGCCGCAGCTCGCGAGTTCAGCCACCCAAAAACCTGCGCTTACCCTCAGCCAAGCTCCTGAACCCCCTGCTGAAGTTGCCCCAGAAGCAGCGGGAACGTCTAGATTGGAGAGCGCTTTAGATCAAGAGGACATTGCAGCAGCCGTGCAACAAGTTGAGCAGAAGTGGCGGCTGGAGTATGAGAGCTACTTTAAAACCCAGTTCCCTCGGCGATCGATGGATATCGCTGAGATGTCAAGAACCTTAGCCAGATTGGGTAGTCAAACGGGCAAAAAGCCAGCCTTAATTTACATGATTCCTGCCCCTAAGGGTTTGGAGTTGATAGTTGTGCTGCCCAACGCCAAGCCGATTCACAAACGCATCACGGCGGCTCAAAGGGATATCCTATTTCCGACCGTGCAGAACTTTAGACTAGCCATTACTGATGTTGGCAGCAACCAAGCCGATTATCTGCCCAATGCTCAGAAACTGTATGAATGGCTCATTGCTTCCATAGAGCCAGATTTGCAAGCAAATCAAATTGATACCCTGGTATTTTGCCTTGGCTCCAATCTACGCACCTTACCGATCGCCGCCCTCCATGATGGACAAAAATTCCTAATTGAAAAGTACAGTCTCTCCATCATTCCTGCCTTTAATCTGTTGGACAATCGCTATCGAAGTGTTAAATGGACACGGGTGCTAGCAATGGGTGCATCGCAGTTCAAGCAACAGACATCCTTGCCAGCCGTCCCGGTGGAGTTGTCGTCGATCGTAGGAACGTCCTGGCCCGGCAAGTTCTTTCTCAACCAAAACTTCACTCTCGAAAACCTCAAAGCTCAACGGGCAATGCAGTCCTATGGCATTGTGCATTTGGCAACCCATGCAGAATTTCAACCGGGAATTGCCAGTAATTCCTACATCCAGTTTTGGGATAGCCGCTTGTTGCTAGACCAGCTTAAGGATTTGGGTTGGCAAGATCCACCTGTGCAGTTGTTGGTGCTGAGCGCCTGCCGCACTGCTTTGGGAGATGAGCAAGCAGAATTGGGGTTCGCAGGATTGGCGATCCAATCTGGGGTAAAATCTGCGATCGCCAGTTTGTGGTATGTCAGTGATACGGGAACCCTGGTCTTAATGACTAACCTCTATCAGCAGTTGAAAGTAGCCCCCATTAAGGCAGAGGCCCTGCGGCAGACCCAAATTGCCATGCTCAGCGGCAAAGCACGCCTCAAAAATAGTCGCCTAGCAGTAAGGCGGGGTGGAGCAGCTTTGCCGCCGCAACTAGCAGAATTTGTCAATGACGACTTATCCCATCCCTATTACTGGGCTGCATTTACCACGATCGGCAGCCCCTGGTGAAGTATGTAGGCTGCCCATCCTACAGCACCGGAAGGGCGAAGCATCCGGGCAGTAACCTTTTGGTCGATTCAAGGGCTGATCTGCCGGATGCTTCGCCCCTACAGGGGTAACATCTTTCTCGGAAATCTCCTCAAGACTCAAAACTCAAAAAAATTCCCTACCTAATCAGAAACTCCTACCAAGCTGCATTAACCCCTCACTTTTGTAGCTGCTGAATGGCATTGATGGCATCCTGGTAGTTATCCTGCTGTCCCTGTTGTTGATAGAGAGCAGCCGATTTTTGGAAGTCCCCGATCGCCGCCTTTTTGTTGCCTAGATAGGACTGAACTACCCCACGATTGTAGTAGGCATCGCCATCCGTTGGCTTGAGGTTAATCGCTTGGGTATAGTCTACCAATGCCCCTTTTCGATCGCCCAAGCGAGAGCGGGTCAGACCGCGATTGAAATAGGCTTCGCTATCTCCAGGGTTGAGCCGAATCGCATCGGTATAATCCTTCAGTGCCCCCTGGTTATCTCCTAACTTGCGTCTGGCAATGCCTCGGTTGTAGTAGGCATCGCCGCTGTTGGGGTTAAGTTGCAGCACTCGGTTGTAATCGACGATCGCGTCTTGATATTGCTCCAATTTAGAATAGGCAAACCCGCGATTGAAGTAGGCACTGGAATTGATAGAACTGATCCGAATCGCCTGATTGTAATCAGTAATGGCACGGCGATAGTCGCCTGATTCTCCGTAGGCAACGCCGCGATTGAAAAATATCTTTGTATTATTGGGGTTGATTCGCAAAGCTTCGTTGTAGTCGGCGATCGCCCCCCGAATATCCCCAGAGCGCCGTCGCGCAATGCCGCGATTGTTGTAAGCCTCGGCATCTTCTGGATCAAGTTGGATCGCTCGGTTGAAATCAGCAATTGCGCCGGGGTAGTCTGCTTTCTCCAGCTTGTCTACGCCACGGTTGTATGCGTCCACCCCTGGAGTCTGGGCTAGAACTGATTGGGGCGATCGAGCGTCAACGCTGGGTGCAACCGTGCCCAGAACCAGAGCCATTCCCAACATTACAGCAGCAGTTTGATACAGACGATTCATAGAGATAGAGAGATAAGGTTTAGGCTAGTTTAGCCGCCTGAGACATGAACGACAATCTCCCGTGTAGAACCTTGCTGCCGATGTTCCCAGAGATAAATGCCCTGCCAGGTGCCCAGAAGCAGACGACCATGGGCGATCGGGATTTGCTCTGAGGTGTGGGTTAACGCTGTGCGAATGTGGGCTGGCATATCATCCAGTCCTTCGGTGCTGTGCAGATAGCGCTGGTGATCCTCAGGAACCAACTTGGCGAAAAAGTTGGCTAAGTCTTGCAGCACATCAGGATCAGCATTTTCTTGAATCAATAAACTGGCGGAGGTGTGCCGCAAAAATAAGGTACACAGCCCCATCTCAATGCCTGACGCAGCGACGATCGCCTGAACTTGGGGGGTGATCCTGGCTAAAGATTTTCCAGTTGTCTGGACTTTAAGCAACTGTTGGTAGTGGGACATAGCACAGGGAGAGGAGTGTCGATCGCTGCATCTAACGACGCTTTCCCATTATACGGTGGGCGAAACTGGCGGGTGAGCCAGCATTCTTTCGATCGCCTCCACCTCTACATTGATTAAAGCTGGTCGCAACTGCTGCCAGCTTTAAACCAAACCGCCCATCATAGTTGCTCTTTGCAACAACTGTGATGGGCGGTTTGTAATCAGGGGATATTTATGAGCTAGTGTTCTGTCAAGAAAATTTTGACGGGTCGAAGACCCTCAAAATTTAACTCCAACCAATCCCCCAGCTTTCAGCTACCCGTCAATTAATGAT
>JARCMD010000448.1 GCA_030248885.1 Leptolyngbyaceae cyanobacterium MP9P1.79 | reverse complement strand
TGACTATCTTTACGCTGCTGATTTTCTAATGCCGAAACGCGCACACTCAATTGCTCGTTCTGCTCGTATAATGCTTGCACTAAAGCCAGCACCGCTGCCTCGCCCTGCGTTTACACCGCAGAAACGTCAGCAGGATTAAACAATGAATAGGCTGGCTTCTGTTTCAACACTTGGAACCTAGATCGAAATACATTCGATTTACATCCTAGCCGACAGGGCCGACCCCAGCAAAAAATCAGCTTAATATTTTAAGGCTGAGTAGTTACCTAGTTTTAAATGGATGGAAATTAGTGCTTCCATAGACGAACAAGAGTGTGTTGTATTAGCTATAGCATCGGGTGAGTCAGGGCGTGAGGCATTTGTAGAGTGGTTACAGTAGCATAGCCAAGCGGATGATTGAGAGCCGCTAGTGCTGGGTTTTGGATGTGATTTAATTTGCAGTCCTAATAGCTTAATCGACTGTTCCCGATCGAAATACCCGTCCGATCACTTCTTCGATCGGGGGGTCTGTCACCATCAAATCCATGACCTCTAGATCTGCCAAAATCCGAGATACCGTGGCTGTGAGGCTTTCACGTTGCACGATGAACCGAACGGTACAGCCTTCGATCGCTTGCAGTTCCCCATAGGCAGATAGCTCAGTTGCGGCTTGGGGTTGCTTCAGTTCTATTTTGACTTCCCGATAAGGGGCAAAGCGATCGAGCAACCCCGTTAAACTCCCATCGTAAATGAGTGATCCGGCATGAATCAGGAGCACCCGTTGGCAAAGCGCCGTGATATCTGCCATGTAGTGACTGGTGAGCAGCACGGTTGCCCCGTAGCGCTGGTTATATTCCTGGAGAAATCCTCGCACGGCCACCTGAGCATTGACATCTAAACCTAGGGTGGGTTCGTCTAAAAATAGGACTTGCGGATGGTGAATTAAGGCGGCGAGGAGTTCAGCTTTCATCCGCTCTCCCAAGGACAGTTTCCGCACAGGCTGATGCAGCTTGTCCTCCAAGGCTAGCATTTCTACCAGTTCAGCCATCCGGTAGCGAAATTCTTTGTCACTGATGCCATAAATAGCGGCGTTGATGCGGAGGGAATCGATCGCTGGCAAATCCCAAATCAGTTGCTGCTTTTGCCCCATGACCAGGGTGATCTTCTGTAAAAAAGCATTTTGGCGACGAAAGGGAACATACCCCGCCACCTGCATCTGTCCACCAGAAGGATAAATGAGACCCGTGAGCATTTTCAGAGTGGTGGTTTTTCCGGCTCCATTGGGGCCCAAAAACCCAACCACCTCCCCAGGGGCAATCTGGAAGCTCATCTGCTTCACGGCTTCTACAGAGCGATAGGTGCGCCGTAAAAAGTGGTTGAATGTTCCCTTCAGTCCCGGTTCTTTGACCGCGACAGGATAGACCTTCTTCAGGTTTTCCACTGTGATGATAGACATGGGTGCGTAAGAGTAGATGGCTAAATTTTTGTGAAACTTTCTAAGGGCAGTTTATAAAAGGGGAGAGTTTATAAAAGGGGGATGAGTGCCTTGCAGATTGCAGCTTTTTGCTCTGCGTCGTATCCCCAGCGGCTCAAAAAGGCTTGTCCATCCCCCGCTCCGGTGGTGGCGCTTTCCACAAGTTTGGCGGCGTAGTCCCGCACCTCTGCAAGCTGAACTAAGCTGATCAAGCGGATAGTGCGCCGTTGCACTTGAGCCGATCCTTGGGTCAAGTCCGCATCTTGGTGGCGCTGATGGTGAATGATCATCGCTGAGGACATGGCCAGGTTTTTCACGAGCAGGTCGGCAACGAGGGCGGGGGAGGATTGTAGCGCTCGCACCACTGCGGGAGTCGGCATGTCGGCTAGGGAGCGATCGTCGGTGAGGTAGGTCACAAAAAATCCCCTCGCCCCATTGGAAGTGGTTACAAGTTGCGCGATCGTCTGTTCAATTTCTGCTTCCGAAAGGCTGCCTTGCTCCATTTGCACCAGGATGGATTGGGTGAGGGTAATTGCATTTTCAAAGGTGAGGGATACTTGAGGATTAGCCATTGCAGTTGGATGGTGTAGGGTGAACAAAACAAAGGTTCATCATCAGGAGGTATGTCCTTTACAAGCAATCCTGTGCCCAAGATTATTTTTTGCGATCGTAGATTCTATGATGGTAGAAATTAATGATCTAATGGAGCCTCACAGGTGAGGACATCTTGATCATAGACATCTAGAGATCACTTTAAGGCTCTATGGCAATTATTTCTTCCAAAAAACAACCCCCCGATCCTGATGAATCACCGGATTCAGAGGCAAAGCAGTCTCCCAAGGAATCCCTTAGGCAGGCGGGGCAACCGATCGCCGACAAATCCCTCAACCCAGAAGCCAGCCCCGACGAAGAAGGCAAACAAGAAGAGCGCTTGCGTCCGCAGCGGCTAGCAGACTACATCGGGCAAAAAGATCTGAAAGATGTGTTGGATATTGCCATCAAAGCGGCTCAGGGACGCAAGGAATCCCTCGATCATCTGCTGCTCTATGGGCCACCGGGCTTGGGCAAAACCACCATGTCCTTAATTTTGGCCACAGAAATGGGGGTGGGTTGCAAAATCACCACTGCTCCGGCTCTGGAGCGGCCACGAGACATTGTGGGACTTTTGATTAACCTCAAGCCCGGAGATGTGTTATTTATCGATGAAATCCATCGCCTGCCCAAGGTGACGGAGGAAATTCTTTACCCAGCGATGGAGGATTTCCGCATCGATATTACGATCGGCAAGGGTCAAAGTGCCCAAACACGCTCCCTGTCTTTGCCACCGTTTACGTTGGTGGGGGCAACAACACGGGTTGGGGCCTTGACTTCGCCCCTGCGCGATCGATTTGGACTGGTGCAACGGCTCCGGTTTTATGAACTGGATGAACTGACTGAAATCGTGGTGCGAACGGCTCAAATCCTTCATACCCCAATTGATCAAGAAGGGGCGATAGAAATTGCGCGGCGGGCACGGGGCACCCCGCGAATTGCCAATCGGTTGCTGAAGCGGGTGCGAGATTATACGGAGGTCAAAGCGTTGGGTCTGATTACGGGGACGATCGCCTCTGAAGCCCTGCACCTGTTTAATGTTGATCCCTGCGGGCTAGACTGGACCGATCGCCGCCTGCTGCAAGTCCTGATTGAACGGTTTGACGGCAGACCCGTGGGGCTGGATACCATGGCCGCCATCACCGGGGAAGATGCCCAGACGATCGAAGAGGTCTATGAACCCTACCTACTTCAAATTGGCTATCTGCAACGCACTCCCAGGGGACGGATTGCCACCGCCGCTGCCAGAGCGCACTTGGGATTGACCACGCCGCTATCCGATAATCAACTGCCGCTATTGTTTTAGAGCCATGCATTCAAGAATCTCTGACCTAAAACTCCTGATGGACTGAAATCCTGGAAAACTCTTAGAGGATGTTTTAAAAGCTACGAATCGTCGCCCGAACCGCCCCCCAGCCCCCAATTCTGGGGGTTCTGAGGTTAAAGTCCCCCAGAATTGGGGCCTTAAAGCCTTTCAGGCATACATGAAAAGGGGGCAAGTGCAAGGTCTCTAGCACTTTTAAAACACTCTCGTAGGATGGGTAAAGCCGTTCCGGCATATCAGAAAAGCGAAGCGTAACCCACGCGGGTGTTGGGTTTCGTGGCTCAACCCAACCTACAGATCAAAGATTTGTCAGGCAACCAGCCCAAAATCCTCACACGTAGGCTTGGCTTTGTTAAAGATGCTCAGAGTCGCTTCTACGTGTAAGCGATCGATGCCGTCGCCGCTGCGATCGTCGCTGCACAGCCCCAACGATCGGAATTGCGAGTCCATAGGTTAAAACTCCCAAGCTTAAACCAGTGACGCAACAACCACAGAGGTAGCTAACCACCACATCTGTACCCAGTTGTAAAAATCCTGAAATCGATCGCAAACTCGCCAACGGAAATTCTTGGTCGTGCCGACCCAGTATCCACTGCCCTGTCTTAAAATTCAGCACCGTGAAGGGTAATGTTGTTAACGGATTGCTCAACCATGTCCCTGCTGCTGCTGCCAGCTTACTGCCCCGCACCACCGCTGCGGTCAGCACAGCCACGATCGTCTGCAACCCAGGCAAGGGAAACATTCCCCAAAATACTCCCACAGCTAAACCACGGGCGATCTCTCTGGGTGTGCCGCGTAACCGCAGTAGCCGTAGATAAAAATAACGGCACTTCCGCTGTAATGCTCGTGTGAACTGCTTCATTTGAAATCCACGATTTTAAAGAGTTGTCAATATGCTAGTAGCGATCGATACCTTCCTTGCGGGATCGCACAAGCCGATCCAAATTTTTTCTACACTACTGGGAAGTTGGCAACTTTATTTGAGTTGCTCCGGATGCGTTAAAGATGCGATTTAGCCTATTATCAATTTAAAGTTGCAGCCAATTAAAAACTAAAAACTAAAAACTATTTTCCGTAAGTTAACTGAGGTAAGGTTAAAGCGATCGACTTAATATCCCTTTAATATGGTTTTCAAACGGCTTGCAATTTGCTCAGTCGATGCATCTACCTGTAAGTTCCATGACTCTGACTAATACACACCCAGCGATACTAATTTCTTTGTCCGAGGAAGAATGGCAATTTCTCGGCGAACTGTTTGTAAATTTAACGCGAGATGAGTTTGCCCGGATTGACGCAATCATCGACTCGCAATACATTCCTCCCTTAGAAGCATGGGAAGAGCGGGGCTGGCTGGCTGGCAATGTCGTCCCTGTATCTGATTCCGTCTCTACGCCCTAGTAGTCTGTCAATCATTAATTGACGGCTAGCTGAAAGCTGGGAGGTTAGGTAGAGTTAAATTTTGAGGGGTCGAAGACTCTCAAAATTTTCTTGACAGAACACTAGGGAAAAATGGTTTCGGAGCAAGGTACATCCGCGAAAATGAATGACGCGGAGTGGAGTAATGGGGTGCGGAGTAACCCCATTACTCCACTAACTCTTCCCATTTGCCTCCTTTGTTAGTCTCGGCTTTATGGGTCGTTCCTCCCCCTGAACGACCCATTGATTTTGTCACTTGCACTGAATCGAGTTGAAGACAGACTCAGCATTGGTTTGCGCGCTTTCTCCGTTTGCCATTACCACCACAAATCTTTGGCTGTTTTTAAATCGTGTGGAAGCCTTATAACTGACGGCGGGTAAGGACTTTTCAGCAACTGTCATTTTGCCATCTTCGATTTCAACAGAGACGGGTTGGCCGCAGAGTTGCTTACTTTCAGTCCGTTTGCCCGTTTTCTCAAATGTGCCTCCCATCTCGTCATCGCTCATAAGCTGCCACGCATCTACAATCTCCTCCGATGTTCGAGGTGAGTTGGAAGGCTTTGCTGAACTGCCTGTCACTGACACCAAGGTCAAAACTAAATCTGGGGGCTTGCTGCTACTAGCCACCAGCGCCATTTTGAGCGGGCCAACATCAATATTTCTGAGACCCACTTCTCCACCTGGAATAGTATAATCTGCAATGCTTTGGGCTGTCTCTACAGAATCTTTGGGGCTAACGGTTTTGCTCACAAAAAATAATGTTCCACCCACTACGGCAGCAATCACTAATCCCGTCAGCAAAAGTAATCCCCCGCAGCCGATCGCCAGCCATTTCAAAACGTTGAACGGCTTTGGCTCAAGTGGTCTAGGACTGGTCATTAAATTGCTCCTTTATAGGTAGTAAATAATCATTGATGGCTTCCCCAAACGCACCGCTTACTCTGCCACCCATTGTCACACTCTAGTAGTCTGTCAATCATTAATTGACGGGTAGCTGAAAGCTGGGAAGTTAGTTGGAGTTAAATTTTGAGGGTCTTCGTCCTCAAAATTTTCTTGACAGAACACTAGAGTAGTAATTCCTGGTAGGTTTGTTCAGCCCTGTGACAGAATTTATAGAATGTCTTATGGACAGCGCATACCCTGGAAAGACTGTGAGGTGGATTGCCGATCGCTGTCCCCACCTTAGCCCTACCGTCCCAAATCTCACTACATTACTGTTCATCCCATCGTTCATTCCCTACCGCCCATGACTGCACCCGCCGCCAACTTATCCAGTCAATACGACGCTGCCACCACCGAAGCAAAATGGCAACAACGTTGGGAAGACAATGCAGTCTTCAGAGCCGATCCCAGCCGATCCGGTGAGCCGTATTGCATCATGCTCCCGCCGCCCAACGTCACGGGTAGCTTGCACATGGGGCACGCTTTAGGGCAAACGATTATGGATGTTCTGGTGCGGTATCACCGGATGCGGGGCTACAACACGCTTTGGTTGCCGGGAACCGACCATGCCAGTATTGCGGTACAGTCCATTTTGGAAAAACAACTGAAGGCAGAGGGCAAAACGCGCTATGACTTGGGACGAGAGGCATTTTTGCAGCGGGCGTGGGCGTGGAAAGCAGAGTCGGGGGGCACGATCGTCAACCAATTGCGCCGCTTGGGAGTCTCAGTGGATTGGTCGCGGGAGCGATTCACCATGGATGAGGGATTATCCAAGGCAGTTGTGGCAGCTTTCGTGAAGCTGTACGAGGATGGACTCATTTACCGAGGGCAGTATCTCGTGAACTGGTGCCCTGCCTCCCAATCGGCCGTTTCAGACTTGGAGGTGGAAAACCAGGAAGTCAACGGGCATCTGTGGCACTTCCGCTATCCTCTCAGCGACGGCACCGGCTTTGTGGAAGTGGCAACCACCCGCCCAGAGACGATGCTGGGAGATACGGCTGTGGCCGTCAATCCCCAGGACGATCGCTACCAACCCCTCATTGGCAAAACCCTCACCTTGCCGATCGTCGGGCGAGAAATTCCCATCATTGCCGACGACCTGGTTGATCCCACCTTTGGTACGGGTTGCGTGAAAGTCACTCCTGCTCATGATCCCAACGATTTCGAGATGGGCAAGCGGCATCAGTTGCCCTTCATCAACCTGATGAACAAGGACGGTTCATTGAATGAAAATGCCGGAGAATTCCAGGGGCAAGATCGTTTCGTGGCCCGCCGGAATGTGGTGGCACGGTTGGAGGCAGACGGATTTTTGGTGAAAGTGGAGGATTATCGTCACACAGTCCCCTACAGCGAGCGGGGCAAGGTGCCTGTGGAGCCGCTGTTGTCTACCCAATGGTTCGTGAAAATTCGTCCTTTGGCGGATAACGCCCTGGAATGTTTGGATCAAAGCCAATCGCCGCTGTTTGTCCCAGAGCGCTGGGGCAAGGTGTATCGAGATTGGCTGGTGAACCTGCGGGATTGGTGCATTTCGCGGCAACTGTGGTGGGGGCACCAGATTCCTGCGTGGTACGCCATCAGCGAAACGGGTGGCGAAATCACGGATACTACGCCCTTCATTGTTGCTGCGAGTGAAGCCGAAGCCAGGGAGAAAGCAGTCAGCCAATTTGGGGCAGAGGTGCAGCTAGAACCAGACCCAGATGTGCTGGATACCTGGTTTTCATCAGGATTGTGGCCCTTTTCCACCCTGGGCTGGCCCAACCAAACGGCAGACCTCGATCGCTACTATCCCACGACGGTTTTGGTGACGGGCTTCGACATCATCTTCTTCTGGGTCGCCCGGATGACGATGATGGCGGGGCACTTCACAGGCAAAATGCCCTTCCGCGATGTGTACATTCATGGGCTGGTGCGCGACGAGAACAACAAAAAGATGTCGAAATCCGCGAACAACGGTATCGATCCCCTGATTCTGATCGCCAAATACGGCACTGATGCCCTGCGCTACACCTTGATCAAGGAAGTTGCGGGAGCGGGACAGGATATTCGCTTGGAATATAACCGCAAAACCGATGAATCTGCTTCTGTGGAAGCCTCGCGGAATTTCACTAATAAGCTGTGGAATGCCTCGCGGTTTGTGATGCTGAATTTGCCGGAAACAGCCGATCGGAGACACGCGATCGAATTCGATCGCCAACAGTTGGAGTTGTCCGATCGCTGGATTTTGTCTCGTTTCCATCAAGTGGTGCAACAGACCACCGATCGCATTGCCTCCTACGGCTTGGGAGAAGCAGCGAAAGGATTATATGAGTTTATTTGGGGCGACTTCTGTGACTGGTATATTGAACTCGTGAAACCCCGCTTGGCGGAGGAAACCAACTCTAAGCAGATGGCACAGCAGACGCTATTCTTCGTCTTAGATGGTATTTTGAAACTGTTCCATCCTTTCATGCCCCATATCACAGAGGAACTTTGGCACACATTGACTCAGGCAAGCGACACGGAGTATTTGGCGCTGCAATCCTATCCTGAAGCTGACTCCAGCCTAATTGATGGAGAACTAGAGCAACAATTTGACCTGTTAATTGATACCATCCGCACGATTCGGAACCTACGAGCCGAGGCAGATATTAAACCGGGGGCAAAAATTCGGGTTTTCCTGCAAAGCGAAAGTGGACGCGAACGGCAGATCCTGACGATGACTCAGGACTATATTCAAGACCTCGTGAAGGCAGAGCAGTTGACGATCGCCCCTACCCTCGACTCCCTCCCAGAAGGACAGACGATCGCGGGCGTAGTTGGCACGATTCAAGTCTTGATTCCCCTAGCAGGTGTAGTAGATTTGGAGGCGCTGCGAACCAAACTGGAAAAGGATCTGAAAAAAGCTGAGGCTGAGGTGCAAGCTCTTTCCAATCGCCTCAATAATCCTGGCTTCGTCGATCGCGCCCCCGCCGATGTGGTGCAAACTGCCAGAGCATCCTTAGCTGAAGCTGAGAAACAAGTCGAAATCCTGGGCGATCGGCTCAACCAACTCTAAACATGCTCGAAATCTCATTTAATTGTAGTCAAGATCCTGCTTCTAACATTAAGAAATAAGCTAACGGTATTTCTTGAATATCCAGTTATGGGCGATCGTCAAGGACACGTCATAATGACATAGCCACTGCCCCTACTGAGAACTGAAGCAGGCTAACGCCCGTTATAATCTGTCGCTACGATTCTTTGGAATAAAGAGAGCGGTGGGAGGTGGTAAGGTTCATGCGATTGTTATGCGCGGCGTGGTTAAGACAAAATATGATGGAAATAATCCCTCGACGATTTGTGATCTTGAGGCGATGTGAAACTTAAAGTCTGCCCTCATCCCCCAGCCCCTTCTCCCCCATTGGGAGCTTGTCATTGCCAACATTTTTGGAAATCGAAGATTTTTCAAAAATGTGAATTCTAAACTTCCCAGAAGGCCCAAATTGTCGCCCGAACCGCCCCCCTGCCCCCAATTCTGGGGGGTTCTGAGATCGAAGTCCCCCAGAATTGGGGCCTTAAAGCCTTTCAG
>JARCMD010000447.1 GCA_030248885.1 Leptolyngbyaceae cyanobacterium MP9P1.79 | reverse complement strand
TATCCACTTACTTCTGCCAGCCTGCACTAGAAGCTATAAGGTATTAGGTGGACAAGGTTTAAGCCCTTTGTTCTAGGAAGCTGTGCCTAAGCGCTACTTCTCTCAATATCTCAAGGCGATGGAGTGCCGCCTGGAACCGATCGAGTTGGGTTCTTAACCGCGTTTAATGCTGATGACTCCTACTGTTTCCGCTGTCTGCGGAGAGGTAGGATTGCGCCATCCCTCGACTCAGACAGCCCAATGCTGTTTTCCCCCACAGGAGTCTTGAGATGCTACTAAGTGTTGTTGCCATTTTATTGCTGGGTTTTTTTGCGGGGCAGATTGCCCGTCGGCTGGGACTCCCGCCCCTGCTAGGCATGATTGGGGTAGGAATTGCCCTGGGCCCTGAAGGCGGCAATGTCCTCAGCCCAGAGGTGCTGGAAGCTGCGACTGCTCTGCGATCGGTGGCAGTTACCGTAATTTTGATGAAGGCGGGGCTGGGACTCGATCGGGAAAAGCTAGCGCAACAGGGAACCGTAGCCATTCGCCTGGGATTTTTACCCGGTTTAGTGGAAGCGATCGTGGTGGCGTTGCTGTCGATCGTTCTGTTCAACTTTGATTTCCTCACGGGCTTACTGATGGGTTTCATTGTGGGCGCAGAATCGCCCGCCGTGATTGTGCCGGGGATGCTCTGGCTCAAAAGCCTGGGGTGGGGTGTGAGGAAAGGCATCCCCGATGCGATTTTAGCGGGGAGTGCCCTGCCCTCTTCCCTGCTGCTGTTTAGCCTATTGCTGAATTTCCTCACGCGAGGCAATGTGGGAACCGTGAAATTGCCTGGGGGTGTGACCCTAACCGCCCTCCAGTTTTTACCTGTGCAGGTTTTTCTGGAAGTTGCCTTGGGAATTGGGTTTGGGTACGTTGCCGCCCATATGCTGGTCTCTCTCCTCACCCGGCAAACCTGGACTCAAACTGCGGGACAGGACATATTAGTCACCTTTGGCGTGGCCTTGTTTTTAGTTGTTTTACCAGAAAATTTTCCCTATTTTTCCGGTTATCTGGCTGTCATGACTATGGGATTTTTCTTGGTGCAACTGAATGCCCCACTGGGACGGCGATTACGCAATGGCTTTGACAGTCTCTGGGGAGTGGCAGAGATTGTGCTGTTCGTGATGATGGGGGTGAGCATTCAGCTACAGACATTGGGGGCGGTTTTGTTGCCTGGGCTGCTGTTGCTGACGGTGAGTGTGCTTGTGGGACGCACGATCGGCTGGTTACTTTCCACCTGGGGCAGCAACTGGATCTGGCGAGAGAAGCTATTTTTGTTGCCAGGCTATTCAGCAAAGGCAACGGTGCAGGCGGCTCTAGGGGCGTTGCCCTTGTCTCGCGGTGTTCCCGGAGGTGAAGTGATTCTGGCAATCGCCGCCCTCTCAATTCTCACCACTGCCCCTCTGGGAGCTTGGGCTATTCCCACCTTTGCCCCCAAGCTCCTGGAAAAGGGAGAGGTTGACCCGACCAAGGTGACCGTTACCACCGCTGTCCGGTTTCTGGCCGCAGTTGATACCTCGATTCTGGCACCAGATGTCCTCACCAAAGCGGCAGATCTGGCCCGCCGTAGCGATGCCGAGGTGATTGTCTTGCATGTTTGCAGCTATGCTCAACCAGAGGCGGTGATTGCGCTACAGCAACAAACTCAGCGATCGTTGGCAGATATTCGGCATCAATTCATCCTGGTTGAAGGAACGGTTGCTGAAGCGATCGTCCGCACGGCTCAAGACTACCAGGTCACTGATATTGTCATGGGTAAGCGCGGCCATCAACACTGGGAGGAGGTGCTGATCGGTTCCGTTTCCCAAGCCGTTTTGGAAACCAGCACTGTGCCTGTGATTTTGGTGGAAAGCCGCAAACTGAAGCGGTAGCAGGGTACGATCGCGCTCCGCCGACTTCTCCACAACTTGGTTAGTATGGAGGAACCTTTAGACGCGGGCTGAGTGGTTTTTAGCGGGTTCCTCCAAGCATCCTTTGCTCTACCCTCTGAACAATTGGCTCAAGTCCCTTGCCTATTCAAGTTTTACAAGGCTTTTTAGAGTCTATTGATACCTTTTGCATTGAATACCACAGAAAATTCTGTACTCTTAAAAAACATGCCTAGTAAATGACGCGATAGACAATGGTTCAGTTAAGGCAAACACGTTCTTAAAGGAGCAAAAAGAAGATGGTTGCTATCAGCCCAGACGTAAACTTGAAGGTTGTGTGGCGTAATTCAACCCGATAACGGTGTTTGTCTATGCCCCCCTATGAAAATGCCCCAGCGACTTAAGCAGATCGTCAGCCTTCTGAAGCGCTCTGTCGATCGGCTCCCAGTTTTAACTAGACTGAAACTCTTGGGCGATCGGTGGCTGCGATGGCAGCAGCAGTATGGCTCCGATGAGTTACGCCAACCTGCGAAGGCTTCCCAGGCGCTCTCAATCCCCAGCGACTCCGACCCCAACAAATCCCATCGGTGGCATCGATGGGATCTGCGCTCCCCAATTCTGGTGTGCTTTGCAGTGCTTTGCCTAACTGCCACCTTGGGCGATCGGTTCTACGACGCACCCAAGCTGGATGTGGGAATCGTGGCTCCTCAAACCATCTATGCCCCTGCCTCTGCCAGGGTAGAAGATACCAAAACAACGGACGAAAAACGCCAGGAAGCCCGCAGTGGTGCCACCGCCATCCTCAAAATTGATCCCGTCGCCACCCAGGAAATCCTAACGGGAATTCAAGCCTTTTTACGTCAAGGCAGTGAAGCACGGCGCATGGCGGGCACCTTTCCCCTAGTGCCGCCATCGATTCTGACTCGCTCTGTGCAAATTTACCTGCGTCAAGCCGACGAGTCTGAGTTTCAGCCCCTTGTGCATCAGTTGGAACCCAAGTCTGTGGAGGCACCCAATGGCATTGTCAACCCGGATCTCCTTCCCCCTTTAGATGCCTTGCCCTTGTCCCTGCCCTTCAGCAAAGAACAGCAAGACGCGCTCCAGCAACTCACCGCCTATCGCCAGTCTCAGGGAAACAGGTCCCTCAGCACCTTGCTAGAAACGATCGCCCAATCTCGGTGGGATTATCGCTTCGCCTTAAACATAATGTCTGAGCGCTTTGCCCAGCAGGAGTCGCTGTACCAGCCTGGATTGCTGAATTTATCCGAAGCAGAGTGGCAAGCGACTCAAGCAGGAATGCAGCGATCGGCGACTCTGATGCTAGCCCAGGGAATTCATCCAGGGCTACCCAAGGAGGTTTTGAATCAAGCCCTGGTGCTTCAGATTGAGGCTACGGTTCCACAGGTGGCGCGGACGATCGCCCTAGAGGTACTGTCCTCTCTGATGCGTCCAAATTTAATCAAAGACCCCCAGCAAACGGGGCTGCTGGCGGAACAGGCGGCTCAGCGCATTGATCCCGTGATGGTAACGGTGGAGCGGGGAGACGTAATTGTGCAGGTCGGGGAACCTATTACTCATCCGAGTTTCGTCTTACTTGACCATTTCGGTTTAAGCCGGCGGGGAATCAATTGGTGGGGGTTGGGCAGTTTGGCGGGAGTGGTTAGCTTGGCGATCGGACTCTTTCGGGTCATCCAGGGCTACGTTCACCCCAGGCTGCGACGGCGCGATTATATTCTGATCTTTTTGCTTACTCTGAGCGCACCGCTGGTGGTATCCTTGGGCATTTCTGCAACCAGCCTGCCTGCGATCGGACTCCTAATTGGTAGCTTCTACGGCTCCATTGTTGGCATCACCGTCGTGGGGTTACTCTCCCTTATTTTGCCCTTGGGGATGCAAATAAGTGGGGGCGATTTAATGTATAGCGCCTTCGGTGGGCTGGTTGGGGCATTGGTAGCCAGTCGGCTCCGATCGCGGGAGGAACTGGCCCTGCTGGGAGGAGCCGTTGGGTTAACCCAGGCGGTCACCTGTTTTTTCCTCTCCATCCTCAGCGCTCCCATTTGGTACATCACTCTGGGGTCCGCCTTCGTGCAAGGGCTGATTGGTCTAGCCTGGAGTATTGTCGCCTTGGGCTTGAGTCCCTACCTGGAACACTTATTTGATTTAGTAACTCCCATTCGCTTGTCCGAGTTAGCGAACCCGAATCGCCCCCTCTTGAAACGCTTGGCTGCTGAAGCTCCTGGCACCTTTCAGCACACGCTATTTGTGTCCACGTTGGCAGAAGCGGCGGCTCGAATCCTAGGCTGCAATGTGGAACTGGTGAGAACCGGGACGCTCTACCACGACATTGGTAAGATGCACGACCCGCTGAGCTTTATCGAAAATCAGATGGGCAACCCCAACAAGCATGATGCGATCGGCGACCCTTGGCAAAGCGCCATCATCATCAAAAAACATGTCAGCGAAGGATTGGTGATGGCAAAAAAATATCGGTTGCCCAAGGCAGTTCGTGCTTTTATCCCAGAACACCAGGGAACTATGCTGATCGGCTACTTCTACCACCAAGCGCAACAACAGCGGGCAGCAGCAGCAAATGATCCAGAGAAGTTCTGCATGTTGCCTCTCCAAGAAGCCGATTTTCGTTACGACGGCCCTACCCCTCAATCCAGGGAAACGGGAATTGTCATGCTAGCCGACTCCTGTGAAGCAGCCCTGCGCTCTCTTAAAGAGGTCACCCCAGAGGAAGCGCTGGTGATGATCAACAAAATTTTGAAGGCCCGTTGGCAAGATCAACAATTGGTAGACTCTGGTTTAACTAGAGAGGACATGACCCGGATTGCGGACGTTTTTCTCCAGGTTTGGCAGCAGTCCAACCATCAGCGCATTTCCTACCCCAAAGCCTGCTTACGTAGCTAGTGTAGCTTGGCAGAAGTTTCTGTCCAGTTAGGGGGAGGGAAACATGGTTTTGAGTTTTGAGTTTTGAGTGCTGCTCAGTTATTTCTACCAACTTGCACTAGTGTTCTGTCAAAATCTAACTCCAACTAATCTCCTAGCTTTCAGCTACCCGTCAATTAATGATTGACGGACTACTAGAGCCTCGTAGGTCTTAAGCAAAATGGGTTGCTGAAGAAGGATGTGCCTCAATTGATAACGTATACAGACAGGTGTAACTTGATCAGGGAAATGTGGCTCCTTGGGTTGCACCATGCCGAGTTTCTCGATCGTACTCAATATCTTTTTGGTTATAGACGACGATCGCTTGCTTAACAGCCTCGTTGGCCGCTGCCGCCAATTCCTCACACGATGGGTAGCTCGGTTGTTGCTTCAGCACTTGCAACACATCCTTACCCGCTGCAATCCCGTGATCTCGGTGACCATCTTCGTGGAGTTGCAACGCTGTGATGTAGCGATCCCAGCGCTCCACCAGTCCTACTTCAAAATTGGTGTCGCGCTTCCACTGAGGCATCGTGAACGTGACTTCTACATTAACTCTGATGTTGTCCAGCGCACAGCTACCATTGGCAGTCTCATAATCGTACTTCAAACGGATATACCAACGGGTAAACGCATCAAAGGAGCCATTGCTGTCCTTGGGCCCAAGCTGATTCATCTGCTCTCGCAGTTGCTCAGCAGTCTCACCGGAAATAGTGTAGTTGGTGTTGGCGATCGAGACGGGAAAGTCTACCCCAAACTGTTCTGGTGCAGATTCAGTTGTGGGAGTTGTCGCAGCAGTAATCGGTCTTCTAGGGTTGGGTCTGTATCCACAGGCGATCGTCACCACACTCAACCCCGCTCCCAACAGAAAATAGGACAAGAACCGCCGCAGTCGCAACCTTTTGGCACTGGTTGTAAATGAGACGTAGGAACTAAGAAATCGAGGAGAGAACTGCATAAATCCCATTAATCTTTTACTAAAAACGTAAAACCATCAGGCTTATAGCTCCTCAATTCTATGACTGCCCTCATACAGCCCGACAAAAGTAACCGGAAGGGCGAAGCCTCCGGGTAAGGACTTGCTGGTCGATTCAGAGGCTTATCTGCCGCAGGCTTCGCCCCTACAGTGGTATCTTCTTTCCCGGAAATCACCTAAGACACTTGGTTTGAGTTGTGAGTACTATCGACCTCCTAGCGTCCCGACCCGCTCATCCCCGACAAAGCGAAGCGCTATTTTCCTCCCAAAATCAACCCCTTTGGAGGGGGTCTGGGGGAAGCTCTCGTCCCCCAGAAGGGGGTTTGGGGGATCACCCCCAAGGGTCGGGTTGGGTCGGAACCTAGATCTGCGCCGTGTCCCTAATGTTGTAGATCGTAGAATTACATACCGCTAATGCATTCACGATCGGTATGTCATTTGAAATTTCTGAGACAAATCTATCTCTGCACGGGCGAAGCATTCGGCAAATAAGCCTTGAATTGACCAAGAGATTACTGCCCGAATGCTTCGCCCCTACATTTCCTAATGTAAACAGAGCCTAACTGCACCTACCTAACCCTTATTGCGTTGCGACCAAACCCGCGTTGGCAAGCCCCAGACGTAAATAAATCCCTCTGCCGCCTTGTGATCAAACTGATCGTCGGCTCCATAGGTTGCCAAGTCTGGGCTGTAGAGCGAGTTGCTGGACTGCCGTCCCACCATCACTGCATTGCCCTTAAACAACTTGATGCGAACTGTCCCCGAAACCCGCTCTTGGGTTTGGTGAATAAAGGCATCCAACGCCGCTTTCAGGGGGCTGTACCAAAGTCCGTTGTAGACCAGTTGGGAGTAAGTGTCCTCCATGCCTCGTTTGTAGTGGGCGACATCAGCCGTCAGGGTCAAGCTTTCCAACTCGCGGTGGGCTTGAATCAACACAAGTAGGGCGGGAACTTCGTAGATTTCCCTAGATTTAATTCCTACTAGGCGATTTTCCACCATGTCGATGCGCCCGACTCCGTGGGTTCCCACCACTTGGTTGAGTTGGGTGATCAGGTCGATCGGGTGCAGAGATTGGCCATTGAGATGGGTCGGAATGCCTTGCTCAAAGCCGATTTCAATGTACTCCGGCTCATTGGGCGTATCGCCGATCGCCTTCGTCATAGCATAAATTTCCTCCGGTGGCTCCACCCACGGATCTTCTAATGATCCCGCTTCAATGCTGCGTCCCAACAGATTGCGATCGATGCTGTAGGGCGAAGCTTTTTTCACCGGCGACGCAATCCCAAAGCGCTCACCGTAGGCGATCGTTTCCTCCCGGCTCATGCCCCATTCCCGCGCCGGAGCCAAAACTTTCAAATTAGGGTTCAGGGCAGCGATCGCCACATCAAACCGCACTTGGTCATTCCCCTTGCCCGTGCAACCGTGGGCCACTGCATCGGCTCCATACTCTGCCGCCGCGTCTACCAAAAGCTTGGCAATTAAAGGACGCGCCAAAGCAGTCGAGAGGGGATAGCGATTTTCATACAAGGCATTGGCTTGAATCGCAGGAAAGGCATAATGCTTCACAAATTCTTCCGTGACATCGGCAACCAAGGACTTTGCTGCTCCAGACTTCAACGCCTTTTCCCGAATTGGCTCTAGCTCTTCTCCCTGTCCCAGATTAGCCGCCAAGGTAATGACCTCTTGTACGCCCCATTCCTGCTTCAGGTAAGGAATGCAGACCGATGTATCCACCCCGCCTGAATAAGCCAATACGACCCTGTTAGCGCGACCCATGAGTTTCTTTCCAGTTGGCAAAACGACTAAGCTCTCATTATGTAGCTAAACTCGATCGATTCCTGTGAGCATCTGTACAGATCCCAAAGGCATTTAGTGGTTATCCCCAGCAATGACGGATTTTCAGTTAAGTAGGGTATCGACCGTAGGTTCTGTTTTAAGGAGATTTCCGGGAAAAATGCTACTGCTGTAGGGCAAAGCATCCGGCAGATCAGTCCTTGAATCAACCAAAAGAGCTTCACCCGGATGCTTTGCCCTTCCGGTGCCCGGTATAAGCTTTCTGAAAATCTCCATCCTCTCGAAAGTGTCAGCCACCAGAAGCACGAATCACGAAAACCTGAGAGATACTGGGGAAGTGGTGCTAGGGGAAAACCTGTGTTTTTTAGCGTTGTCATTCCAACTTATAATCGTCAGCCCATTCTAGAGAAGTGTCTGAGGGCACTGGAACAGCAACAGTTGGCTGAAGATAGCCCCGTCTCTGGCTATGAGGTGGTGGTGGTTGATGATGGTTCCACGGATGGCACCGTGGACTGGCTTCGATCGCACCCCGCTGAGTTTCCCCATGTGCGGTTGATTCAGCAAGATCACCAGGGGCCAGCGGCAGCGCGGAATTTGGGGGTGAAAGAGGCGATCGGCGACACCATTATTTTCATTGACAGCGACTTAGTGGTCACAGAACCCTTTCTTCAATCCCATGCAGAAGCATTGGTGAACGGGGCGCAGCAGCTAGGGGAAAATCGGGTTTTTACCTACGGACGGGTAGTTAACACCTGCAATTTTGATCATCCAACCACTGAACCCTATAAGTTGACGGACTATTCCAGAGCATATTTTGCGACGGGGAATGTGGCGATCGATCGCACTTGGTTGGAAAAAGCGGGACTGTTTGATACCCAGTTTCAACTTTACGGTTGGGAAGATTTGGAACTGGGGGTGCGGCTGAAGCAATTGGGGCTGAAGCTGATCCCGTGCCCCGCCGCCGTTGGCTACCACTGGCACCCACCCTTTGCGCTGGCTGACGTTCCCAATCTGATTGATAAGGAAATTCAGCGGGGCCGCATGGGAGTCCTGTTCTACCAAAAACATCCCACGCTGAATGTGCGAATGATGATCCAAATGACGTGGCTACACCGCATCCTGTGGGGAACGCTTTCTCTAGGCGGCTTGGTGAATGAGCGGACGATCGCCCCCTTCCTGCAATGGCTAATCGACCAAGGTAAACCCCAACTAGCTTTGGAAGTGGCCCGTATTTTCCTCAATTGGTATAACGTCCAGGGTGTTTATGCTGCTTATACGGAAGCCCAGCAGCACAACTGAGAACCGATCGCATATTTGCCGTGAACTACCAGACCGATTCAGGTCGCCTAGTTGCCTGCAATATCGCCTTCGATCGACCCATCCAACAGGGTGACTTTTTGATAGATGTCAGCCAAGGTTCCTGACCAATCAAGGCTGTGAAAGGTCATAGATTCATCTCCTTGGTAGGTGGCAATTTTCCAGGTGCCATTGATCAAGCTACGAACTTCGATCGATCGTGCTGTTTGGCTGACTAAGACGTATTCCTCCAAGGTAGGGCAGGTTTGGTAATCCGTGAATTTTTCGCTGCTGTCAAACTTGGCAATTGATTTAGACAGCACTTCAATCACCAGTTTGGGATAGTGAATAAAGTCTTCTGTGCCAGCCAAATCCCTTGGATCGCAGGTGACTACCACATCAGGATAGTAGTAGCAGTCGGCTTCCTGTAGCCGCACCTTGATGGCAGAAGCCATGACAACACAAGGTTGCTTGCGTAGATGCAGATTCAGAAGGGTCGTCAGGTTCGCAGCGATGATCACATGGGGCTTTTTGGCACCCACCATCGCGTAGACCCGTCCCCGCTGATACTCATGCTTGATGGGACTGACCCGTTCTGCTTCGAGGTAGTCGTCTGGACTAATGTAGAAAAAATTGGGATTAGCAACCATAGGATTCAGGTGTTTAGAAATTGCTGTAGCTTATAAATCGCTATTGAGACGATCTCTCCTCTAGCAGCGCTCTCAGTCGAGCTAGTTCTGCTTCTGCCACTTCTGCGCGCTGACGCTCTTGCTCTGCACGTTGGCATTCCTGCTCTGCGCGTTGGCGTTCTTGCTCTGTGCGTTGGCGTTCTTGTTCTGCCGTTTCCGAACTCCACAACAGCAGGTTTCCGGCTTCGTCCCACCAGCGCAGCCAATGGGTTTTCGTTCCCAGGCGTGTGCCCTGCCACATCCCCAAAAACAGCTTCGTCTCTGGAATCCAATATCGCCCTTCTGCATTGGGTTGTTGCAGAACGTATTGCTTCTCCTGGAGTCGCCGCACTTCCAGAATCAAATCACGGGGATCAAAGATAACGTAGGTGGGAACCTGGAGGATATGTTCATAAAAATAGAGCTTACCGTAGGGATAAACGGGACGTGCTGAGTATTCCTCCGTGTCGCTTTCTGACAGAAACTCCATCACGATCGCGACAGATGCACCTTCCGCGTGGGGAGTATAGCTGCGGCGAACTACGACCCCTTCAACTACTGGCCTTGCATCAGAAACGTAGAGCCAATCAGGAGCCTTGACTACGGTTTTACGGGCAACAGTGGCGACTAATCCAAAATTAGATGCAATCAACATTGTGGGCTGAATCAAGCCAGCTTCTCCTAGCGCATCTGTCAGAGCCGCAGCTAGTAAAGGTTGTTGAATATTTTCCACAGGATCATCCGGTAAAACATAGTCATTTGGCAGTGGTTCCCATGTGATTTCTAAGCTCTGAATGCTCGGTATTATCGGTAAAACCATGCAGGATTCCTCCTTAGTTTGGTTAACTGTGTAAAGTCCAACGATCGCCTACCCAGGTTCTCTCACTTTAAAGCAGCGCCGGAATGATCGCAGAGACGAGTCTAAAATGGGTAGTTAATCGAGAGGGCGATTCAGCGGACGACAAGAAATTAGCCTGTGATGTGATTACAAAGGTTTCCACTATGACTGCAACATTACCCACAACTGCGATTGAAACACCAGTCTTAATTCCACTCCAAGACATTGAATTTGTGCCAGGTGTACCCTTTGTCTTGCATAACGTGTCTTGGGAGCAATATGAGGCAATTACAGCCGAGTTAGAGCAAACTCGGAAATTCCGTACTGTCTATTATCAGGGACTATTAGAAATTATGTCTCCCTTACCGATCCACGAGCGTCCTCACCGAATTATGGGAGATATTGCCAAAGCATTACTAGACTTTGAAGATCGGGCGTGGGAGGATTTTGGTTCCACAACCTTTCGAGAAAAGGCAAAAATGGCTGGGATTGAGCCGGACACCTGTCTCTATGTTGATGAAAAAGCTACTCGCGTTCGGCAGTGTCTGTCAGCAATGTATTTAGAGATTGATCCGCCACCCGATTTAGCAATTGAGTCTGATGTAACGTCTAAGACGACGTTACAGGCTTATTTGGCTCTCGGAATGCCGGAAGTTTGGATTTATCAAAAACAGAATCTCAAGATCTATTTACTGGAAACCGATCGGTATATAGAGTCTGAAACTAGCCGAGTATTTCCCAATCGATCGATCCGCGAAGAGATTTTACATTGGCTAAATCGAGCCTTAAGTGAAGGAACGAGCAAGGTTCTAAAAGAAATTCGGAGCCAGGGTCTGTAGAGGAATGTTGCGTACTCAGGATCGTGGACTCTGGCAAGATCCCCAGATTTTCAAACTAAGCCGCTGGCGAGATCTTAGATTTTCGCAGAATCCGGGGATCTGAATCGTTTAATCAATACTTCGTACAGTTTTTGTGGAGGTGCTGGAAACCCTGTTGCACAGCCAAGACCCTCACCCTAAATCCCTCTCCCAAGAGGGGAGAGGGACTTCAATCCGGCTCCCCTTCTCTCCTCTTGGGAGAAGGGGCTGGGGGATGAGGGGGTTTTGGCGTATCCTCTACAAAACTGAGATGCTCCCTACTACAACAAGGTCTGAGCCGTTTGGCTTAACATAGGGATAGAATTCTCAATAGTTTGTAAGGTTACATGACAATTTCTATTCCCTGGCAAGAACGAGTTGGTAACCAACGAGATTGGGTATGGCGGGGTTGGCAAACTCGCTACACCTATCGACGGGCAGTGCAACCGATCGCACAGACAGCACCCTTAATCTTGCTGCACGGGTTTGGGGCATCGATCGGGCACTGGCGACACAACATTGATGACCTGTCCCAGCAACATACTGTTTATGCGTTGGATATGTTGGGGTTTGGCGCGTCGGAAAAGGCTGTAGCTCCCTACAGCGTTTCGTTGTGGGTGGAGCAAGTTTATGACTTCTGGCAAACCTTTATTCGGGTTCCCGTGGTGCTGGTGGGAAACTCGATCGGCTCTCTCGTGTGCATGGCAGCGGCGGCGGCTCACCCGGACATGGTGGCAGGCATTGTGATGATGAGTTTGCCTGACCCTTCCCTAGAAGCGGAGATGATTCCCGCTAAGCTCCGTCCTGCCGTAGCAGCAACGAAAGGGCTTGTTGCCTCTTTAGTACTGAAGCCTTTGTTCTATGCCATTCGGCGCACCTCAGTGATCCGCAAGTGGGCGGCGTTTGCCTACTCTGATCCCACTGCGATTACTGATGAGCTAGTGGACATTTTGCTACACCCCGCCACCGATCGCGGCTCAGCGCAAGCCTTTGTCGGCATCTTCAAAGCTATGAGCATAGCGGAGTCTGGGTTGAGTGCCAAGGAAATTTTACCGTTGCTTCAGATCCCCATACTTTTAATTTGGGGCGAGGACGATCGCATGGTGCCGCCTAAGTTTGCCCAGCCGAAGCAATTTGCTGCCTATAATCCCAACTTGGAATTAATTGAATTGGCAAACTGTGGTCATTGCCCCCACGATGAATGCCCCGATCGCGTCAACCGAGAGATTTTGCGCTGGATGGCAACAAATTTAAACTTGGCTAAGATTGCCGTTCAGCCCAGTGCAGAAGTCGTTGTGAGGTAGACATCTAGGGTTGGAATTCCTCACCCTTGGCTAGGCACAATGTAAGGAGAATTAATCGCCGTCGATCGCCCTGTATAGATCAGTGCTTGATACACTATTGCCGCCACTTCCGCTCGTGTTGCTTCCCGGTTGGGGTTGAGTTGCTGCAAGGTGGGGTAGTTAATCACTAGGCGTTGCCGCATGGCAGCAGCCACCACAGTGCGGGCTGAGGGAGGAATTGTGCTTTGGTCAGCGTAAAAGGTTAGCCCTTTTTCGTCAGGTCTAGGAATGCCCAGCCCACTGACCAGAGAGCTAAGAACCTGTACGCGGAGAATATTTTGACTGGGACGAAAGGTTTGGTCGGAAAACCCCGACAGGAAGCCACCTCGGTATGCCTGTTCGATCGCAGCCTTCGCCCACAGGTCAGCCGGGACATCGGGAAACGACACCACCACTCGCTTGGGTGAGGGGTTGAATGCCTTCACCAGCAAGGCACTGTATTGGGCGCGGGTCATGCTGGCATTGGGACGGAAGGTGCCATCCGTAAAGCCGCTGATGAACCCCTGATTGCTGAGACTCCGAATGAATTCCGTCGCCCAGTGACCTTGCAAATCGGTGAAGGAAGCAGTGGCAGGGCTGGGGTTGACGATGAAGGGAGAGTCGATCGCACTTGCCTGTCCAGTGGCAACCAGGGATTGGTAAATCAGAGCCGCCACTTCAGCGCGGGTAATCTCTCGCATCGGCTCCAGTTGCTTCACATTGGGATGATTCACCACGATGCGGCGCATCGTAGCAATCGCCACTTTATCGGTGGCATAGCTAGGAACCTGAGCGCGATCGTTGTAAATCGTCAACAAATTACTCGAACTATCCCCAGTCAGCCCTAATCCGCTAATGAGGGAGACGATCGCCTGCACGCGACTGATGTTCAGATTCGGACGAAACGTGTTGTCGGGAAACCCGGATGTGAAGCCCATGCGATCCGCATGACCGATCGCTTCCGCTCCCCAGAAGCTCGGCGGCACATCTGTAAAGGTGCTGGCAGGACGCTTACTCGGCAGTTTAAACGCACGAGCCACAGCCGCTGCAAATTGGGCCCGCGTCATACTGGCTTCTGGACGAAAAGTGCCGTCGGCAAAGCCACTGAAAATGCCTCGATTAACTAGAGCTTGAATGAAAACGATCGCCCAGTGTCCTTCTATGTCAGGAAATTTAGCTGTGGGAGTTGGGGTGGGGG
>JARCMD010000446.1 GCA_030248885.1 Leptolyngbyaceae cyanobacterium MP9P1.79 | reverse complement strand
TTAAGACCACGCTTCCAAAGGCCATCTGCTTGATCGAACCCGTCAAGTCAGTCCTTTCATTGGTGTTTAACACCACCTCGTAGGGTGCAAGCATCACCCAAAATCGCTGAAATGCTTACACAGACTGGGTTCCAAGGGTTTTACGTCAAAATCGCTGAAATACTTGCTAGGCGAGGGGTTCAAGGATTTTTGAGCTTACTACCCAACAACTCTAATGATTAGTGTCGGGGTCTGAGCAGAGTAGACATAAATCACTAGCGACTGAATCGAAGCTTCTAAGCGATCGAGGCAGGCTTTTAGCAAAGGGTTAGCCCGAAACCATCTACCAAATCCTTCTCGTCAGCCTGTATTATCAAGCAAGTCTACTGAGAAAACTAGGAGACGAACCGAATGCAAGGTTTTCACTACTTTTTGAGACCCCATCCTCAAGATCCACACTACCTTGCCCGTTCAACCATGGCGGCAGCACTAGCAAAATTGGCTCCAACTGCTAAGGGTCGTATGGTTGATATGGGTAGTGGGCAGTCGCGAGGGTACGAGGGTTTGTTCAAAGCTTATGTGAGTGAATATGTCTGCGTTGATTGGCAATACGCGGAAAATGTTGATCTTTGTGCGAACTGCTACGATATCCCGTTACCCGATGCGTCAGTGGATACAATTCTGTCTACGCAGATGTTGGAACATTTAGTCACCCCCGAACTGATGTTAAAAGAAGCTTATCGGCTTTTGAAGCCCGGTGGTAGCTTGATTCTCACGGCACCGATGGTTTGGGGTTTGCACGAGGAACCAGTTGACTTCTACCGTTACACAGAATACGGATTACGCTATTTGTTAGAGCACGTTGAATATGTTGATGTTCACATCCAGCCGTTAGAGGGGCTGTTTGCCGTATTGTTGCAGATGATTATTGATGAATACTATGCTGTTTGGTTGGCTAAGAATCGACGTTTTGCAGGTTATTTCATTAGAGCATTAAATCAAATTGCC
This sequence comes from Leptolyngbyaceae cyanobacterium MP9P1.79, assembly GCA_030248885.1. Classification (GTDB taxonomy): domain Bacteria; phylum Cyanobacteriota; class Cyanobacteriia; order JARCMD01; family JARCMD01; genus JARCMD01. Next base: position 3,195 of record JARCMD010000446.1, on the reverse strand, counting down.
CTATGGCTTGACCAGGCATTTCCAACACGGCGGCTTTGCTTAACGTATCTTGCTACTGCTACAAAGCCAAGCAGAGAGCCTCAACCCCTATCACCACAAACCATGAACCAATCCGCTCAACTAGAGGTGGTGCAGCAACCTTCCCCTCTCTATGATCAGACGTTTTTTGATTCACTTTTAGAGGGCGCACGCTGCTCCGCACAGCAGGTTGTACCCATGCTCCTAGAGTGGCTTCAACCCCAAAGCGTTGTGGATGTAGGATGCGGTTTGGGCGCATGGTTGTCGGTGTTTCGGGCATTGGGCGTGCAGGATTGCCTGGGCGTGGATGGTAACTATGTTGATTGCCGCCACTTGCAAATTCCCACAGATGCTTTTCTAGCAAGAGATTTAAAACAGCCGCTTAAGCTCGATCGGCGGTTCGACCTGGCAATCTCTTTAGAAGTAGCAGAGCATCTACCCGCTGACTCAGCAAGTATCTTGATCGAATCGCTGGTCGGTTTAGCCGATGTGGTTTTGTTTTCAGCCGCCGTACCCTTTCAAGGTGGAACAGGACATGTAAATGAGCAGTGGGCAAGCTACTGGGTTGCGCTTTTTAAGCAATGGGATTACGTCGCGATCGACTGCTTGCGCCGTCGTCTTTGGTCTAGTGACAATGTTCAACCCTGGTATAGCCAAAACTCCCTGCTCTTTGTTAAGTCCGATCGCATTGGGCAATATCCTGACCTACCAATCGCTGATTTAACCGCTGGTAGTTTTCCGCTGGAAGTAGTTCACCCAAAAATCTACCAAAATAGCCTAGGTTTCTATACTGATCCTCTCAGAAGTCAAGTGATTCGACTTCAGGCTGAGCTTGAAGATACTCAAAAAGTTCTTCTTACGGCGCAGGCTGAGATTGCAGCGATGAAAACATCTAAGTTTTGGCAGTTACGCACGCAGTGGTTTCGCCTTAAACAATGGTTGCTGAACGCTAAAGATTGATTTAAGCTAGAACTGATTCTTAATCTATCGACTATTTAATGCCGTCTATGTCAACTCAAGCTGTTGCTTTATCTGTAGTCATTCCCTGCTATAACCAGGGGGAATATTTGCTAGACGCGCTGTCTAGTGTTCAGTCTTGTCTCGACCCAGTGTATGAAATCATTATTGTCAATGACGGCTCTAATGATCCTCTTACCATTAACCTTCTGAGTTATTTGAATGATCAAGGGTATATTATCCTCGATCAAGAGAATCAGGGGTTGGCTCGTGCTCGGAACAACGGAATTGCCAAAGCAGCAGGTCGCTACATTTTGCCATTAGATGCAGATAATAAGATCCGCCCTGAGTACATTCTTAAAGGAATTGAAATTCTTGATCGAAGTCCGGACGTTGGAGTTGTTTACGGTAAGCCTGAGTGGTTTGGTGAGGCAGGGCGAGTATGGAATCTTCCAGAAAAGTTTGATGCTGGTCTGCTAGTTTCAGGCAACTATATTGATGCTTGTACCGTCTACCGAAAGTCTTTATGGGAAGCATGCGGTGGCTACGATCCCAACATGCCTGTGCCTGGATGGGAAGATTGGGATCTTTGGCTGAGCGCGATCGAGCGTGGGTGGAAGTTTCACTACATTCCTGAGGCTTTATTCGACTATCGAGTACGAGAAAGCTCGATGGGAACGGCGTGTGATTTGCCCGAAAATCGCAGCCGCTTAATGAAATACGTTTGCACAAAGCATGCTAGCCTATACCGTGCTAACTTTGCTGAAATGATCGGTGTTCGCGAGTTTCAGCTTGTCAATTTACAGGCTAGTTGTGAAAACTTGACAAGACATCGGGATAAGTTAGAGTACCAATTGGATCGATCTCACCTACAACTCCAGCAAGCGCAAAACCAATTCCAGCAAACACAGCGCCATCTCCAGCAAACGCAGAGTGAACTCCAGCAAACACAGGGTAAACTCCAACAAACGCAGCAGATCTTTCAACAGACAAATGCAATTCTCCAATGGATGGAAACCAGTAAGTTTTGGAAGCTTCGCCTCGCGTTTTTAAAGGCTCGACGCTGGGCACTGCGTGCTCCTCAAGTTCCTGCAACACCAGTCATCCCACCTCAATTACCGAGTGTCCTAGAGCAAGAGTCTGGTCAGTTACAAAGTAATTTGAATGAGTATGATCGCTGGCGGCAAGCGCATGCACCTCGACCCTCTGATTTGCAAAAGCTGTCTGAAACGATTGAGCTAATGCCATACAAACCGCTGATCAGTGTTATTGTTCCTACATTTAATACACCAGAGCCTTTTTTAAGAGAAGCCATCAACTCTGTGGTTGAGCAAATTTATCCGCATTGGGAGCTTTGCCTTGCCGATGATGCTTCGACTGCACCACACGTACGTTCAATACTAGAAGAGTATCAGGCTCAAGATAGCCGTATTAAAGTCACGTTCCGCACAAAAAATGGACATATTTCTCACTCCTCCAATTCAGCTTTAGGACTAGCAACAGGTGAATTTATAGCTCTTTTAGACCATGACGACCTTCTAACGCCTGATGCTCTTTATGAAGTGGCACTGCTGATCAATCGTCAGCCAGAAGTCGACATGATCTACTCTGACGAGGATAAACTTGACGATCAAGAAAAGCTTATAGATCCTTACTTTAAACCCGACTGGTGTCCAGATTCATTCCTGTCGAGGATGTACACTTGTCATTTAGGAGTCTACCGACGATCGCTGATTAAAAAGATCGGTGGGTTTAGAGCGGGCTACGAAGGTAGTCAAGATTATGACTTGGTGCTGAGGTTTACTGAACAAACAGAACGCATTTTGCATATTCCTAAAATCCTCTATCATTGGAGAATTCATCCAGCTTCGGCTGCAAGCGGCACAGAAGCAAAACCTTATGCTTATGAAGCGGCTGAAAAAGCACTGGGCGATGCACTCCAACGGAGGAATACTCCTGGGAGGATCGTTGCCAACTCCACATTTCTGGGCTTTTACAGTGTGCGCTATCAAATAGAACACCATAAGCCTGTCAGTATTATAATTCCAACCAAAGATTTGGGTCAAATGCTAAATCAGTGTCTCAGGTCTGTTTTTCAGCAGACCACGTATCCAAACTATGAAGTCATTGTGATTGATAACGGTAGTCTTGAAAAAGAAACGGTTGAAGTGTTCGATCGCTGGACAAAACAGCAGCCCCACCGATTCCGGTGCTACCCGC
>JARCMD010000445.1 GCA_030248885.1 Leptolyngbyaceae cyanobacterium MP9P1.79 | reverse complement strand
GACATTTTTGCAATAGCTAGCCCTCATCCCCCAACCCCTTCTCCCAGAACGGGAGAAGGGGAGCCGGATTGAAGTCCCTCTCCCCGCTTGGGAGAGGGACTTAGGGTGAGGGTCTATACTGGCTGTACAACAGGGTTTCTAGCGCCTCCACAAAAACTGTCCGAAGTATTGATCAGTGTAGTAATGATATTAAAGTCTACCCTCATCCCCCAGCCCCTTCTCCCTAGGGGAGAAGGGGAGCCGATCTGGGTCTTAGCCCCTCTCCCAGCAGGGGAGAGGGGTTGGGGTGAGGGCGGCTCGGAAAAGTTGCACATCACTCAATAAGTTTAAACCCAACCGCCTATGAACCGCGAACGCATTGCTCCCCAACCTGGACAGGAATCAGTGTGGGATTACCCCCGTCCCCCTCGGCTCGAAGATACTGAAAAATTGATTGAGATTGTGTTTAATGGCGTGACGATCGCCCACACCCATGATGCTAAGCGAGTGCTGGAAACCAGCCATCCTCCGGTTTACTACATTCCTCCCGCTGATATCAAGATGGAGTATTTGCAATTGATGCCCCATACCAGTTGGTGTGAGTGGAAGGGAGGAGCGGGTTATTATGCAATTGCGATCGGTGATAAACAAACTCCCAATGCCGCCTGGTTTTACCCTGATCCCACCCCAGCCTTTCTGCCCCTCAAAGACCACGTTGCCTTCTACGCCCACCTCATGGATGCGTGCTATGTGAATGAGGAAAAAGTCCAACCCCAACCTGGCAATTTCTATGGAGGCTGGATCACCCACGATATCGTCGGCCCCTTCAAGGGAGAAGCCGGAACGTGGGGCTGGTAGTCGTTTTGCCCATCACGTACTACACATTCTCAACCATGTCAAACAACACCGATCCCTTTGATGACTCAGACTTTAAGCGATTGCAACTTTTTGTCTACTTGTTACCCGTATTTGGCCTGGTGCCTGCACTGTGGACGCTAAACCGAGGCGGGAGCCGCCAGCAAAAGTCCATCAGTCGGCTAGCGGTCACCTTGGCAGCGGGTTGGATTATTAGCTATGTGCTGCTGGCAGTGGGCGCAGAAACCACCCAATCCCTGAGTGTGCCGCTGTTGCTCACCAGTAGCCTCCTGACTTCTGGCTATTTTATTGTCAATATTTGGTTGATGATTCGGCTGTGGCAGCGCAAGTCTATAAAGTTGCCTGTGATCAGTAAGCTGAGCGATCGTCTCCCTTAAACCAGGAAACATTCTATATATAGGGAAGGTGAGATGTAATAGTCATACCTTTTAGATCTCCATCATTGCACCTGCCCATGCTCCAAAATATATTTTTGTTCCAATGTATTTGCCAGTGTCATTAAACATCCAAACGTTATGCAAACCTATTACCTGATTCGATCGCAAGCCGATGGCAGCTATGTAGTTGCCCACCCAGAAACCCGATCGGGGCGATCGTCAGCAGGATATTTACTCCTATTTCGAGAACATTTCGATGCATTGATCTATGTCAATACCCACGCGCCTAGTGCCAAAGAAAAGGTTGCTGTGGAGGCGATCGTTGAATCTCAAATTCCCCCTGTTCTCAAGCGATGGAGTTTTGCTGGGATGGGATTTGTGCAAGATCCCCTCATTCCCAAAATTGATTTCCTAACTGCGTCTAGTGGACTGCCAGCCTAGCAAAATACCAAACCTGTAGAACCTAATGCATTCTAAACCCAACCATTTTTAGGTATGGTCTATCGCATCGTAGGGGCGAAGCATCCGGCAGATAAGCCCTGAATCAACCAAGAAGGTCATTGCCCGGATGCTTCGCCCTTCCGAGACATTGTGCCTGCCAAGACATAACTTTTTATATAATCCAACACCATGCAACTTACATTTTCCATCGATCCTGAAGCGCTACGACAGCGGAGAGAGCGACTTGCCAAATTAGTGGATTTTCCAATAATCCTATGGTCAGGTCAGCGCCATGCCCGCAACTATCCAGCCAATACTTACCCATTTCGGGCCAGCAGCCATTTCCTCTACTTCGCTGGCTTACCATTGGAGAATGCCGCCCTTCGTTTAGAAGCAGGAAAGCTACAACTATTTATGGACGATGCGGGTGTAGACAGTGCCCTCTGGCATGGAGCCATGGCAAAACGAGACACGATCGCCCTCGCCATGGGTGCCGATGCAGCATTCCCGTTATCAGACCTACCTGCCTGGAATGCCCATGCTGCAACGATCGCAGTTCAGCATCCCAGTACCCATGCAGCACAAGAGCAAATTTTAGAGCGTCCAGTTCCAGCAGTTCGGGCGGCTGAAGGAATTGATTTGGCATTGGCGAGGGCGATCGTCCATCTGCGATTAACCCATGATCAGGCGGCCTTGGCAGAGTTACGCCAAGCTGCAACCGTCACCGTCCAAGCACACCAAGCAGGGATGCTAGCCGTTGCTCATGCCAAAACTGAAGCGCAGGTAAGAGCCGCGATGGAAGCGGTCTTCATTGCCCAAAATATGACCTGTGCCTATCCCAGCATTGTCACAATCCAGGGAGAGGTGTTGCATAACGAGCAATACCACCACGCGTTGGAGTCAGGGGACTTGTTGCTGGCAGATGTGGGCGCAGAAGCGGCTACAGGGTGGGCAGCAGATGTGACCCGCACCGTTCCTGTCTCAGGCAAGTTTTCCTCGACACAAAAGGACATATACGATGTGGTATTGGCGGCCCACGATGCCTGTATTGCTCAGATCCAGCCAGGGGTAGAGTATGCCGATATTCACAGAACCGCTTGTACAACGATCGCCCAAGGGTTGGTTGATCTAGGCATTCTCCACGGGCAGGTCGCAGACTTGGTAGATCTAGATGCCCACGCCCTCTTTTTCGTTCATGGCGTTGGTCATCTCCTAGGTTTGGATGTGCATGATATGGAAGATTTGGGAGATTTAGCCGGGTATGCCCCAGGTCGCCAACGGAGCGATCGATTTGGACTCAAGTATTTGCGCCTGAATCGCCCCCTGCAAGCCGGAATGCTCGTCACGATCGAACCTGGCTTTTACCAAGTTCCGGCTCTCCTAAATGACCCAGAGCGGCGATCGGCCTATCAAAGTGTCGTCAACTGGGATCGTCTGGCTCAGTTTGCTGATGTGCGTGGGATTCGCATTGAAGATGATGTGCTGGTCACAGAGTCGGGAAGCGAAGTTTTGACCGCAGCCCTCCCCACCAATGCCGCTGCGATCGAGCAACAGATGCAGGGATAGCGCCAAGTAAAAATAGTAATTTCAAGGGTTCAAAAGATAAATCTTGAGATACCTACCCCACACATCACCAAAAATAACTACCGTAGAAATCTGGTTTCTGGATGCTCAAGATATTCCAGAATTTTGTAGCAACTTCATAGAATCTTTATCAAGATCAAGCGATCGTTGCCAGCGATTCTTCTCAGTAAAAGGACTGGATCTTACGGATAAGATTCAACCCTTTTAATGCTTGATACCTTGAAACTATGGAGAACCTAAAGCAATCAACCGTGTTATAGACCGGAACCCAACGAATAGGTCAATCCTACTTAGTAGTTTTTAGCACAAACAGCTAAAACTGTGATTCTCAATACACTTTATCCCGGCAATATATTGTTTCTGTAAAACCTGCGTGAGAACACTGGCTGCTCCTTTGAGGCTTATGCCACGCTGTGATCGATGGTCAACTCCGATCGCAAACCCATTGATCCCATAGCCTTAACCGCCCATAGCCTTAACCAACTATGTGAGGAGGATTTTACAGAGTTGGACGTATCAGTTGCCCGCTTGAACATCACAGCAAATTAGTAGCAACGAATGTCTGACGATGAGGCTATTCAGGTCAATAGATCGTTCGTTATTGACCCTACTTAAGGATTCGGTGCTTTCTACTGCATCGATCCATTGCTCATTCATTACCCATATATATTTGGAGCAAAAATTATGACTCACTCGTTTAAGTCTCTCGCTTTTTCTGTAGGCCTTGCTGGGGCAACTCTTGTATCCTTAGGGATTGCGGCTCCCTCCCACGCCACAACCCTAACTGGCTTCTCCACCTTCGGGGATCAGATGGCTGGCATGAAGGTCACTGTTAATTTTATGGGCGGTGGCTCGGAAACCAACATCTGGGGTGTCACGGGCCCCGGAGCAGGTGGCGCTTTTGGCACTAACTGGTCTCTGATTCAATCAGGCAATACCTTCACTGACCCTTGGACACTCGATTACTCTGGAGCCGGTAGCATTTCATCCCTAGCGATCAATGCTGTCCCTGGGAACACGGTTTTCGATCGCACCAACCCTAGCTCCGGAACTCCCGGCTCAGCACAGGGCAAAGACTTCAGTGTTTTGTCTGGCTTAGCTCCCACCTTTGCCTATTCCACGCCCATCGATATCTCTGTCGGCGATCTGTTTGGCAAACTCTCCCTCAATTGGGACAACGGCTTCACTAGAGGCCAACTCACCTATCTAGCTGACACAGATAGCGGCACAACAGATGACCCCGTCTCTGTTCCTGAGCCTGGCTTAATGGTGGGACTCGTGGCGATCGGTGCGTATGGCGCAGGTTCCCTCATCAAGCGGCGGCAAGTAAAGGTTGCGTAAGCATTGACGCGATCGGTACTTCTTAAACTCTTCTAGAGTTTAAACCTGTGGTATCTGAAACGGTGCCGCAGGTTTTTATTCGTGCCCCTCAACCCTCGTCGTAGCGGTGCAACAATTCTGTGATGAAGCTAGCCAAGGTCGTGGGCTGACAACCAAGCTGACCTGTGGGCGAGACACGGACACCGAGAGCAGACTGAGGCGATCGCCACGCATCCAGATGGTCGATCGGCGGCTCACAGTAAAAACTCTCTGCCTCGCTCCCGCCCAGCAACATTGAACTCCAGTGTGTAAAAGCATCGTGACTGATGCGGTGAACTGACACCCCAAACAGAGGCACCCCCCAACCATCGATCGCAATCAAAGCTTTCACCGCGCCGCCCTGCTGCTG
>JARCMD010000444.1 GCA_030248885.1 Leptolyngbyaceae cyanobacterium MP9P1.79 | reverse complement strand
TCTAAAGCATGGGTCTTAATGATATTTGCGGTGTGGTGGGCTATTTATGCAATCTTTGAATCGGGTTTTGGAAAGCCTCAAACGGTATTGGTTGATGGTGACTGGAGCGTTGGTCAGCTTGATCTTGCTGACAGGTGCCATTGCCCTCACGCCACAACTCTTCCGCTGGGGCATCGATCAGGGGGTCGCTGGGAAAAACGTGCACGTCATTCTCTATGCGGCTGGGGCGATGGTGGTGCTGGCGATCGGGCGCGGATTTTTCAACTTTGGGCAAACCTTCTGGGCAGAGCAAGCCTCCCAAAATGTGGCCTACGACCTGCGAAACGTCATTTTCAACAAGATTCAAAACCTCAGTTTCAGTTACCACGACCAAGCGCAAACCTCCCAACTCCTCACCCGTGTCACTAGCGATGTTGAGCAAGTCCGCACCTTCATTGGCACAGCGTTAGTGCAAGTTGTTGGCTCGATCGTCACCCTCGTGAGTTTTGCGATTATTCTGCTCCTGATGAATTGGCAATTAGCGCTCATCACCCTGTCCGTTGTTCCCCTAGCTGCCTTGCTCCTGGGACGATTTTTAATTAAAAATCAATCCCTATTTAGTTTGGTGCAAGAACAATTAGGAGACTTGAATGCCGTACTCCAGGAGAATCTGTCAGGAGTGCGCGTTGTGAAAGCGTTTGTGCGCGAGGCAGCAGAAACAGCCCGCTACACAACCTTTAACCAAGCACTGGTGTCCACCAGCATTCGCACCATCAAAGCCATCCGTAATACCTTCCCATTTATTTTTTTCCTGAGTAACGTCATTACTCTGGCTGTGGTGGCCTACGGCGGCACAGAGGTCATTCGGCAACGGTTTACCATCGGAGAATTAGTTGCTTTTAATTCTTACTTGCTTTATATTCTTCAGCCTATCTTGCTACTGGGATTCTCTGCTCCCGTGATTGCCCAAGCGGCTGCCTCTGCGGAGCGAGTTTATGAAGTGATCGATGCCCAAATCGAGATCCGCGATCGACCCACAGCCGTGTCCCTGCAAAACTACCAGGGTCGAATTACCTTCGAGAATGTCCACTTCCGCTATCCAGGAGCCACAACCGCAGCACTCAAGGGCATTTCCTTTGAAACCAAGCCGAAGGAGTTGATTGCGATTTTAGGCATGACGGGTTCTGGGAAAAGCACCATTATGAACTTGATCCCGCGCTTTTATGACGTGACGGAGGGAGCGGTGCGAATTGACGGACATGATGTGCGGGATTTGACGTTGGATAGCCTCCGATCGCAAATTGGGATTGTTTTCCAGGAAACCACTCTATTTTCTGGCACGCTACGGGACAACATCGCCTATGCCCAGCGTGATGCTTCCTTGGAAAAAATTATTGAGGCGGCAAAAACGGCCCACATCCATGAGTTCATCGAGTCTCTGCCAGAGGGCTACGATACGATCGTTGGCGAACGCGGGGTGGGGTTATCGGGGGGACAAAAACAACGCATCGCCATCGCCCGGACACTCCTGACCCATTACCGCATCCTGATTTTAGATGACAGCACCTCTGCCGTAGATGCAAAGACAGCGGCTCAGATTCAGGAGTCGCTGGATTATCTGATGCACCACAAAACTTGTAGTGCCTTTGTCATTGCTCAACGCATTAGTACAGTCAAAACTGCCGATCGCATCTTTCTAATGGACAAAGGCCGACTCGTTGCCCAAGGAGTCCACGATGAATTGTTACGAACCAGTCCCCTCTATGGCTCAATTCTGGAGTCTCAAATGAAACAACCTGTTCTCAGATAAGACTGGTCTCATCGCTCACAGTAAAGATGGGTAGACCACAAATTTTCAGGGGTCTCAGCTAACGACTTACGGTTATTTCAGTGACCTTGATTCTAAGACTTCATTTCTACAACGCCGATCGATCGCGCCGCTGGTGAAATGACTCTGGGGAACGATACCAGGGTAGAGAAATCGTAAAGCGGGAGCCATTGTTAGGACTTGATTCTAGAGTTACCGAGCCGCTGTGCAATTCTGTTAACTTGCGGGTGATCGCCAGCCCCAGTCCAGTTCCTTGGTGCTTGCGGTTAAGGGAACTATCGATTTGAGAGAAGGGTGAGAAGAGGTTTTGCTGATCTGCTTTGCTAATGCCGATGCCGGTATCCCAAATCTCAAAATGAATTAGATTAGTTTCCCAATCTCTTGTTTCTTCCAGGGAGCTATAAACGTTTAGACCCACCGTGCCGATCGCAGTAAACTTCACAGCATTAGTCAGCAAGTTCAGCAGCATTTGTTTCAGCCGCCTTGGATCGGCCACCATGTAGTCTAAATCAGGCTCTATATCTACCTGGACTGCGAGGTTCTGCGTCGTTGCTTGCTCTTGGATCAAACTTATAGCGTTTTTACACAGGTCAACGATTGAAATGAGTTCGGGTTCCAATTCCAGGCGATCGGCCTCCAAACGAGACAAATCCAAAATATCGTTAATCAGCGCGAGCAAGTGTTCTCCGCTGCTGTGGATGCGTTCTAGATAATCTCTCTGCTTTGGCAAAAGCTGCCCAAAGAATTCTTGCAGCAGGATATTGGAAAAGCCTAGGATGGCGGTGAGGGGTGTGCGGAGTTCGTGACTGGTCGTGGCAATAAATTCTTCTTTAACCCGGGTTGCCTCGGTTAGTTCATGATTTTGGTGTTCCAGCAATTGCCACTGTTGCTGGAGTTCTGTAACGTCTCGGTAACTGCTGAGAACCCGTTGCACGGTTCCCTTGGGGTCGGCGATCGGGGTATAGGTGGCATCAAAAATCTTAGTTCCCGTAGGTAAAATAACTTCGTGGCTGGTGGATACTCGTTCCCCTGTCTCAAACGCTTGACGAATATGGGTTTCGATCGTCTCAGCAGCATCTCCCAGAAGTTCTTGATTTGTTTTTCCCAGAATGTGATCCCGATCGTGACCCAGCAAGCTCGTGCCCGCCGAATTGACAGAAAGATAACGCAGGTTGCGATCGTATTCTATGAAGACATCAGGAGATGTTTCGATAAAAGAACGGAAACATTCAGCACTCGTTCGCGCAGAATGCTCCTGGTAATAGAGTCGAGCTTGGCGAATGGCGATCGCACATTGACCCGCAACCTGGTCTGTTAACTTAATTTCGGCTGGTTGAAAATGGTGCGCCTGTGCTGGGAATTCGTGGGACTGGAACACAAATAAGACTCCAATCAGACCTTGGTCATCGCAAATTGGGCTAATGATCCGTGAGACCCTTAGCTCCGATACTGGAAGTGCAACCTGTAACGCTTGCGAGGCTGGTACGTCTGTTTCTGGCAAGTCTGTGGTAATCCGCTTCAGGTAAAGGGTTTGCTCCATGGGAACAATATCAACATGGGTCTGTCCCGCCAAGATTTCCTGATAAACGATCGGAGACCAGTCTTGAAAGAGTAGACTTTGACCTACTAGAGAGCCAGGAAACTTTAAGTTGTCGCTAAAGTATTCGTACCGAACTTCTAAGGTTTCGTTCAGAGCAGCATCCAGCACACCCAATCCAAGTCCATCCACGGGTGTGGGGGATGCCGCTGATTGAAACAGGCAGGCATAGCATCCATCAACCTTCAAGGTTTTCGCGAGTCCTTGCACGGCTGCGGCTAACATCTCGTCTTCGTCTAAGCCGTCTCGCAGAGTTCCCGTGAGAGTGCGAATTAACGTCTCAAAGCGTAGAGATTGCTCCAAAGATCGGGTACGCTCACTGACGTGGTTTTCTAAATCTTGGGTGTGGGACTGTAGCTGGTGCAGTAAGCTAGACTGCTCGATCGCGATTGCCGCCTGATGTGCAATCGCTTGCACCAGTTGCATATCTTCTGCCGTCCACGTGCGAACTGCCCGACAGTGATGCACAACCAGCAGCCCCCAAATAGTTGCTGTCCTAGGCGCAGATCCTTCTTTCAAGGCATAGATGGCTACAACAACCATGCTTTTTACCTGGATTTGCTTTAGCATGTCCCGATGACAGGCAGAAAGTTCAGCCGTGCGAATATCTGCAACACTCCATTGTCGTCCTACGCTGTATGCCTCCCAATAGGGCGGAGGAATACATTCAGCCGTAAACACGCGCCCCAGTAAGGAAGAGAAGGGAGAGGCAAGGGCCTCGGCCACACAGGTACCACCCTGATTAGGAGCCAATTGATACGCTAGGACACGATCGGTATCTAGAACATGTTGCAACCGCATCACAGCAACTTGCAGCAATGTCGGTAAATCAAACGCAGTCTGGAGCTTGCCCCGAATTTCACTTAACACAGACTCCCGTTCACGCTGCCGTTGGATCTCCTGCCGTGCCTGCTGTAACTCTTGCAGCACCTTTAGCGAAGATTGGGTGAAGGGATGGTGCTCAGTAACGAAGGCGAGCAAGTAGCTATCAGGATGTTCTGGATTTCCAACGCGTGAAAGGGTCACTTCAACCCAATACAAGGAATGATCCGATCGCAACCAGCGTGTTTTGAAAACCTGTGGAGTGGTCTGTGCTGCACAAAGCTGCTGAATAATCTGCAACTCGGCTCCATAATCATCTGGATTAGAAATCGCCTTTAAATCCAGCCGCAACAATTCGTCGGCTGTGTAGCCAGTGAGACGACAAACAGCAGGATTAGCCCTTAAGACACCTCCATCCCAATGCAGATAGAGAATACCGATCGGTGCAGCTTCAAATAAAGCATTCGGCTCCATCCCAGGCGGGTTTGAGTTCAAGTGAGCCTCATATTTAGATGTAAACCGACCTTGGTTCATGTCAGCTTCCCCGCTTTAAGCAGGTACTAAAAGCAGTACGTGTGAAAAACAGATGATGGGCAACATTCCCCAACTGCCCACCCACGGAAACCGGGAAATACTTTAAGTTGCACATCGTCTCTAGACGCTTAACTGTAAAAGTAAGCTTGAAAAGCTAGTCTAACTTAGACTTAATTCAAAGGCACCTGCACTGCATCCTCAAATCCGATACTTTATTTATTCAGAACATCTTCATCAAGGGTCGTTCGACAGCGTTGCTTGCAATGGGTGACGCTTCGACAATTTCCGATTCAAGGCTCAGCATCAGTTTGAACAGTATAGCTTTAATGGAACTAAAGTAGCCTAAGATACAATCGTTGAAAAAAACCGTCAATTTTGCTTTTTGAGAACTTCTTTGCCAGGTTGAAGCAATACTGGACGATCGCAACGCGCTACGGTAAGCGGGTAGTCAACTTCCTAGGGGCAATTTACCTAGTACAGGCTGGTAGCTCAATGTCGAGCCGTCCCTCATCCCCCAGCCCCTTCTCCCAGTGGGAGAAGGGGCTGGGGGATTAAAGTCCCTCTCCCCAGGGAGAGGGATTTAGGGTGAGGGTATGCTGAGTAGCTACGGGCAATTTACCTAGCTGCTACCGTGATTTGGCTGAATTGATGACATACCATGCTGGTCTTCAAATTTCGTCACCTTAGAAGATTTTGTCCGATCGGCTGGGTAGCTGACGCTGTTTGGTTGGTGGAAACTCGTTGATGGTTGAGCAATCTAGCTAAGCTAGTATTTCTAAGCGTCGCCTATGATGAGAGTGTTCTCACTAGCGATATTCTGATGGCTTACAGTGAATTTACACTCAGAAGAGCGAAAGAAGAACTGAAGTTGATTTTAGTCGAAGGGGGTCGATTTTTACCGCCAATTGACCCGATTACTCCGAGTCCTTATCTGGCTGAATTTTTAGCAGAAAGCCTGCCGTTGGCGACTGCAATGGGATCAGAAAAAGCCCGATCGGAATTAATTATTAGTCCAATTTTATTTGAAGTGCGGAAGGTGCGCGATCGGCAAATTAGCTTCTTTTCAGGAGAAGACTTTACCGTTGACCCGGCGGCTGGACTGAGTGGAGTCTGTGATTTTTTGATTAGCCGATCGCCAGAGCAGTTATTGATCGAAGCGCCCGCAATAGTGATTGTTGAAGCAAAAAAGGAAAACCTCAAAGGTGGACTGGGACAATGTATGGCTGAGATGGTGGCGGCGCAACGGTTTAATCACTCTAAAGGTAAAGACATTCCAACGATTTACGGCAGTGTTACGAGTGGCAATCTTTGGACATTTCTCAAATTAGAAGGACAAACTGTGACGATCGATTTAACGGATCATGTGATTCCGCCGATCGATGTGTTGCTAGGCATCTTGGTCTGGATGACTAAATCGTAGATTAGTCTGCTGGTTGCGCTGGGTAATAATTGTGGCTGGGACGATCGTGACACAATCATTATTTATATTTAGGGTGAAGAAAGGAGCTATATAAAAATCAATTACCCAATTTGTAGCTTGCAATAACCCATCATTGATTTAGAGTAATGCGTTATGGCATTCGCCTAACCCATCCTTGTAGATTGGCAAGCTGGGAACCTTGGTTTACCCACCATTCAGAATACTTTTTAACTTGAGATGTGCTTAAAGCGTTCATCAATTCAGAACTATGAGAGTACAACGATTGGATTGGTTTAGACTGGCTCTCCAGTTTCGGGGATCGGTGATTCCAGCCGTGCTGCCACGAACCTTGCTGTGTGGAGGATTTGGGCTAGTTGTTGCCCAGCTTTATTTCTCTAAGTTGGTAATCGCTCAGCCCATCTTCCGGGATGTTGTGCCGAGTATTGTGTTGGGGTTGCTCCTGGTCTTTCGGACGAATACTGCCTACGATCGCTTCTGGGAAGGGCGCAAGTGTTGGGGAATGATCGTCAACACAGTGCGAAATTTAGCCCGCCAGATCTGGGTCGTCATGCCAGAGTATGATCCCCAGGATCAAGCGGAGAAAATTGCCATGCTGCGTCTGTTGGTGGCCTTTGCTGTCACTACAAAGTTACATTTGCGGCAGCAACCCATTAACCATGAACTGGAGACTCTGGTGAAGTCTTCTCAGTTTATCCGGTTGCAAAATATGAATAATCCGCCCCTAGAGATTGCGTTTTGGATTAGCGACTATCTGCAAAATCAGTACCACCGCGATCGGGTCACCAACTACCAAATGGTGGCGATGCAGCATCTGCTCGATATCCTGGTGGATATGCTGGGAGGCTGCGAACGCATCTTAAAAACCCCCATACCCTTGGCCTACTCCATTCACTTGAAACAACTGCTGTTGATCTATTGCTTGCTACTGCCCTTTCAGATGGTGAGGGATTTGGGCTGGGTCACCGGCCCCATCGTCGCTTTGGTGAGTTTTACGCTGCTTGGAATTGAGGCGATCGGCACTGAAATTGAAAACCCCTTTGGCGACGATCCCAATGACTTGCCCCTAGATGCCATCTGCGCCACGATGCTTCGCAATGTGGAAGATTTGATCACGTTGTCCCCCACTGCCCACAGCTATCGATCGGAAATAACCAGCAATGACATCATGATTACGGAATAATGGAGGTGATAGCCAGCTTACGGCTACAAATAATCAATGACCACTGACCAAAGAAGAGAGCCTATGTTGCGATTTCGACCCTTTTTGCTTTCAATTCTGGCTCTGATCATGGTGTTCCTGGTCAGTTGCTCAAACTCCCCAGGAATGACTCAAGCTCCTGTCTATACCCCAACTCAAATCGAGCAGATTCAGCGCTATCAATCGGGACTCTTGACGCTACGCGATCGGTTGGCAACCTTAGATCTATCGATTCAGAATCAGGAATGGACGGACGTTCGATCGCTGATTCATGGGCCCCTTGGAGAACTCAGGCTCAGAATGAACAACTTAAGCCGCACCCTGTTACCGGAAGCCCAAACCAAAACAAGCCAAGTTGCCCAGGATTTGTATGGTCATCTGAATCGCCTAGACGAAGCCGCGCAAAATGCTGACTCTGTTCGCGCAAAGCAGTTCTATCGCGACGTATTAAATGATTTCGATACCTTCTTAAGTTTGATCCCCAAAATGTAGCGGAGCCTCCAATGTCCTAGTGTTCTGTCAAGAAAATTTTGAGGGGTCGAAGACCCTCAAAATTTAACTCCCACTAACCTCCCAGCTTTCAGCTACCCGTCAATTAATGATTGACAGACTACTAGACCGTAGGATGGGTATAGCCGTTCCGGCATACCAGAAAAACGA